>CP082962.1:3357500-3689870 GCA_021730285.1 Desulfovibrio sp. JY
CGTAAACCAACTCAGGTGGGCGGGGAGAGTATCCCAAGGCGCTTGAGAGAACTCTGGTTAAGGAACTCGGCAAAATGACCCCGTAACTTCGGGATAAGGGGTGCCCCCTTTGGTGAAGTACTTGCTGCGTAAGCCTGAGGGGGCCGCAGAGAAATGGTGGTGGCGACTGTTTACTAAAAACACAGGTCTGTGCGAAGTCGTAAGACGACGTATACGGACTGACACCTGCCCGGTGCCGGAAGGTTAAGGGGTGGAGTCAGCGCAAGCGAAGCTCTAAACCGAAGCCCCGGTAAACGGCGGCCGTAACTATAACGGTCCTAAGGTAGCGAAATTCCTTGTCGGGTAAGTTCCGACCTGCACGAATGGTGTAACGATCTCCACGCTGTCTCAACCAGAGACTCAGTGAAATTGATGTGGCGGTGAAAATGCCGTCTACCCGCGGAAAGACGGAAAGACCCTGTGCACCTTTACTACAGCTTGACATTGGAGCTTGGGCACTCGTGTGTAGGATAGGTGGGAGGCTGTGAAACCGGCGCGCTAGCGTCGGCGGAGCCAACCTTGAAATACCACCCTCGATTGTCTAAGCTTCTAACCTGATGCCGTTATCCGGCTCGGGGACATTGTCTGGCGGGTAGTTTGACTGGGGCGGTCGCCTCCCAAAAAGTAACGGAGGCATGCAAAGGTTCCCTCAGGCTGATTGGAAACCAGCCGTCGAGTGCAAAGGCATAAGGGAGCTTGACTGTGAGAGAGACATCTCGAGCAGGCACGAAAGTGGGCCTTAGTGATCCGGTGGTCCCGCATGGAAGGGCCATCGCTCAATGGATAAAAGGTACGCCGGGGATAACAGGCTGATCGCATCCAAGAGTTCATATCGACGATGCGGTTTGGCACCTCGATGTCGGCTCATCACATCCTGGGGCTGGAGCAGGTCCCAAGGGTTCGGCTGTTCGCCGATTAAAGTGGTACGCGAGCTGGGTTTAAAACGTCGTGAGACAGTTTGGTCCCTATCTTCCGTGGGCGTTGGAGAATTGAGAGGGTTTGTCCCTAGTACGAGAGGACCGGGATGAACGAACCCCTGGTGTTCCTGTTGTCGTGCCAACGGCATCGCAGGGTAGCCACGTTCGGAAGGGATAACCGCTGAAAGCATCTAAGCGGGAAGCCCGCCTCAAGACGAGTTCTCCCCGAAGGACCCAGGTAGACTACCTGGTTGATAGGCCGGATGTGCAAGTACAGCAATGTGCTCAGCAAACCGGTACTAATAGTCCGTTCGACTTGATTTTTGCCATCCAAACAATCCCATCCCTTATTTTAACTTATATATTTGTCCTGGTGGTCATAGAGGAGGGGGTACACCCGACCCCATTCCGAACTCGGAAGTTAAGCCCTCCTTCGCCGATGATACTGCGTACTCTTGCGTGGGAAAGTAGGTCGCCGCCAGGGCTCTTTTTAAAAGCCCCGAAGTTGCTAAACAACTCCGGGGCTTTTTTTATGCCTAAGGCCTAATCCATATGGGACGGGGTGGCCGGTTTGGCGACGCGGTTCAGCTCGCGTCCGGTTGGTGCTCTTGCCGCCTAAAAGGCCAAGTGGCCGTTTCTCCCTCTGTGGGGGGAATGGGGGGGGGCAAGATGCCGCGCAAGGAGTGGCTCCGATGAGCCCGGCCGTCCGCTGTGCGTGGTCGGAATGGCGTTGCGTGAAGATTGGCGTTGACCCGACTTCCCTGTGAAGCGCGTGGCAGAGACGTTTGACGTGGCCCGCTCGCAGTTGTCCGAACGACTGGCGACCGGCCCAAGGAACCGTCCTTCCCGTTACTCCAAGACCCATGACGAAGTCCTGCTGCCTTTGATCCGGTGAGATCGTCGATGGACGGCTGAGTTACGGCTCCCGGCGGGTGTGTGCCCTCGTCAAGGGGCTGCGAATGCGATCGCACGGGAGTTTCTTCGCGCAATCGATATCGCGGCCTGTCCGGTTTAGCAGGGGCAACTCCAGGTGGAGGCAACTCCAGCGGAGCAGAGAGGCTACGGCGCGACGGCTTTTTCCCGTGATGCGCCAGGCGCGAATACCAGCACCTTTCCCCAAGGGGCCTGGGTGGTCATGACGGTTTTTTCTCCGGAAAGGCAGGCCGCGGCGGCCGGGGATTCCATGATCACAGCCACGTCGAACCGGTCCACCAATCGGCGCAGGGAAGGGCATTGGCACATGTCGTAGCGCTCGCCGTCGACGACGGCCGCTGGCGCATCCTCGCCCATGACCAGCCAGTGTTGCCTGTGCCCGTAAAAAAGGATCGGGTAGACCCAGCTGTCCTTGCCGGCGACGAGCAGTCCCCGGCCGCCGGGATAAAGCCCCCGGGACAGGTAGTCGAGCAGCAGCGGGCCGTGAAAATAGGCGTCGTAAACGCCACGCCGGCCTCCCGGGCGATCGAAGAGCGACGCCTCGAAGGGAGGATCGACTTTCGGCAGATACGCCGCGTCAACGAGTGGTCGGTCCTGGTTGGCCAGTTTCGCCGCGCCAAGGGTGCAAACCGCCAGGACGAGCACAGGGAGCCGGACCCATTTCCGGTCGTGCCACCATCCCCGTGCGGCGGCCAGGGCCGGCGCGCTTGCCGCGAAAAAGAGCGTCAGAAACCGGTTGTTGAAGGAAAACCAGGTGATCGTGGCGCAAAGGGCCAGGAAAAAGGTCCACTGGGCGAGGGCGGCCAGACGGACGAGTGTGTCGCGTCGACGAAAAAGGGCCAACAGGCTGCAGGGAACCACGAGTACGCCCCCAAGTAGGCCAAATGCCGCCGAATCCTCCCGCAGGGCGTTGCCCGGAGCGAAATAGGCGTTATAGGCCATGGTCGCGCCCGGCCCCTTGCCCGGGCCGAAAAGGGCTGCATGGATGTCGCGGCGGGTCGTGAACCACCATTTCCCCGGAATATCGATGCTGTTGAGGACGTATCGGGTCAGGTTGGCCGCCGCGCCCGGCAGTCCGTCGTGATTTTCGTGCAGGGCCACGGCCTGGCGCGGACCGAAGGCATCACCGTAACGGGCTAGGTTGATCCATTGGCTGCCGAGGCACAGCGCCAGGACGGCAAGCATGGCCAGGATGCCAAAGGCCAGACGCAGGGGAGCCCTGCGTGACCACTCTCGCACCATTTTGCTCAGTTCCCGGTCTCGCGCGAGGAAAAGGAGTACGGTGAGCGGAGCGCCGAAAAAGGCGAAATGGGCCTTGGTCGAAAGCCCGTAACAGGCGCAGGTGACGAAAAAGACCAGGATCCCGGGACCGGGACGATCGAGCAGTCGGGCGGCGCCGATCAGGCAGGCCACGGCCATGGCCGCCGCGCCGATGTCGTTCTTGGTGGAGGTGGCTTCCAGGGGCAAGAGCGTCAACGAAGCCACGATAAGCGCCGTACGCAGGGCGAAACGGGCGTCGCCGTATCGTCTGGCCACAGAAAAGCTTCCCGCGATGATGGTCAGGTAGGCGAGAAAGGAAAAAATAGCGATGGCCCGGTCCGTGTGGTAGCGGAGAAAGAACCAGTGCAGCAGGTCGAAGCCCGGGCTGAAGGATACCTGCCGGAAGGTGTTTATGTGTTCCGGAGCCAGGGTGTTTTCCTGCATCATGATGCACACCCGGGCCAGATTGTAGGTCATGGAATCCCAGTTGGCCGGCGGAGCGACCCACACCGTCAGCGCCAGCAGGGCGCAGCCCGCGGCCAGCACCCAGGCACTGGCGGAGGTGGCGGCCACGCGGCAGGCCTCGCGAAGATCCGGGAGAAATCGCCTCTTGCCCCGCCGCCAGGCATAGGCGAAAAAGACGGCTGCGTCCGCATCCAAGAGCCAGGGATACCGGGCCAGACCCAAGGCGAAAAGAAATTGGACGGCCAGGCCCAACCCGGCAAGCGTCAGGGCTAGGGCGCACGCGAGTGCCTCGCCGATGCCGGATGCGGGGTCTTGCAGCCTGTACCAGGCGGCAAGGACGCAACCCAGTTCGGCCAATAAAACAAAGGCGATGCAACTTTCGAGCATGGACCTCCCGCGGGCCCTGCGCCAGAAGGCTCGAACGCGGCCAAGGGATGTTTGTGGAAAGGCTTGATCGAAAAAAAACAGGTACACCCATGCATGGTGGGGCACTGCACGAAACGTTACGGGTCCGGAATCGGGGCAGGCGGTCCTTGCCAAACGCCGACATCGGCATTATCTGACTCCCTCCCGTATTTCAACCCTCGCTGGAAGCGCTTAATATGTCTGAGCGAACACCGCATATATCCCTCCCCCTTGAGCGGCTCGTACCCCGCGTCCTCGACATCTCGCCCAAGGAGATCGAGGCGTGGCCCGAGGACGCCAGGAATCTTGCCGTGGCCGTGGCCGCCGAACTTTTCCTCGTGCGCGCCAATCCCTTCATCAACCCCGACGACGTCAAGGCTTCGGTGGAAAAGCGTCTGGCCGGGGCCAATCCCAAGGCCTGGGGCGATTATCCGCGCCTGATCAAGAAGGCCTACAAGGCCTTTTGGGACGTCTACGAATCGGACAAGCGCTTCCGGGAGAACCTGGTCGAGCGGTTACGCCGTTTCCTGCCGGCCGAGGACGTGGTCACCGCCGCCCACTCCCTGGTGGAGTGCTCCACCGACGCCACGGATTTGCGCATGGAGATGCCCATTTGCATGCTCCTGCCCGAAACCGCCGACCATATCCGTCAGATTCTGCGTCTGGCCTACGAGCTGGAATTCGCCATCATTCCGCGCGGCGGCGGCTCGGGGCTGACCGGCGGGGCCGTACCGGCCCATAGGCGTTCGGTCATTCTCAGCCTGTCAAAATTCAAGAAGATCCTGGCCATCGACGAGGAGGCCCGGACCCTTTGCGCCCAGACCGGCGTCATCACCATGCACGCCATCAAGGCGGCCGCGGCCAAGGGGCTGCTTTTCACCGTGGACCCGGCTTCCAAGGCGGCCTCGTCGCTCGGCGGCAATATCGCCGAGAACGCCGGCGGGCCGTTCGCCTTCGAGTACGGCACCACCCTCGACAACATCATCAGCTATAAGATGGTCGAGGCCACGGGCGAGATTATCGAGGTGCGCCGGGTCAATCACCCGCGCCACAAGATTCGCCCGGAAGAGACGGCCGTTTTCGAGATTCTTGACGGGGAAGGCAGCGTGCGCGATGTGGTGCGCCTGCCCGGCCGGGACATCCGCGCCCCCAACCTCGGCAAGGACGTGTCCAACAAGTTCCTTGGCGGGCTTCCCGGCGTGCAGAAAGAGGGCGTGGACGGCATCATCACCGAGGCCTGTTTCGCCCTGTATCCCGTCCCCAAGTATTCGCGCACGCTGTGCCTGGAATTTTTCGGCCGGTCGATGAATAACGCCATGTGCGTCATCCGCGACGTGGTCGGGCTCAGAAACCGTATCCGCGAGGAAGGCGACGCGGTCAAGATTTCGGCCCTGGAGGAGTTCAACTCCAAGTACGTCAAGGCCATCAATTACGCCAAGAAGTCCTCACAGTACGAGGGCGACCCGATTTCGGTGCTGCTGCTCCAGCTCGACTCCGACAAGGAGGACGCGCTCCTGCGCGCGGCGGCCGACATCGTGGACATTGTCGATCCCTATGACAATGTGGACGTTTTCGAGGCCAAGGACGCCAAGACGGCGGAGCTGTACTGGGAGGACCGGCACAAACTCTCGGCCATTTCCAAGCGCACCTCGGGATTCAAGATCAACGAGGACGTGGTCATTCCGCTGTCCGTCGTGCCGGAGTTCGCCCAGTTCCTGGAAGACCTGAACCTCCACTGCATTGCCCACGCCTACCGAACGGCCCTGCAAAACGCCGGCCGGCTGCCCGGCATCCCGGCCTCGGACGAATTCGTGGCCATGGAGCTGGAATTTTGCGACCGGGTGCTGCGCGGCAAGATCACGGCCCGGGACCTGTCGGATTCGGAAGTGGAGGTGCAGACCCACTACTTCTTCACCGATCTGGCCTCGCGCTATCCCAAGCTCAAGGAGCAGCTCGCCGCCATCCACACCGAGATGACCGCCACCCGCATCGAGGTGGCGAGCCATATGCACGCCGGCGACGGCAACTGCCACGTCAACATCCCGGTCAATTCCAACGATCCGGAGATGATGCGGCAAGCCTTGGAAGCGGCGGAAAAGGTTTTCGAGAAGGTCACCACCCTTGGCGGCGCGGTTTCGGGCGAGCACGGCATCGGCATCACCAAGATCGCCTTTCTGGACGACGCCAAGATCGAGGCGCTTCGCGCCTACAAGAAGCGGGTGGACCCGAAAAACATCATCAACCCGGGCAAGCTGACCACCCGTACGCTTCGGGTCGAGCCCTACACATTCTCGTTTAACAGGCTGATTCGCGACATCAAGAAGACCGCACTGCCGGACAAGGATACGCTGATTTCGATTCTAAGCGGCATTCAGTTCTGCAACCGTTGCGGCAAATGCAAGCAGGTCTGCCCCATGTTCGCCCCGGAACATGGCATGCTCTATCATCCGCGCAACAAGAACATCGCCATCGGGGCGCTGATCGAGGCCATCTACTATTCCCAGATCAGCCACGGCGAGCCCGACCCGGCGCTTTTGGACAAGCTGCGCAAGCTGGTTGATCACTGCACGGCCTGCGGCAAGTGCACGAGCGTGTGCTCGGTGAAAATCGAGTCCGGCAAGGTGGCCCTCGGACTGCGCAATTTCCTCGACCAGCAGGGTTGCGGCGGCCATCCCATCAAGCACAAGATTTTGTCCTACCTTGTCGAGGACGTGGAGAACCGCGCGCCCAAGGCGGCCAAGCTCGCGGCCTATGGCCAGCAATTCCACAACAAGGTCATGCCGCTTTTGCCCCGGTTCTGGCGCAACCGCATCGAGAACCCAGGGCTTCGCGGCCCCAATCCGAATCTTGGCCTGCGCAGCCTGAGCGAACGCCTGGACCTGGACAAGGGCTCCATTTTCATTCCCCAGGAAGGGCGCGAGGCTCCGGAGACCGTGCTCTATTTCCCGGGCTGCGGGGCGTCGCTCTTTTCCAGCGCCATCGGTATGGCCGCCATCCACCTGCTGCTTCGGGCCGAAGTGGCGGTGCTCGTGCCCCATCGGCATCTGTGCTGCGGCTATCCGCTTCTGGCGGCCGGCATGGGCGAGGCGTACCGGCAAAACCGGGAGCACAACCGGGCCGCCCTGGCCGCGCTTTTGGCCGAGGCCGAATCCCTTGGCCTTTTGCCGGCATTTAGCCTCACCAGCTGCGGCACCTGTCGGGAAGCCCTGGAGGAGCACGATCTCGTGGCCCTGCGGCCCGATCTCGTGCACATGGATGTGACCCAGTTCCTGCTTGGCCGGCTGGAGTTCCCGGCGGGCGAGGACAAGACGCCCATCCTCTACCACGCCGCCTGCCACAGCGAATGGGCCGGCGTGGCGAAAAACAAGGCCGCGGGCATGTATATGGACGCGTTGCGCAAGGTCACGGGCCGGCCTGTGGACCTTTCGCCCCACTGCTGCGGCGAATCGGGCATGGGGGCCATGACCACGCCGGCCATCTACAACCGGTTGCGGGAGCGCAAGCGCATCACCCTGGCCGAGAATCTGGCCGAGGCGTCGGAGGCCATGCCCATCCTGGTCGGCTGTCCGTCGTGCAAGATGGGCATCCAGCGTATCCTTTCAGAAATGCACGACAAACATCAGGTCATGCATACGTTGGAGTATCTGGCCGAGGCGCTCGACGGGCCGAAGTGGAAAAAGGTGTTGCGTAAAAACGCCAAGGCCGCCCGCGTTCGGGGTTGACCACGGCCGCATGCCGCCACTGCTCGCCATCGATTACGGCCAGGCCCGGGTGGGACTGGCCATAACCGACCCCGAGGCCCGGGTCGTCTTCCCCCTGCGCACCCTGGCCTGGGAGACCCGCGACGCCTTGTTTCACGAACTGCTTGCGGTTATAAGCGACCAGGCCGTCACACGCATCGTGGTCGGCTACCCCGTGCGGGCCGGCGGCGACGAGGGCCTTACCGGACGGCAGGTGCGCAATTTCGTGGCCCGCCTTACCCGGCGCACCAACGTGCCCGTGGAACTCGTCGACGAAGCCCTTTCCACCGAAGAAGCCGCCGAACGGCTGCGGGAAGCCGGATACGCCGGCAAGGAACTCCTCGCCCGCGTCGACGCCCAGGCGGCGGCCGTCATCCTCGAGCGCTATCTGCGCGGCGGAGCATTATGCTGCGAACCATCCTCCTCGGAATCCTGATCTGTGCCCTGGTCGTGGGAGGCCTCGTCGGCTACCACGCCTACACCTTCCTGACCATCCCGCCCCAATCGCCGGGCGAAACGAAAACCGTCACCATCGAGCCGGGCCAGTCCTTCGACGCCACAGCCAAGATGCTCGTGGCCGAAGGGGTGCTGCGCGACGCCGACGGTTTCAAACTCCTGGCCAAAGTCACGGAAATGGGCGGCAAGATCAAAGCCGGTGAATTCGAAGTCAGCACCGGCTGGACCCCCTACAAGCTGCTCAACTACCTGACCACCGCCAAAAGCATCCAGCACAAGCTCGCCGCGCCGGAAGGCCTGACCATGCGCCAGATCGCCAAACTGGCCGATCAGGCCGGTCTGTGCTCGGAGCAGGCCTTCCTCAAGGCCGCCCGCGACCCGCAACTCCTGGCGAAATACCATATCCCGGCCAAGACCGCCGAAGGGTTCCTGTTCCCCAACACCTACCTCTTCACCCGCAGACACGACGACGACGGCACCTACGTCGTCGAAGCCATGCTCAAGGAATTCTGGCGACAAGCCAATTTCGTCTGGCCCACCGCCAAACCCGAAGGCAAGAATCTTCTCGACGCCGTGACCCTGGCTTCCATCGTGGAAAAGGAAACCGGCGTCGACGCCGAACGCCCCCGCGTGGCCGGCGTCTTCCTCAACCGCATGGCCAAAGGCATGCTGCTCCAAACCGATCCCACCATCATCTACGGCCTCGGCGATAAATTTACCGGCAACCTTACCCGCGCCCACCTCGAAGACCCCACCAACCTCTACAATACCTACGTCCACCCCGGACTCCCCCCAGGTCCCATCTGCTCCCCCGGCCTCAAATCCCTCCAGGCCGTCGCCGCGCCCGAAATCCACGACTACTATTACTTCGTCGCCAACGGCCAAGGCGAACACAAATTCAGCAAGACCCTCGAAGAACACATCAACGCCGTCAATAAATACCAGCGCCACGGCCGGAAGTAGAATGTGGTGATGCCTCCGGCGGCCAGCCAGGGGCTCTGCCCCTGGACCCCGCCGGGGGACTTGATGTCCCCCGGACCCCCTTTTACCGGGTTGGGTTGGTGAAGTGGGAGTGGGGTGGGGGGATGTATTGGTTGGTGTTGTTGGGCGGCGGGACGCCGTATGTTTGTTGCCGCAATCGGCCCGGCGACACGAGGCGCTTACGCGCCTCGACGCCGGACACGATTGCGGCAACAACCGCGCCAGCGGCGAAGCGCCGCATTTTAAGAAGAGAATAGTTTTCTGAATGTCGCCCCCTTGGGGCGACCGGCGTGGTGGAGGCGGAATTTGCTCGGGACGAGCTTGTCGCGAAGCGACATGCACCGTCCCGACAAATTCCGCCTCCATCTTCTCCACACTCCGCGCTCCCGCCAGTCAAGCCATCCCCCGCCCGGCCAAAGCACACCGGAAGGGGGGACCGGGGGGCCCGTGGCCTCCCGGCGGGTCCAGGGCAGCGCCCTGGCGGGGTCTGGGGCGGAGCCCCAGCCAGCAAGCCAGCTTGTCAGCCTAAAAGTTGAAGTTCAGCTTTTTCTTGAGGGCGTCGAGGTTGCGGCTGGCGCAGGCGCGGGCTTTGGCGTTGCCTTGTTCGAGCAGATCCCAGACGAGGTTGGGGTCTGTGTCGAAGGCTTTTCGCCGGTCGCGGATCGGTTCGAGGAAGGCGGTCATGGATTCGACGAGCAGTTTCTTGCAGTCGCCGCAGCCCCAGGTGGCGTGGGTGCAGCCTTCGACGATTTCGGGCAACCGCTCGGGGGCTGTGAGCAGTTCGTGGTAGGGGTAGAGGTTGCATTCCTTGGGATCGCCGGGGTCGGTCAGGCGGGCGCGTTTTTCGCAGGTGAGCATGCTCATGACTTTTTTCTTCATGGTGCCCGGGTCTTCGGACAGGCCGATGGAGTTGCCGTAGCTTTTGCTCATCTTGCGGCCGTCGAGGCCGGCCAGTTTGGCGTCCGGGGTGAGCAGGGCCTGGGGCTCGGGGAAGAAGTTCCCGTAGAGGTGGTTGGCCCGGCGGGCGATTTCCCGGGTGAGTTCCATATGGGGCAGCTGATCCTGGCCCACGGGCACGAATCCGGGCCGGTAGATCAGGATATCCGAGGCCATGAGCACGGGGTAGCCGAGGAAGCCGTAGGTGGCGAGGTCCTTGGCGGCCAGTTCGGTGAGCTGGTCCTTGTAGGTGGGGTTGCGTTCCAGCCAGGACACGGGGGTGACCATGGAAAGGAGCAGGTGCAGTTCGACGTGCTCCTTGATCTGGGACTGTTGGAACAGCACGCATTTTTCCGGATCAAGCCCGGCGGCGACCCAGTCCTTGACCAGTTCCGGCACGAACCCCTTGATGCGCTTGGGGGTGGCGTATTCGGTGGTCAGGGCGTGCCAGTCGGCCACGAAGAAGAAGCATTCGTGGGTGTCCTGGAGGGCGACCCAGTTTTTGAGCACGCCGAAGTAGTGGCCCAGGTGCAGGGGGCCGGTGGGGCGCATGCCGGAAACGATCCGTTTGTTTTCCTTGGGGGTGTTTTCGCTCATGGGAAGTGATCCGTTCGCCGTGAAAGGGATGGGGAAGGGACCGGTCGGACCGGTCTAGACCAGTAGTTGATAGAGAAAGGAGACCGGGGGGAGGATGATCTTGCCGAGCACCCCGACCACGGCGAGCAGGATGAGCAGCAAAAATCCCCAGCGGCCGAACTCCTGGTAACGAAGCGCCATGCGTGGCGGCAGGAAGCCGGCCAGGATGTTGCTGCCATCGAGCGGCGGCACGGGGAGCAGGTTGAAGATGCCGAGGGCCAGGTTGACCGTGACGCCGGCCGCGCACATGTAGAGCAGCGGCTCCAGGATGCGGAAGGCCACAGTGCCCTGGACCACGCCGACGCCGAGGTATTCGATGCCATGCACGGACAGGGCGAAGAGTACGGCCAAAAGGAAGTTCATGGCCGGCCCGGCCAGGGCCACGAGCATCATGCCGCGCGCCGGGTTGCGGAAATAGCGCGGGTTCACGGGCACGGGCTTGGCCCAGCCGATCATGCGCGTGATCAGGAAGGCCAGGGTGCCGAGCACGTCGAGATGGCGGATGGGGTTTAAGGTGAGCCGCCCGGCGAGTCGGGCCGTGGGATCACCCAGCCAGTTGGCGACAAAGCCGTGGGCCGCCTCGTGGAAGGTCACGGCCATGAGCACCGGGACGACCAGCAGGGCGATTTCCTGGATTGTTTGGGAAATATCCGGAGACATGGAGATGGCGGCTAGCACGAACGGCTGGCCGGGGCAAGGGGCGCATCCGCAAGGACCGTGGTCCGCCCCGGATATGTTGCCTGCGCTCCGGGGCGGGGACGGTGCATGTGACGGATTACCCGGCTTTTTCCATGGCCAGGGCCACCTTGTTTTTCAGTTCGCCGAGGTCCACGGATTTGACCACGTAATAGTCGGCCGCGATGGACTTCAGGTCGTGCTGAAAGCTGTCGTAGGCCGTGCTCAGGATAACGGGCACGCTCTGGTCCTTGCCGCGGATCTCCTGGAGCAGGTCCAATCCCGAGCGGTTGCCGCCGAGCTTGATGTCGAGCACCACCACGTCCGGCGAGACCTTGGCCATCAGCGGCAAGATGTCTTCCTCGCCGTCGGAGGTCACCACCTCGTAGCCTTCGCCCTCGAGTTCTTCCTGATAGAGCATCCGAATGTGCTTCTCGTCGTCGACGACCAATATCTTCCCGCTCATAGGTACAACTCCTTACAGCACGACACGTTGTCGTCATTTCCTGCGTTTCTCGACTCGATCTTATGCGGAAAAGCTCGGCCCCGGTCAACCGTTTTCCCGGACCGCTGCCTTGATTCCCAAGCCCCGCCGCGCTACACGGCCAGACCATGATCACCGTTACACTTGGTTCGGACAAACAACCAGTCACTTATCCTAAAATCAAGACCGTCTTGCAATTGCTCCAGAAACTCAACCTCCGCGTCAATGATGCCCTGATTATCCGCGACGGCGAGCTGCTCACCCCGGACAGGCATCTGCACGACGGCGACCATGTCACCGTGCGCCCCGTGACCTCGCGCGGCTAGGCCGGGGGGAAGAGGCTGGGGCTCCGCCCCAGACCCCGCCAGGGCGCTGCCCTGGACCCGCCGGGAGGCCACGGGCCCCCCGGCCCCCCCTTCCCGGCTCTGACGGAGCGGGACTCTGGCGGGGGGGCGGTCAGGTGGATGTCTGGAAGATGGAGGCGGAATTTGCCGGGACGGTGCATGTCGCTTCGCGACAAGCTCGTCCCAAACAAATTCCGCCTCCACCACGCCGTCGCCCCTCCGGGGCGAAGGGGATCGGTAAAGCGTACCTGATTTTCGCTACAACCCTTTAAGAGTTTTTGGGGAGGGTGGGGGGGGGCGGGGGGAGGGGACCCCTTTTTGCAAAAAGGGGTCCCCTCCCCCCGCATCTCGCTCCTCCTCTCCCGGAAATATCCATGAAGTGCAAACGATGCGGCGAGACGGCGGCGGTGAAGCTGCCGAGTCATCATGCGGGCTTTTGTCCGGAGTGTTTCGAGCGGTTTTTCAGGAAGCAGGTGGAGACGGCCATACGGCGTCACGGGATGATACTCCCGGGCGAGAAGGTGCTGGTGGCTGTTTCGGGCGGCAAGGATTCGTTGGCGCTCCTGCGGGTGTTGTCCGATCTGGGCCATGACGTGACCGGGCTGCATGTGCATTTGGGGATTCCGGACAGTTCGGACCCGGTGTGCGAGCGCACCGAGGCGTATTGCCGGGAAAATGGCTTTGCGCTGCATGTGTTGCGCTTGGCGGAGGTCGGGTTGGCCATTCCGGAGGTGAAGGATGCGGTACGCCGGCCGATCTGCTCCGTGTGCGGCAAGATCAAGCGCCATTATTTCAACCGGTTCGCCTACGAAAATGGGTATGCCGCCCTGGCCACGGGGCACAATTTGGACGACGAGGTGGCGCGGCTTTTCGCCAACGTACTGCGCTGGGATGCGGCCTATCTGGGCGGGCAAGGGCCGATGTTGCCGGCCGAGGGGCGTTTTGTGCGCAAGATCAAGCCGCTTTATCGCCTCACGGAGTTCGAGACGGCGGCGTACTGTTTTTTCAAGGGCATCGACCACTGGAAGGCGGCCTGCCCGTACAGCGGCGGGGCGAGCTTTACCGGGCACAAGCGGCTTTTTGCCGACCTGGAGGACAGGAGCCCTGGCCAGAAAACGGCCTTTTACGAGGCGTTTCTGGCCAAGGGCAAATCGCATTTCGCCGGTGTGGGCGAGGAGAACGGGCCGGTGCTTCAGCCCTGCGAGCGCTGCGGTTATCCGTCCTCGAGCGAGGTCTGCGGCGTGTGCCGCATCCGGGCTCTGGTGGAGAAGGCGGGGGAATAGCGCGCCTTAGCGCGCGGCCAGCACCGCGCCGAGGGTGTCCAGGAATCCCCGCAGCATGTCCGGGCTGATGTCGCCCATGTGTCCGATGCGGAAGATGGGGCGTTTGCCGGCCGCTTCCAGGTCCTCGTTGAGCTTGGCGTAGCCGGGGTCGAACAGGTAGCCCTTGGCCCGCATGGCTTCCTTGACGTCCCTCAGCCCGGCGAAGGTCATGCCTTCGGGCGCGGCGGCCGTGGTCACGGTCGGGGAGCGGTAGCCCTCCTGGGCGAACGCGGTCAGGCCGGGCTGGGCGGCGACGAAGGCCTGGGCCATGTCCCGCATGGCCTCGTGGCGGGTGAAGCGGGCGGCGATGCCTTCTTCCTTCACGATATATTCGAGCTGGACGAACATCTGGTTGCCGAGCGCGCCGTTGGGCGTGGACTGGGTCTGGTATTTCGCGGCCCGGCCGAGGTGGGAGAGGATGTCCGAGGCGTGTCCCCGGGCCGTGACGTGCCTGGCCTTGTCCACGGCTTCGGGGCTCACGAAGCCGATGCCGAAGCCGGCATGCAGCCCGAGCGACTTCTGGGTGGCGGTGCAGTACATGGCGCAGCCGGATTCCCGGATGCCGGTAGGCGCGCCGCCGAAGATGCTCACGCCATCGACAAGGGCCAGCGCGCCGCGGGCCTTGATTGCCCGGCAAAGGGGCACCACGTCGTTGCACACGCCGGTGGAGGTCTCGTTGTGGGTGATGGCCACCACGGCCGGCTTATGCTGGTCCATGGCCGCCTCAAGGGTGGCGACGTCGGCGGCGCGTCCGGGCTCGAAGGCGAGCAGGGCGGCTTTCTTGCCGTTTTCCAACGAAATCTTGTGCCACATGTCGCCGAAGGCGCCGACCGACACGTGGAGCACGGTCTCGTCCGTGGCGACAAGGGAGCGGATGGCCGCTTCCATGGCCGTGGAGCCGGAGCCGAGGAAGAGGATGGTCTTGTAGTCTTGCGGCAGGTCGGCGATGGCCGCGAGGTCCTCGAAAATGGGGCGGAAGCGTTTGGCGTTTTCCGCATCGCGATGGCCGAATTCCGGCCAGGCGGCGGCCGCACGCACCTCGGGCCGGATATAGGTCGGACCGGTGATGAAAAGCTTGAGTCCCGGAAAAGGCGCGTCTGGCATGGTCATACTCCCTGGTTGCTGTGGGCGCGCACGATACGGCAAAAGCCCGGCCCGGGCAATCGGGCCGCTTTGAGGGCGCTTACGGGCATGCAACATGCATAAACGGAATGGCGGCCGGAAAAATCGGCCGT
Source organism: Desulfovibrio sp. JY (assembly GCA_021730285.1). Classification (NCBI taxonomy): domain Bacteria; kingdom Pseudomonadati; phylum Thermodesulfobacteriota; class Desulfovibrionia; order Desulfovibrionales; family Desulfovibrionaceae; genus Desulfovibrio; species Desulfovibrio sp. JY. The sequence goes on from CP082962.1 coordinate 3,372,329, forward strand.
TCAAGGAGCCCCGCCATGCTGCGCTACCTCGTGCCGCTTCTGGCCTTTGTGGCCGCCGCCTGTGCCCCCATCGCCAACGGCGAGCTGGAGCGGAAACTGGACTTCGAGACCAACAACTGTCTGACCCAGGTACAGGGGCGGCAGGATTTTCGGACGTTCCGGCAGAAAACGCCGTCGTTTCTCCTGCCCTGAGCCCCGCCCGCTTGTCGGGTCACGATTTTAAAAGAAACTGTGTTTGTCATTGACCCCCTGCCGCGTCCCCTTTAGGGGAGAAATAGGAAATACCTGTTAGCGGAGGGCGTCATGATCAGACTTAGCGTCAATGGCCAGCCGCATGAGCTGGACGTTCCGGACGACATGCCCCTTTTGTGGGTGTTGCGCGACGTTTTGGACATCACGGGGCCGAAGTTCGGCTGCGGCGCCGGGCACTGCTGGGGCTGCACCGTGCTCGTCGACGGCAAGGCCCGCCCGTCCTGCGGCATAAAGGCCAAGGCCGCATCCGGCACAACCGTCATCACCATCGAAGGCATCGCCGACGACCATCCGGTCAAAGCGGCCTGGCGGGCCGAGCAGGTGCCCCAGTGCGGTTATTGCCAGCCGGGCCAGATCCTGCGGGCCGTGGCCCTGCTTGAGGAAAATCCCGATCCCTCCGATGCGGACATCGCCAAGGCCATGCGGCGGCATCTGTGCCGTTGCGGCACCTACCAGCGCATTCATGCGGCGATCCGCCGCGCCGCCGCCATGCGACAAGGGCAGGCCGCGCAGCGTCCCGCCGCCTCCCGCCGTCCGGCCGATGCCGACGGCCCGGGAACGTATGTCCTCAATCCCTTTGTCAGCCTCGATGCCGACGGCACGGTCACGGTCCAGGCCAAACACCTGGAGATGGGCCAGGGGACGCATACCGGGCTGGCCACGTTGGTGGCGGAGGAAATGGGCGCGCGGTGGGACGCCGTGCGCTGCGTGGGCGCACCGGCCGACGAGCGGGTCTTCAACAATCTGCTTTTCGGCCCCATGCAGGGAACGGGCGGCAGCACGGCCATGGCCAATGCCTTTATGCAATATCGGCGGGCCGGGGCCGAGGCCCGTGAGATGCTGCGACAGGCCGCCGCGCAACTGTGGGACACGGATGCCGGGGCGTTGCGCCTTGCAAACGGCGAGGTCGTCGACACGGCCTCCGGGCGTCGGGCCGGGTTCGGGGAACTGGCCGCGCGCGCCGCGACAATCGCCCCTCCTGACGACCCGTCCCTGACCGCTCCGGAAGCTTTCCGCTATATCGGCGCAAGCGAGCCCCTGGAACGGCTGGATGTGGCGGACAAGGTGTCCGGCATGGCCCGTTTCGCCCTGGACGTGCGCCTGCCCGGCATGCGTCGGGCCGTGGTGGCCCGTCCGCCGCGCTTCGGGGGCAAGGTCGCCTCGTTCGATCCCGGACCGGCCCTGGCTGTTGCCGGCGTGACCGACGTGGTGGAGATTCCCTCGGGCGTGGCCGTGGTGGCCGAGAACACCTGGGCGGCGCTTCGCGGCCGGGACGCCTTGCGGGTCGCCTGGGACGACGCCGGGGCGGAAACGCGCGGCACGGAGCAGTTGCGCCAGAAGTATGGCGAGCTTCTGGAAACGCCCGGCGTCGTGGTGCGTGACGACGGCGACGCGGCGGCGGCGCTTGCTGAGGCGACGCAACGGCTTTCGGCGGTCTACGAAGCGCCTTACCTTGCCCATGCGCCCCTTGAGCCGCTCAACTGCGTGGTGCGGCTGACCGACGGCGCCTGCGAGATCTTCGCCGGCGACCAGTTCCAGACCGTGGACCAGGAAAACGCCGCTGCCGCGGCCGGGCTTGCGGACAAGCGGGCCGTGACCATCCACACCCTGTACGCGGGAGGCAGCTTTGGCCGCCGGGCCAACCCGGGGTCGGATTACATTGTCGAAGCGGTCGCCGTGGCCAGGGCCATTGGCGGCGAAAGACCCGTCCAGTTGTTGTGGGATCGCGGCGACGACCTGCGCGGCGGGCGCTACCGCCCGATGATGCTGCACCGCGTCGAGGCGGGCCTGGACGGGCAGGGGAATCTTCGCGCCTGGAAGCACCGTATCGTCGGGCAGTCGATCAATACGAACACGCCCTTCGAGGGGGCGCTGATCAAGGACGGCGTGGACATCACCTCGGTGGAGGGCGTTTCGGACATGGCCTACGCCATCCCGAATCTGGCCGTGGAGCTGCATACGACCACGGTCGGCGTGCCGGTCCTGTGGTGGCGCTCGGTGGGGCATTCCCATACCGCCTTTGCCGTGGAATCCTTTCTCGACGAGGTCGCCCAGGCAGCCGGGCGCGACCCGGTGGCCTTTCGCCGGGAGCTTCTGGCCGGGGATGCGCGCCGGCTGGCGGTGCTGGACGCGGCCGTGGCGGCCGCCGGCTGGGAAGCGCCGCTGGAAGCGGGACATGGACGCGGCGTTGCCGTGCACAGGTCCTTCGAGACGTACGTGGCCCATGTGGCCGAGGTGGCGGCCGAGGCGGACGGCGGATTTGCCGTGACGCGGGTGACCTGCGCCGTGGACTGCGGCCTGGTGATCAATCCGGACGTGGTGCGGGCCCAGATGGAGGGCGGCGTGGCCTTCGGGCTTTCGGCGGCTCTGGGCGAAGCGGTGCCGCTTGAAAACGGGGGCGTGCCTCTCGGCAATTTCGACCGCTATCCCGTGCTGCGGTTTGACCGCATGCCCCGGGTGGATGTGGTCATCGTCAATTCCGGAGCCGAACCGACCGGGGTCGGCGAGCCGGGCGTCGCGCCCCTGGCCGCTGCCGTGGCCAACGCCGTGTTCGCGGCCACGGGGCGGCGTCTGCGCCGGCTGCCGTTTACGGGCCAACAGCCGTAAGACCCAATGCCGTGTGGTCCCGCGAAGGTGTCGACCGCGAAACAAACGGACGGCGTCCTTCCGGGGCCACGGAAGCGGCACGGGGCCGGGCGTTTTACGAAACGAACGCCAAACGGCCGCGGCAGACGGTTATGAAGCGGGTTTGTCCGGCTCGGAGGCCGGCGTCGTGTCGGAAGCGGGGTCGGTTGCTGGTTCGGGCTCGGGATAGATGATTTCTCCCGTCGCCTCGTCGAAGTAGGGGCCGTCCTCGACCGAGGGGCGCTCGGTTTTGCGCTGGAGTTTTTCTTCCTTTTTTTTCTTCTTGGCCAGTTCCTTGGCGCGCTTGGCGAAGGTATAGGCGTTTTTTGCCACTTGTCCTCCTGTGTCAGGGTGTTCGCTATTTGGAGGCGGGACGTGGAAGCCTGTCCCGGCGCTACGGAAAGGAAGACGGGACGATACCGTCTCTTGCCTAGGATAGCCGAAAGCGGCGCAGGGGAAAAGAGGAAATCCCGGGGTGAAATCGTGCCCATTCTCCATCTTGCCCGTCGGCCCGGCTGACGCTATAGCCTCCCGATGCACGAGCCCGAAATCATCCTCATCCGCGTTTCCGGCGAGGACAAGCCCGGCCTGACCGCCGCCGTCGCCGCCGAACTGGCCCGGCACGGGGCGGACGTCCTCGATATCGGCCAGTCCGTCATCCACGATACCCTGTCGCTTGGCATCCTGGTCAAGTCGCCGTCCGGGGGGGAATCCACGCCGTTTCTCAAGGACCTGCTTTTTTGCGGCCACAAGCTCGGCGTCAACCTCACCTTCACCCCGGTCGACGCCGACAGCTACGAGTCCTGGGTCGACGCCCAGGGCAAGGACCGGCGCATCGTGACCTTGTTGTCCCGGCATCTGACCGCCGCCCACATTGCCGCCGTCACCGGCGTCATCGCCGAAAACGGGCTCAATATCGACGTGATCACGCGCCTTTCCGGCCGGGCCTCTCTCGACTCGGCTCATTGCCCGCGTACGGCCTGCGTGGAATTCTCCGTGCGCGGCACTCCGGCCGACCTGACGGCGCTCAAAAGCGAATTTCTCAGTATATCCGCTGAAATGGGCGTGGATATCGCCATCCAGGAAGACAATGCCTTCCGCCGCAACCGCCGACTTGTGGCCTTCGACATGGACTCGACGCTCATTGCCGCCGAGGTCATCGACGAATTGGCCAAGGCGGCCGGTGTGGGCGAGAAGGTCGCCGCCATTACCGAATCGGCCATGCGCGGCGAGATCGACTTCAAGGAGAGCCTGCGCCGCCGGCTGCGGTTGCTCAAGGGACTTTCGGCCGACACCCTGGAAACCGTGGCCAACCGCATTCCGCTCAACGACGGCGCCCAGCGACTCATCGCCAACCTCAAGCGGTTCGGCTACAAGATCGCGATTATTTCCGGCGGATTCACCTATTTCGGACAGCGTCTCCAGGAGAAGCTCGGCATCGACTACGTGTTCGCCAACGAGCTGGAGATCACGGACGGGGTGCTTACCGGCGAGGTGGTGGGCGACATCGTGGACGCGGCCAAAAAGGCCGATGTGCTGCGCATGATCGCCGAGCGCGAGGGCCTTTCCCTGCAACAGGTCATTGCCGTGGGCGACGGGGCCAACGATCTGCCCATGCTGGGCATTGCCGGGCTCGGCATCGCCTACCATGCCAAGCCGGTGGTGAAAAAAGGCGCCGGGCAGGCCATTTCCACCTTGGGCCTGGACAGCATCTTGTATCTGGTCGGCGTTCGCGACCGCGACACGTTATCGTAACATATTATTCCAAAAAAGTTTTCTCCTCCCAACGGGTTGACGGCTTTTTGTCAAATTGTCACAATTCGAACATGAAGGCGTCACCGCGAACGGTTCGTGACAAGGGTTACGTCTGCAATTGCCATGCGGCTGGGAGCCGCCGGCCAACCCGGGAGCCTGCTTTGGAAACCCCGCTCGACAACGCCATCCACAAACTCAAGGTGGATGTGCTGCAAATGATGCATCTGGCCCAGGATGCCGTGCGCAAAGCCGTGGCCAGCTTGCTGGAGCATAATGCCGCCAAGGCCCGGGAAGTCATCGACGCGGACCGCGAGATCAACGATTTCGAATGCCGCGTCGATTCGGAAAGCCTCAAGATCCTCGCGCTGCACCATCCGGTGGCCAAGGACCTGCGTTTCATCGTGGGTTCCATGCGGATGCTGGTCAATATCGAACGCCTGGGCGACGAGGCGGTCAACATCGCCGAGCGGGTGTTGGTCCTGACCAGCGAGCCGCGACAGCCTCTGCATGCCAACGTCCGGCAACTGGCCGATCTGGCCCAGGACCTCTTGCGCGCCTCCATTGCCTGCTACATGGACCTTGACGCCGAGGCCGCGCTTGGCGTCATCGAGCAAAACGCCGCCGCGTTGGACCTCAACGTGCGGATCTTCCGGGAAGTGACCAGCGAAATGATCCGCGAGGCCCGGCCCGTGGAGCGCGCCGTGCAGGAATCCTTCGTCGCCCACAGCCTCAAGCGCATCTGCGACCAGTGCGCCAATATCGCGGAGTCGACGATCTTTATCCGCAAGGCCATCGACTACAAGCACAAGTGCGGTCCCCAGGGCTGATCCGCCCTTTCGCCCCGTGTTTCGCGGCAGGCTGTGCCGTGCCGCGCCCGAACCTCCGTTTCCCGCGTTTTTCCGCCTGTACGGCGTCGTGTCATTGTTTCCGTTCGCCGGCCGTCGCGACGCGCGGTGTGCCGTCCGGCGCGTCGAAGCCCACGGTGACGGCCCCGTCGCGGTTGGTGGCGTAGACAGCGCAGCCCAGGCGCTTCAGGGTGGCCGCGACCTTATTGGCCGGATAGCGTCCGCCTTCGCCGCAACTGGCGATGGCGACATGCGGCGAGACGGCCGTGAGGAAGCGCTTGGTCAGGCTGGTCACGGAGCCGTGGTGCGGCAGGACGAGCACGGCGGCGTCAAGCGCTTCCCCGGATGCGGCCAGCCGGCGCAACACCCCGCGTTCGGCGTCGCCGGGAATGACGGCCAGCCCATGGCCGTTCCAGGTCAGCCGCAGGATGAGCGAGCCGTTGTTGCCGTCGCGATCGTCGTCCGGACCCGGGTGGAGCACGGCAAGGCGCAGTCCGTCGCCAAGGTCGAGGGCGTCGCCGGCGGCCAGGGCCGCGTGGGGGATGTGTCGTCTGGCCAGGGCGTCCCCTATCGGCGCGGCCAGATTCCCCTCGGGCGTGCCGCCGTTGTCGTAGTATTTCCCGACGGCAAAGCGGTCGAGCAGGGAAATGAACCCCTTGATGTGGTCGCGGTGTGGATGGCTGGCCAAGGCGGCCGTAAGCCGCGGCGGCCGGCCGTCGGTCAGGTACGCTCCGATCACGGCCCGGCCCACGTCGAAGTTGCCGAAGAGTCCGCCCGCATCCACCAGCAACCGCTTGCCGCCCGGCAGTTCGAGGGCCACGGACTGGCCCTGGCCGACGTCGAGGACCGTGATGCGTACGAGCTCCCGCATGTCGGAAAGCGAGCGCCAGACCGTGGGGAAGAGCAGCAGGACGAGGCTTGCCGCCATGGCGGCCATGGGCCGTCGGCCGCCGGAGACGACCATGGCCAGGGCGGCCAGGAGCCCCAGGCAGCCGATGGTCTCGACCCAGCCCGGCCGCAGTACGGCCGAGGAGAGGAGCAGGCCGTGGGCGTTTGCCACTGCCAGCAGGCGCATAAGTCCTTCGCAGCAGGCCGCCGCCGCGCCGAGGAGCCCCGCGCCGAGGCCCATCAGCCCCGGGATGACCGATGCGGCCAGCCCGGCCAGGGCCAGTGGCATGGCCACGCCGCCAAGTACCGGCAGCCACAGCAGGTTGATCCAGGGATTGGGCGTCAGGTCGCCGTACAGCCGGGCGATAAGCGGCATGACCGCGGCTTCGGCGCAAAGGCTCACCCAAAGCGTGCCCCCGATCCACAAGAAGACGGTCATGGCCGGTCCCTTAAACGGCACATGGCGCGAAAATCGGGTAAAAAGGGGCCAGAATACGCCGATGCCGGCCACGGCCAGGGCCGAAAGCTGCAACCGGGGATCGAAGGCGGCCAGGGGTGCGACGACAAGGATCGCGGCCAGGGCCAGAAAAAGCCCGTCCAGAAGGGCCCTGTCGCGGCGCAGCAGCAGCATGAGCCCGAACGCGGCGAACATGAGCGCCGCCCGGGCAAGCGACGGCGTCAGCCCGCCCAGCCAGCAGTAGGCCGCGACCGGCGGGCCGGCGAAAAGCACGATCAGGTGGGGCCTGGGGATGGAAAGGTAGATACGCGGCCATAACCGGCCAAGCAGCGTGGCTAGCCCTGCGCCCAAGGCGGCGACAAAACCCACATGCATGCCGGAAAGGGCCAGCGTGTGGGCCAGCGAGGCCCGGCGCACCAGATCGACGTCGGCTTCCGTCAGTCCCGAGCGGTCGCCAAAGACAAGGGCCGCCACCATGGCCCGGCCGGCCCGCGCGGCCGGGTCGGCGCCTTCCGGCGGGACCAGACTGGCCATGACGCGTCGGCGCAAGGCTTCACGCCAGCGGGCCGGGAGGTCGCGGCTTGGCGTGATGCGTCGCACCGGCGCGCCCTTGTCGCCCCGGGCATAAGCCCGGAAAAAGATGTCCTCCAGCCGCCGGGAAAAGGCGTAATCGGTGGCGCCGGGATTTTGAAATCCCCGGGTCGGCCGCACCCGGGCCGTGACCGCAAGCGTATCGCCGGGGATGGGCCGGAAGGCCGGTCGGTCGATGGTCAGGGCCAGCCGGCCGGGAAGCGGGGCGTCTTTGCAATCCGGGCCGGACAGGCGGACGTCCTCCAGGGTCACGGACAGGCGCGCCTCGGGATTGGCCGCGACCGCCATCACGCGTCCGCTGACGGCCAGGGGCGCGTCGGACGTCAGGCAGGGCGGCATGTTTCGGGGGATGCTCGGCAGGGCGATAAGGCCGACCACAAGCCCCAGGCCCCATGCGCCCACAAGCGCGGCCACGGAAGGGCGACCTTTGGCCGGCCGGGGAAAGGCCAGCAGCAACAGCAGCGCGACGCAGGCGGCCGGGAAAAAATGCGCGGCCACAATGCCCGCGCCATAGGCCAGCAGGCACGGCTGCCAGGGCAGAAGCGGCGGCACGCGCGGCGGGTCTTTGGGTTTTCGGCGTTTGGCGCTAAGCTCCATGGGGAGCGACATCTTGTTTTGGTTGGGAAATATTGGCAATCGTAGAATCGTTGCCGCCTCAGGGCAAGGCCGGCTTGTCATGATTTGGGCTTGCGGTTAGGGATAGATGCAAAGAGTGCAAATCCCGCCGGCCATGGGCGGGGAGGAGTTCGCGTGTCGCGCCCGATCCTGCTTGCCCTTGCTGTCGGTTGCCTCGCCTTCTGGGGCTGTACCAGAGTCGAACCCATCATCACGCCCCAGGAATACGCGGCCTCCTGCCAGGCTGCCCCGGTCGGGGCCGATGCGGCCTGCGCCTCCCGCGTTTGCGCCGTCTATCAGGCTGTGGTGACGGACTATTACGAGAACAAGGACGGCTGTCGGGCTGCCTGCAAGGCCAGGGCCGAAGAACTCTCGCAAAGCGCCCCGGCCGCGTGCGGGGCCAAGATCGAGGCCGCCAGGGACGCCTGCCTGGAATTTTGCCAGCGCAAGTTTTTCCGGTGCAATTGCACCAAATAGCTTTCCGACCGCTTGGTTGGGAATCATTGCGCGCCGCCGCCCGGTCGCGGTGGCCAAACCATGCCAAAGGAGCAGAGGTATGGCCGTAAAGAAAATTTTGATGCTTGTCGGCGACTATGTCGAGGACTACGAAGTCATGGTCCCCTTCCAGATGTTGCTGATGGTCGGCCATGACGTGCATGCCGTGTGCCCGGGCAAAAAATCCGGCGAACAGGTGCGCACCGCGATCCACGATTTCGAAGGCGACCAGACCTACAGCGAAAAGCCCGGCCACAACTTCACCCTGAACGCCAATTTCGATGCTGTGGACCCGGCCGCCTACGACGCCCTGGTCGTGCCCGGCGGGCGCGCCCCGGAATACATCCGGCTCAATCCCCGCGTCATCGAGATCGTCAAACACTTCGGCGCGACCAAAAAGCCCATCGCCGCCATCTGCCACGGCCCGCAACTGCTGGCGGCCGCCGGGGTGGTGGCCGGCTGCTCCCTCATGGCCTACCCGTCCGTGCAGCCCGAAATCGAACTTGCCGGCGGCACCTACGTCAGCCCCAACGAAACCTTCACCAGCGCCGTGGTCAGCAATAATTTGGTGACCAGCCCGGCCTGGCCGGCCCATCCGGAATGGATTCGCAAATTTCTGGAAATGCTCGGCACCAAGATCGAACCCTAGTTCCCTGTTTTTTTAACGCGGCGATGCCTTTACGGAAAAGTAATTATTCAAATGCGTTATTTTCGAAATTCGTATGAACGCGTTTCGAGGACGCGACACTGATCGCATCATGTTGTTCGTCGGCCGCCGCCACTTGCCATATGCCGCCCAGGGCGACCCGGGTTTACCCGGATCGCCCTTGATTCTTCTCTTTTTTCCCTTGTCCAAGGGTGGTATAGCCCTTTCCGTCACGCGGCCCGGCGGTCGATCCGACCACCGCCGGGGCAATGAGGAGCTATGATCGATACGTTAAAGTTGGAACGGCTGCGGCAGGCCATCGGCGATTTCGCCGTCAACAAGGGAAAGGTCCTGCTGATCTTTTCCTTTCTCCTGTTCATCGTGGCCGCCTATTATGTCGTCGATTTCGTCACCGAAGACAGCTTGGCTGTGAAATACAAGAAGACCACCGCGCTGGTGGAGGAAGTTCAGGAAACCAAGAACGTCCTGACCATCGTCACCAGCCAGGGTTTCTTTGTCGTCGACCCTGGTCTGCGTTCGGATAAGTTTAAAAATATCGCCGACTTCTTTCGGAAAGTGAAGGAAGACGGTTCACCCGTGCGCATCGACTACAAGGACGTCGGCAACGACAAGGTCATCGAAAACGTTTTCTACCGGGCCGAATCCACCAAGTTCGGCAAGATCGGTTCGCTGAAGTAGCCGCGCGGTAGGGTGGGGCTCTGCCCCAGGCCCCGCCGGGGCGCTATCGGGGCTAAAGTTAAAAAGAAGGGTTTTCCCCTATTTCTTAAATGCGGCGCTTCGCCGCTGGCGCGGTTGTGGCCGCAATCGCGTCCGGCGTCGAGGGGCGCAAGCCCCTCGTGTCGCCGGGCCGATTGCGGCCACAAACAGTCGAGGCCTCGTCGCCCAAAAAACACCAACCCTACCTCCTCCCATCATCCCGACCCGGTAAAAGGGGGTTCGGGGGACATCAAGTCCCCCGACGGGGTGCAGGGGCGGAGCCCCTGCCGGGTCCAGGGCGGCGCCCTGGCACTTCACGACTCCAACCTCAAAACATAACGAATATCCCATGCACCAACCCATCCCCCGCAAATCCGGTCCGGAGATTCGGGCGGCCCGCTTGTCCCTGGGGGTTGCTGTCATATTGTTGTGCGTCAAGATGGCGGCCTGGTGGTTGACCGGCTCGGCCGCGATCATGTCCGACGCGTTGGAGTCCATCATCAACGTCGTGGCTGCCGCGTTCGCGGTGGTCAGCGTGTCCGTGGCCGCCACGCCGCCGGACGAGGGCCATCCGTACGGGCACGGCAACATCGAGTATTACGCGGCCTGGCTTGAGGGTATGCTGATTTTGCTGGCTTCGGTCGGCATTTTTTACGAATCCTGGGACAAGATTTTCCATCCCGCGCCCGTGCCGCATCTGGGCGGCGGCATCGCGCTTTTGGCCGGGGCCGGGGCGGTCAATTTGTGGCTGGGCCTTATGCTGCTGCGTGAGGGACGGCGGGCGGGATCGCTGACGCTTGTGGCCGACGGCAAGCATGTGCTGACCGACGTGTACACGTCGGTCGGAGTGCTGGTGGGGTTGGGGCTCGTGTGGGCCACGGGCTGGCTGTGGCTGGACGGCGCGGTGGCCTGTCTGGTCGGGGCCAACATCGCCTGGGCCGGAGTGGACCTGGTGCGCCGGTCGGTTTCGGGGTTCATGATCGAATCCGATCCGGTGTTGCTCGAGGGCATTTGCACGTTGCTGCGGGATAACCGCCATCCGGCCTGGATCGACATCCATCGGCTGCGGGCCATCAAGACCGGTCGGCGGGTCCATGTGGACATGCACCTGATCTTGCCCCGCGAGATGCCGCTTTACGAGGCCCATATCCAGGTCGACGCCATGGAGGCGCTGCTCCATTCCTATCTGGGGCCGGACGCCGACATCATGATCCACGCCGATCCGTGCAACGACGGCCGCTGTCCGGTATGCGACGCCGATCCGTGCGATCTGCGCACCGCGCCGGCCAGCGCCACGCCGGTCTGGACGCCGCAAACCACGGGCGACCCCGACGCAAAGAAGCGCTGACGCACCGCCGCGACCGCCGCTTTACAGCCGCTTTCCCCGGCGCTACCAACGAGGCCATGGTTTTGCGCGCCCTGATTGTCGACGATGAAAAGCCGGCCCGCGACGAGCTGGCCTATCTGCTTGCCGCCCATCCGGACATCCAGATCACCCAGGCTGATTGCGCTGACGCCGCCCTGGCCGCCATCGAGGGCGACAAACCCGACATCGTGCTGCTCGATATCCGCATGCCCGGCCAGGACGGATTCGAGGTGTTGCGCCAGGCCAGGGACTTCGCCCATGTGCCGCTTTTCATCTTCGTGACCGCCTTCGACGAATACGCCATCAAGGCCTTCGAGCAAAACGCCGTGGATTACCTGCTCAAGCCCGTGGCTCCCGAGCGCCTGGCCGAAAGCCTGGACCGGGCCCGGCGGCGTCTGGCGGCCGGTCGCGGCCGGATGGCCGATGCCCTCACCTCGCTTTTGGAGGGCCTTGGCCGGGGGGCGCGCGCGGCGCGGGTGGCGGTGGAGCGCCATGGCCGCATTGCGCTGTTGCCCCCGGCCGAGGTCCTGTGCCTGGAGGCCGACGACAAAGGCATCACCGCGTTGACCGTTCAAGGGCGTTACCCCTGCCACGGGCTGCCGACGCTCACCCGGGCCGAGGAGCGCCTGGCCGGGCTGCCTTTTTTCCGGGCCAATAGGGCGGTCATGGTCAATCTGGAGCGCATTGCCGAGCTTTCGCCCTGGGTCGGCGGCAAATACCTCATCGTGCTCGACGATGCGGACCGCACCGAAGTCACGGTCAGCCGCAACCGGGTGCGGGAGTTCAAGGAACGGTTGGGATTGTAGGGGGAAGCCATGCACATCGCCCTGTTCGCCCCGGAGGTCCCGGAACTTTTCATCACTTTGTCCCAGCGGTTCGGACTGCTTTTGGCCGGCGGTTTCGCCATCATGACGCTCGCGCCCTTCGAGCGCATGAATATCGGCCGCGACCGGCCGCTTTGGAGCACCCTCGCCGCCATTGTGTTGTTCGGGCTTTTCGGCATTCTCGGCACCTACACCGGCAACTATGTTTTCCATTCCTACGCCAACCTGCGGGCCATCGGCGTGATCACGGCCGGACTGTACGGCGGCCCGGTGGTCGGCATCGGGGCCGGGCTCATCGCCGGCGGCGAGCGGTATCTCATCGACATCGGCGGCTTCAGCGCCGTGCCCTGCGCCGTGGCCACCATCCTCGAAGGCACGGCGGCGGGGCTCGTTGCCCGGCGTTTTCCCGGCAAGAGCCTGGACTGGGGCGTGGCCATGGTGCTCGGCATCCTGGGTGAATCCGTGCACATGGGGCTTGTGCTGGCCTTGTCGCGGCCCTTTGCCGAGGCGGTGGAACTGGTACAGGTCATCGGCGTGCCGATGATCGTGGTCAATGCCGTGGGCGCGGCCATTTTCGTCAAGGCGCTCAGGTTGCAGCGGCGCCTGCGCGAGCAGCGCGATTCCAGCGAGGCACGGCGTATCCTGTCCATCGCCAGCCAGACCGTGGCCCATCTGCGCGGCGGCCTGACTCCGGAGTCGGCTCGGGCCACGGCCGCCATCATCCGGGCCGAGACGGGCGTGGCCGCGGTGGCCATTACCGGCGAGGCCACCATCCTGGCCCATGTGGGCGTCGGCGAGGACCATCATCAGGCCGGGACCCACTGGCGCACCAGGGGCACCCGGCTGGCCTTCGAGACGGGCACAGCCCTTTTCCTGCGCGACCGCGACAGCATCGGCTGCGACAAGGCCGGTTGTCCGCTGTGCGAGGCCATCATCGTGCCGCTGCGCAAGGGGCAGGCCATTCGCGGCTGCCTCAAAATCTACGGCACCAAGAGCCGCCCCCTGGACCAGCCGCTGTTCGAGCTGGCCAAGGGGCTGGCCGAGCTTTTTTCCACCCAGCTCGAGTTGGAGGACATCGGCATCACCAACCAGCTCCTGGCCCATGCCGAAATCCGGCGGTTGCAGGCCCAGATCACCCCCCATTTCCTGTTCAACTCCCTGAACACCATCGCCTCTTTTTGCCGCACCGCCCCGGGGCAGGCCCGGGAACTGCTGCTCGATCTGGCCCGCTACATGCGGCGCAACCTCGACAGTTCGCGGGGACTCGTGCGCCTAAACGAGGAGATGGAACAGGTGCGCTCCTATCTGGCCATCGAGCAGGCCCGATTCGGCGAACGCATCACGAGCGAGATCGAGCTGGAGGAGGGCTGCGACGCCTGGCTCGTGCCGCCGCTGCTCATCCAGCCGCTGGTGGAAAACAGCGTGCGCCACGGCCTGCAAGGCCGCCAGCAGGGGGGGCGGGTACGCATCGAGGCCCGCCGGGAAAACGACCACCTGCGCGTGATGGTGGAGGACGACGGCCTCGGCATGACCCCGGACACCATCCGGGAAATCCTCTCCCCGCGCGACCTCGCATCCATGACCGTGGGCGTGGGAGCCCGCAATTCCAACCAGCGCCTGGTCCAGCTCTTCGGCCAACAGTACGCCCTTCATATCGAGAGCGCCCCCGGCCGGGGCAGCCGCATCTCGTTTCGCATCCCGCCCGCGGCCGCCTCGGGCGGCCCATGTCCGTCAACCCCGCAAACCGTCGCCTCAGCCCCGTAATTATCCCTTTGGGCCTCACGGTCTTGTTGTCATCCCCCGGGCCATGCCAAGGCAGGGCCAACATCGCAAACGGGCTAACCGCAGGGGATGTCCAAAACACGGGAGGCAGTCATGAATGCGTTGACACTCGTCTTCGCCGCCCTGTGCGTATTTGCCATAGGCTACCGCTTTTACGGGATCTTTTTTACCAAAAAGGTCCTTGGCATCAACGATGCGCGTCTGACGCCGGCGGTGACCATGGCCGATGGGCACGACTATGTGAAGACCAACAAGTATGTGCTGTTCGGGCACCATTTCGCGGCCATCGCCGCCGCAGGGCCGCTCATCGGCCCGGTGCTGGCCGCCCAGTTCGGCTACCTGCCGGGCGCGCTGTGGATTCTCGTCGGCTGCGTCCTGGGTGGATGCGTCCACGACACGGTGGTGCTGTTCGCCTCGGTGCGCCATAAGGGCCGCTCGCTCGCCTACATCGCCTCCCAGGAAGTGGGCAAGGCCACGGGCTCGGTGGCCGGGTTCGCGGTGCTTTTCATCCTGCTTCTGACCCTGGCCGGCCTGTCCATCGCCGTGGTCAACGCCATGCACAACAGCCCCTGGGGCACCTTCACCGTCTTCGCCACCATTCCCATCGCCATCATTATGGGCGTGTACATGCAGCATGCCCCGGGCGGCGGCGTGGTCGGCGGCTCGGTGATCGGCGTGGTGCTTTTGGCCCTGGCCATCATCGTCGGACCGTATATCGCCAGCAGTCCCTTCTGGTCCTCGATTTTCAACATGTCGCGCCCGACCATCGCCGTCACCATCCCGGTCTACGGCTTCGTGGCCTCGGTGCTTCCGGTCTGGCTGCTCCTGTGCCCGCGCGATTACCTCTCCACCTACCTGAAGGTGGGCACCATCGGCGCGCTGGCCATCGGCATCTTCTGGGTGCACCCGCAGCTCGTCATGCCGGCCCTGACTTCGTTTGACGCCGGCGGCGGCCCCATCATCCACGGCCCCGTCTTCCCGTTCCTTTTCATCACCATCGCCTGCGGGGCGCTCTCGGGCTTCCATGCCATCATCGGCTCCGGCACCACGCCCAAGATGCTCGACAGCGAGCATCACCTGCTCTTCGTCGGCTTCGGGGCCATGCTCATGGAAGGCTTCGTGGCCATCATGGCGCTCATTGCCGCCTGCGTGCTGGTTCCGGCCGACTACTTCGCGATCAACACCCCGGTGGCCGTTTTCGCCAAGCTCGGCATGACCCCGGTCGATTTGAACAGCCTGGCCCAGGCCGTGGGCGAAAACATCCAGGGCCGTCCCGGCGGGGCCGTTTCCCTGGCCGTCGGCATGGCCCACATCTTCTCCTCGATTCCGGTCATGTCCCACCTCATGGCCTACTGGTATCACTTCGCCATCATGTTCGAGGCCGTCTTCATCCTGACCGCCGTGGACGCGGGCACCCGGGTCGGCCGTTTCTTCCTGCAGGAAATGATCGGCCAGGTGATCCCCAAGTTCCGCGAGAAGCACTGGGTGCCGGGCATCCTTTTCACCTCGGCCATCTTCACCTTCGCCTGGGGCTACTTCGTCTATACGGGCAACATCTCCACCATCTGGCCGCTTTTTGGCATGTCCAACCAGCTGCTGGCGGCCGTGAGCCTTCTTATCGGCACCACCATGATCATCCGCATGGGCCGGGCGCGCTATGCCTGGACAACGGCGGTTCCGGGGTTGGCCATGGTCGGCATCACCTTCTGGGCCGGCTACCTGCAGGTCACCGTGACCTACCTGCCCAAGGGTTTGTACCTGCTGGCCTCCCTGGCGGTGATCATCCTGGTGCTCATGGCCATCGTCATCGTCGGCACCGTGCGCCGCTGGATGGAGCTTCTCGGCATCAAGACCCCTGTCGTCGACAACTACGGCGACAAGGTGCTGGAAGTGGTTCCGGAATAAACACGAAGGAAGTATCCTGCGCCTCTTGGCGAGATGCGATGAAGCCGGGGCGGCCACGCCGCCCCGGCTTTTTTTTACGCGCCGACGGCCCGGCGCAGGACTTCGATGAGCCGGCTCTTGCGAATGGGTTTGGTCATGAAGCCGTCGCAGCCGGCGGCCAGGCCCTTTTGTTCGTAATCGGCAAAGGCGTGGGCCGACAACATGAGAATGGGCGTGCGCCTGGTTCCGCTGGCTGCCTCCAGACGCCGAATGGCTTCGGTTGCGGCGCAACCGTCCAGCTCGGGCATCTCCATGTCCATGAGGATCACGTCGAAAGCGCCGGGGGAGAAAAGGGCCAGGGCCTCGCGTCCCGTTTCGGCCATGACGATTTCATAGGGCTCGTGTTCCAGAAAAAGCCGGAGCAGTTCGCGATTGGAGACGGAGTCTTCGGCAATAAGCAGGCGGAAGTGTTTTTCGTTTTCCCGCAAGGCCGCGAAGGTTTCCAGAAACTGTGCGTCGCCACGGCTGGTGGAACAAAGCGCGCAAGCGGAGGTGTTTTTGCTGTGCGCCGCCCCGGCCGAATGATGCGCGGGATTCGAGGCGGGCTCCGTATGCTTTGATAGATGGGTTGTATCGCTTTTCAGCTTTTTTGGTGGCGGCATTTTCTGCTGTATCTTTGTGCAACGACTGCTAACTGATAATATTATAACGAGTAAGTTTTGTTTGGAACGAATCGTGGCTATACTAATACGCCAGGGCAAGAAGTTCCGCAATATACCTTAGCCTCTTCTCTGCGCCGTCCTGTATGGCTGCGGTCCCCCGATTCGTTTGGCCGCCAGGCTAACTTTCACCGCTGGTTCGGGCAAGGCGTGGTGGGAGCAAGACGAAAAAGATGCCGAGCGGTTGGAAAGGCAAAACGGTCATGATGCGGCATAATTATAGTGTTATAAATTTTATTTCGTAACACTAGCCAGGGCTTGCAAAAAAGCCTATTGGTAAGTCGCTGCCGCACCGGGTCCCCACGGACCGGGTGCGAAGGCGGGAAACGACATACCGCACTCTGCTGGCAAGGGGCCGCCCCTGCGCCGAGGATGACGCCATGAACCAGGACATTTGCCAAGCCTTCTTACGCCCTCGGCGTTCGAAGGCTTTTTTTATTGCCCGGGGAGGGTGGACATGAACAGACGCATCGGCGTGGTCGGCATCGTCATCGAAGAGCCCAAGCATGTTTCGGAAAAGGTCAATGCCATCATCAGCGACCACGGCCACCTCGTTCTCGGCCGCATGGGCATTCCCAAGCCGGAATACCAGGTTGGCGTCATGTCGTTGATCATCGAGGGCACAACCGACGAGATCGGTTCGTTAACAGGCAAGCTCGGGAATCTCCCCGGCGTGACAGTCAAATCCGCGCTCACGACCAAGACCTTGCACAAGGAGCAAGACCATGATTGACGAATCCCAGCGTACCTCCGACGCATTCATCGACGAAGATCGCATCGCCGCCGCGCTGGCGGCCGCCAAGACGGCTTCCAAGGATAAGGACGCCGTGTCCGCCATCATCACGAAGGCGCTCGAGTACAAGGGGCTTACGGCCGAGGAAGTGGCCGTGCTGCTCGAAGTGGACGACCCGGACCTGCTCGATTCCATGTACAAGGCCGCCAAAACGGTCAAGGAAGCCATCTACGGCAAGCGTATTGTCCTTTTCGCGCCCCTGTACCTGTCGAGCTTTTGCGTCAACAACTGCGTCTACTGCGGCTACAAGCGCAGCAACAAGGACCAGCTGCGCAAACGCCTGACCATGGACGAAATCAAAAGCGAAGTGGAAATCCTCGAATCGCTCGGGCACAAGCGTCTGGCCGTGGAAGCCGGCGAGGATCCGAAAAACAACCCCATCGAATACATCACCGACGCCATCAAAGCCATCTACAGCATCCGTGACGGCAACGGTTCCATCCGCCGCGTCAACATCAACATCGCCGCCACGACCATCGAGGATTACCAGAAGCTCAAGGCCGCCGAAATCGGCACCTATATCCTGTTCCAGGAAACCTACCACCGCGAAACCTACGCCAAGCTGCATCCCTCCGGCCCCAAGCACGACTACAACTGGCACACCACCGCCATGGACCGCGCCCAGACCGCCGGCATCGACGACGTAGGCATCGGCGTGCTCTACGGCCTCTACGACTGGAAATACGAAACCGTGGCCATGTTCCTGCATGCCGAACACCTCGAAAAAACGTTCGGCGTCGGACCCCACACCATCTCCGTGCCCCGTATGCGCCCGGCCGGAGCCGTCAACCTGGACACCTTCCCCTATCTCGTCGAGGACCCGGATTTCAAAAAGATCATCGCCACCATCCGCCTTGCCGTCCCCTACACCGGTATGATTCTCTCCACCCGCGAGGACCCGGATTTCCGCGACGAACTCATCGACTGTGGTATCTCCCAGATCAGTGCCGGCTCCTGCACCGGCGTGGGCGGCTACCAGAAGGTCGTCGTGGAACACGAATCCACCCACAACACCAACAACGGCCAACAGTTCGAGCCAAGCGACCAGCGTTCCCCCAACGAAATCATCCGGATGCTGTGCCAGCGCGGCTACGTGCCCAGCTACTGCACCGCCTGTTACCGGCAAGGCCGCACCGGCGACCGGTTCATGTCCCTGGCCAAGGTCGGCGCCATCCAGAACGTCTGCCTGCCGAACGCGCTGCTTACCTTCAAGGAATACCTTATCGACTATGCCGATCCGGAAACCAAGGCCGTCGGCGAAGAACGCATCAAGGAAGCCCTGGATACCATCCCCAAGGAAGGTATCCGCGACCTGACCATCCAACGTTTGAACGACATCGAGTGCGGGCGCCGCGATTTGTTTTTCTAGCGGCGGTTGACGGGTTGCCTCTGGCGGCCAGGGGAGGCGCTGCCTCCCCTGGACCCCTCCGCCGGGGGGCTTGATGCCCCCCGGTCCCCCCGTTACGCTTTGCCGGGTGGGACGGCGGTGGGGTGACGACGATTGGGTTGATCTTTTTTGTTGCCGCAATCGGCCCGGCGGCACGAGGCGCAAAAGCGCCTCGACGCCGGACACGATTGCGGCAACAACCACGCCAGCGGCGAAGCGCCGCATTTTAAGAAGAAGATAGTTTTCTGGAAGAAGAGAGTTTTCTGAATGTCGCCCCCTTGGGGCGACCGGCGTGGTGGCGGCGGAATTTGCTTGGGACGAGCCTGCCGCGAAGCGGCGGCATCGTCCCGACAAATTCCGCCGCCATCTTCTCCACTCTCCGCCTGACCGCGCACAACCCGAGATTCCGCCCGACCAAAGCACACCGGTTGGGGGGACCGGGGGGCCCGTGGCCTCCCGGCGGGGGTGCGGGGGCAGAGCCCCCGCCTCTTCGTCTCCGTTACGTCTTCGTTCGCCTACTGCCGCAACGTATCGGCGACGTCCTTGGCGAATTTCTCCACGAGTTTGCTTTGGGCGGCGGCGAGGTCGGCGTAGCCCGGGCCGGTGGTGGCTTCCTGGTATTCGACGCTGCGCCAGGCGAGGTTGTTGCCGTCGGCGTCGACCACGGACCAGCTGGCGCGCAGGGTGGCGTTCTGGCCGAGTGTGCCGTCGAAGCGGGCGACCTGGATAACGATCTGCTTGTCCGGGTGTCCGCCCACGGGCCATGGGTAGGTGACGAGGGGCTTGGCGCAGAGCAGCATGCCGAGGTTTTCGGCCAGGGCCCGCTGGAAGTTGTCGCGCAGCGGTTCGGCCCATTGGTCGAATTCGGCCAGGTGCATCTGGTTGGGCCCCAGGCGCGTGACGATCTGGGCGCGGTCGAGGTAGGCCGGGAAATCCACGGGACCGATGCCGATGGACTGGCAGGGCCCTGTTACGGGCGCGGTTTTTTCCTGGGCCGCATTGCTCAAGGAAAAGAAGTGGGTGGGCGCGGATTTGCCGCAGCCCGTCAAAAGCGGCAGGCAGCAGGCGGCGACGGCCACGGCGGCGGTGAGGGTACGGGGGCGAAGGCTCATTTGCGGGGTCCTCCCTTGCCTTGGATCAGGGCTTCGGGGTGGCGTTCGAGGAAATTGGCCAGTTCGCGGATGGACCGGGCGGCGTTGGCAATTTCGCCCAGGGCCCGGTTGAGGTCCGTAACGGTCGGCGAGTTGGAGTTGATGATTTTCTGGAAATTGCCGATGGCGCTGCGACCGTCCTTGAGGGTGGCGTCCAGGGACTGGATCGCGCCCTTGGCCGAGGAGCTCAGGCCTTCGCTGCGGCGGTCGAGGTTCTTGGCCAGGTCGGAGTAGTTCTGGAGGGCCTGGTCGAGCTTCTGGGCCAGGGGGCCCACCTTGCCGCGGATTTCGGTCAGGATGTCGCCGCCGTTGGTGAGGGCTGTGTCGATCTTGCCGGGAATGGCTTTGACTTCAGGCGAATTGATGAGCTGCTCGAAGCCCGAAACCGCACTGATGAGCCGGTTGACCAGTTCCTCGAGGGGCAGGCGCTTGATGGTTTCCGTCAGCTTTTCGAAGGTCGAGGGAACGGTGGGGATTTCGGGCAGGTTGGTGTTGCCGACCAAGCGTACGGGGGTATCGGGCATGAGGTCCAGGGAAACGGCGAGCTGGCCGGTCACGAAACTCTGGGTAATGAGCTGGGCGCGAAGGCCCTTGTCGATCAACTGGGTCAGCAGCGTTTCCGAGCCTTCATCACGCGCCTGGGCCAGGTTTTGAAGCCCCTTCTGCATGCCCTTGTCGTGGATGATCTTGATCTTGCCGCCCATGATTTCCACCACCACGGGGATGAAGAAGTGCAGCCGGGTGGGATCGGCCTCGATGCTGATTTCGGTGACCGAGCCGATGGGAACTCCCCGGAAAAGTACCGGCGCGCCGACTTCGAGTCCGCTGACGGAATTGGGGAAGAACATGATGCAGCTGTATTTTTGCGTGAAAAACATGCCCGAGCCCAGAGCCACGATGGCCCCGAGGGCCAGGGCCAGGGCCCCGAGGACGAACAGGCCGAGCAGGGTTTTGTTGGTTTTGGCGCTCATGGGTGCTTTTTTGTGTCCTGGCCGCGAGGCCGTTATTCCTGGCCCCGGGTAAGAAAGTGGCGCAGGTTGGGATCGGTTGTATGGGCCAGGAGTTCCTTGGGATCGCCGCTGGCGCTCATGGTCCGGGTCTCGACGTTTAAGAAAACGGAATTGTTGCCGATGGCGAAAATGCTGGCCAGTTCGTGGGTGACGACCACGAAGGTGGCGCGCAGGCTGTCGCGCAGCTCCATGATGAGTTCGTCGAGCAGGTGGGCGCTGATCGGGTCGAGGCCGGCCGACGGCTCGTCGAAAAACAGGATGTCCGGGTCAAGGGCCATGGCCCGGGCCAGCCCGGCCCGTTTGCACATGCCGCCGCTTATTTCCGAAGGGTAGAAGTCCTCGAATCCGGCCAGCCCGACCAGGGCCAGTTTGAGGGAGGCCAGTTCGCGGATCTCTTTCGGTTTGAGCTTGGTGTATTGCGACAAGGGAAGGCTGATGTTTTCGGCCAGGGTCATGGAGCTGAAAAGCGCGCCGGACTGGTAGAGGATGCCGGTGCGGCGAAGGATCGTGTCGCGGTTCTCGGGCGTGGCGTCCCAGAGGCTGCCCTCGCGATAGAACACCTTGCCGACGGCGGGCTCCTTGAGCCCGACCAGCACGCGCAGCAGCGTGGATTTGCCGCAGCCGCTGCCGCCCATGATAATGAAGATATCGCCCCTGTTCACCGTGAAATTCAGCTCGCGCATGATGACGAAGTCGCCGTAGGCCATGGTCAGGTTTTCGACGCGGATGGCCGGCTTTTCGCTAGCTGCGGGAGTCGGGGTGGAGGTTGTCGTTGCGTCCATGGGGCCTCACACGCCGATGATGTTGCAGGACACGGTGATGATGGCCGTGGCGATGATGATTGCCAGGATGCTCGTGACCACGGCCGCCGTGGTGGCCTGCCCGACGCCCAGGGCGCTCCTGCCGCAGCGCATGCCCCGGTAGCAGCCAGCCATGGCCACCAGCACCCCGAAGATCGTGCTGTGGACCATGCCGATCCAGAAATTGGCCAGGGGTACGGACTGCCAGGTGTGGGTCAGGTACTGGACGGGGTTGATCTTGAGCATGAACACCCCGACGATAAAACCGCCGAGGATGCCCATGATGTCGGCATAGACGCACAAGAGGGGCATCATGAGCACCAGCGCGATCATCCGCGGCAGGACCAGAAATTGCGTCGGCGAGAAGCCGAAGGTGCGCAGCGCGTCGATTTCCTCGTTGACCTGCATGGTGCCGAGCTCGGCGGCGTAGGCCGCGCCGGTGCGGCCGGCCATGATGATGCCGGTCATGATCGCGCCCATGACCCGGACCATGGCGATGCCGACAATGGTGGAAACGTAAATTTGGGCCCCGAACTGGGAAAGCTGGATGGCGCCGACAAAGGCCAGGATCAGGCCGACCAGAAGGCTTATGAGCGAGACGATGGGCAGCGCCTCGACGCCGGCCTGGTAGATGAGCGCCCAAAGGTTCGAACGCTGGAATACGGCTTTGCCGCGCGCCAGGGCAAGGCAGGCCAGAGTGACGTCGCCGAGGAATTCCAGCAGGTTGTGCACGCCCTGCCAGGCGCCGAGGGCCAGGTCGGCCACCTGGGCGAGAAACGGCGTCCGGGCTTTGTTGCGGGCGGCTCCCTGGCGTTCGGGCACTTTTTCGGCCAGTTCCAGCAGGCTTTTCGCGCCGGAGGGCAAGCCGGACAAGTCGGGTTCGACGCCATGGGCCTTGGCCAGGGCTAGGATGGCGCGGCATTGGGTCAGAAAACGGCTGTCCCAATCCGTAACCTTGGCGCTTTCAAAGGCCAGCCCCGTGGGCGCCGGCGTTTTGGCCAGGGCCGCCCGGACCGGGGAAAGATCGGGGAACGGCCTGTCGATGCGCCATGTCCCGGAAAAGGTCAGGGTGAGCACACCGTTCGACTCGGCCATACTGCGGGCCGGGGCGTCGGGGGGAGGGCTGGGAAGCGGGGAGTGTGTCATGGCAAGGCAAGCCGTGGGGGAATCTGTTTTTGGACCCGGTTTAAATCCAATGGAAACAGGCAACTGTCAAGCGACAACCTGATGTCGGAGGTGTCGGTTTCGGCTCTGCCCGCCCTGGATGATCTTGGCGGAACAGGCGCGCCGCCTTGCTTCGGCAGCGCGCCGTGTCCTTTGGCCGAGGTATTTTACGGGCGTTATTTTTTTGCGGGATACTGGCGCAGGCATTCCTGGTCGCACAGGTCGCTGCCGCGATCAAGCATGTACCCGCAATCCTGCATGTCGTACCCCTGAAAGTAGAGGTGATTGTAGACCTGGTTGCAGGCCGTACGGCAGGCCCCGGAGGTGGCGTATTTCTGCGAAATGACGTTGTCGAACTGCTGACAGATGTTCATATCGGAACCGCAGGGGTCCGATCCGGGGGGGGTAATGCAGTTGCCGTAGAACATGGAAGGCGAGGCGGGTTTGAGTGGGGCGCAGCCCGCAACGAGACCCAGCAGAGCCGTTGCGGCCAGAAAAAGGTAGATGACGCGGCGTGACATGGC
Organism: Desulfovibrio sp. JY; assembly: GCA_021730285.1. Classification (NCBI taxonomy): domain Bacteria; kingdom Pseudomonadati; phylum Thermodesulfobacteriota; class Desulfovibrionia; order Desulfovibrionales; family Desulfovibrionaceae; genus Desulfovibrio; species Desulfovibrio sp. JY. Next base: position 3,395,619 of record CP082962.1, read on the forward strand.
TTCCTCCCTCTGTTGATGGATGCGGGATACACAGATTCGTCAGGATATGCCTAGCATGGTCCGGTGGCAAAAAGCCAGCCCGACGTTGCATTGCGCGTAAATCCTTAGTGCCCGAGCAGCAGACGGAAGATGGCCGGGCCGTAAAGCATCTGCACCATGCCCCCGAAACAGAGAAACGGACCAAAGGGAATGGGCATGGATCGCTGCCTGCCGCGGCCCAGGATGAAGAACGGGCTGGCCAAAAGTGCGGCCACGGAACCGATGAGCACCGCGTAGGGCAGCCCGAGGGCGCCCACCACGCCACCGATGGAGAGCATGAGTTTGACGTCGCCCCCGCCCAGGCCGTCCACGCCCTTGGCCAGCCGGTAGCCGGCGGCAAGCAGCCAGAAGACGCCGAATCCCGCCGCCGCGCCGATAAGCGCCGGATATAGCCCTATGCCGGGATGCAGGATGCCCATGGTGATGCCGAGCGCCCCCGCCGGGTAGGTCAGGACGTCGGGCAGCAGATAGACCTGAAAATCGATGCCCGAGGCCACGATATAAAGTCCGCCCAAAGCCAGGCAGGCGAGAAACCACCAGCCTGGGCCGAAGGCCAGGGCCGCCAGCACGGCCCAGACCGCCGAGGCCGACTCGATAAGCGGGTAGAGGGGGGAAATGCGCTTCCGGCAGGACGAGCAGCGTCCCCGCAACAGCACATAACTTACGACCGGCAACAGCTCCCACCAGCGAAGCCTGTGGCCGCAGCGCGGACAGTGCGACGGCGGCCGGACAATGGATGTGCCGGCGATGCCCCGCGACACGCACACCGAATAAAAACTGCCGAGCACAAGACCCAGCACCCCGGCGGCTGTGGGGAAGAGGTAAGGGAAAAAAAGCATAGGCATGAAGGTGCGAGAGGGGAAACCCTTTAAAAAGGGTTCTCCCCTCTCGCGCTCTCCCCTTCCTAAATTTTTTATCGTTGCACGTGGTTGATGGATAACATGATATTATTATTAAAAGTCTTTGGAAAGGGGGCCTGGGGGAAAACTTTTCGTAAGACAAAGTTTTCCCCCGGATTCTTTAGGGCGGCTATTGGAAAAGCTCTTCCACGGCCGGGTTGGCGGGATAGCGCTCGTCCAGGGAGATGACCGAGGTCTTGTAGGTCTGGCCGGGTTTCCAGGCGAAGTCCGGGCCGCCGGGCAGAGCGAACAGATCCAGGCGGTTTATGGTCTTGCCCTTGATGTATGTCCGGGCCCATAGGGTCTTGCCGTCGGCCGAGGGCTGCCCGGCGTTACCGGCGTTGGGGCCGCTGCCGAGCAGGATATCCAGGGTGCCGGGGTGGGCTTCGAGGAAGGCCTTTTCGTCGCCCATGCCCAGGCCGCTTAGGCCGATGACGAGGCGGGCCTTGTCCCGAAGCGCCTTGGCCGCCTTGGCCACGGCGTCGCCGATGGCGGCCGGAGCCGGCTTTTTCGGGTCGGGCGAGGGTGGGAAAAAGACGATGCCGATGGTATCCCCGCCAAGGGTCACCAGCTTCGTTTGGGGGGCGGTGGCAAGAACGGTGAAGGCGGCGGGCAGGGGCGCGCCGGATTTCTTGAGAAAGGCCGCCTCGTCGGGGGTGAGCGCCCCGGCGTCGTAGCCCATCATATTCAGGGCCGTGACCATGCCGGGCATCTTTCGCGGATCGGGTTTGGCTTCCAGATCGTAGTCGGGAAGGACCTCGAAGGGACAGGCCAGAAGCAACAGCCTGTCATGCAGCGACGGGGCGTTGCGCAGGGTTTTGATGAAGGCGGCCCGCCGGGCCAGCCCGCCGATGAGCTTGCCGCCTCAGGAGGGGCACGGCGCGACGTTGCCGTAGGTGTTGCCGGTAAAAAGGATGGTGAGCACGGGCTCGGCCGCCCGGGCGGGCGGGGTGGCCTGGGCACAAATCAGGAGCACGGCGGCCAGGACGGCGCGCAATATCGTTTGCAGCACGGGAAAACCTTTTCAGACGGTGTGGGACGTCGGATCAGAACAGCTTTTCGATGGCTTCGTCCTGGGGAAAGGCCGCGTCCAGGGGCTGGACCTTGGCCATGAAGTTGTCGCCAACCTTCCAGGTGAAGCCGGACGCGCCGGGCAACGCGAACAGGTCGAGCCGGTTGATCGTCTTGCCCTTGATGTAGGCCCGGGTCCACAGCGTTTTGCCGTTCTTCGAGGTCCGGGAGGGAAAGCCCGAGCCTCCGCCACTGCCGAGCAGCACATCCACCGCGCCGACGCGGGTGTTGATGAAGGCTTCCTCGTCGATGGCCCCCCAGGGGCTGATGCCGACGACCAGGGCCGTCTTGCCGCGCAGCCCGGCCGCCGCCTTGGCCACGGCGTCCATGAGCTTGTCCGGCACAGGGGCGCTCACATCGGCGGGCATGGGGAAAAAGACGAGCCCCACGGCCTTGCCGCCGATGGTCATGATCCTCGTGGTCGGTTCCTGGCCGAGGACGACCGCACCCTGGGGCACGGCGGCCTTGTGGTCGGCCAGGACCTTCACCTCGGCCGGGGTCACGGCCATGACGTCATAGCCCAGGCGCTCGTGGGCCTTGGCCACGACAGGAAGCTTTTCGGGCTCGGGCGGGGCGGCCGCAACTTCGGGCAGAAACTCCCAGGCCCCGGCCACGACCAGGGTCTTGCCGGCCGTGGGCGGCTGGGTGCGCAGGGTGTGGATGTAGGTCGCGCGCCGGGCCAGGCCGCCGAGCTTCTCGGGGCCGCAGGTGGGGCAGGGATCGTAGTAGCCGTAGGTGTTGCCGGAAAACAGGATGGTCAGCACGGGATCGGCGGCAAAAGCCGGCCGGATCGCCGGAACCATAAGGACCAGGCTCAGGAGAAAAAAACGCAGTGATCGCATGGGGAGCCTATTTGTTCAGGTATTCCTTGAGTTCCTTGCCGGGGCGGAAAAACGGGAGCTTTTTCGGGGCCACGGTGACCACGTCGCCGGATTTGGGGTTGCGGCCGGTATAGCCTTTGTAGCCTTTGAGCTTGAAGCTGCCGAACCCCCGGATTTCCACGCGGTCTTCGTTTATGAGCGCCTGCTTGACGGAATCGACGAAGGCATTGACGATGTCCGCCGCCTCATCGATATGCAGGTCCTTGGTTTCGGCCAGGGTTTTGATGAGTTCGCTTTTGTTCATCGCGGTGTCCTCGCGCTGTTGACGGTTGACCGGGTGCCGCCGGATGCTGACGGTCGAGCAATCGTCCATCTATTTCATACCATTGCCGAAAAATGATGCCCTTCGTCAAGGGCTACTTCGGGGAATGGGGAAGTTTTCCCAGCACCGGCATGCTTTGCAAGGCCTCCTGGCGGGATTGCCGGATGCGGTGCAGCTTGACGGCGCTGGCCAAAATATCCTGCGCTGCCGGGCACCTGGGCGCATGGCGCAACAGCGGTATCTGGCGGCGCACCGCGTCGGGCAGGGACGGGTCGGACCGAACGCCGCCGAGCAGTTCCGGGGTAAATCCCAGGAAATGCTGGCAGGCCGAAGCCAGGCGTCCATAGGTGGCCTTGGTGTCGGCGGCGCTGCCCACCTGATTGACCAGCACGTGGAAGTCGGAAATCCCGTACTGGGAATGGAGCACCTTGATGACCGCGTAGGAGTCGGTCAGGGACGTGGGCTCGGGCGTGACCACCAGTACATGCACATGACTCATGGCGGCAACGGAGAGCACGGTCTGGGATATGCCGGCCCCGAGGTCGAGCATGAGGTAATCGTAGTCGCCAAAGGCGTTGTTGAGCTTGTGGAAAAGGATCTCGCGCATGTCGTCGTCCATTTCCAGCAGTTCGGGCACGCCGCTGGCCGCCGGCAGGAAGTCGAAGCCGCCTTCTTCCACGGACAGCATGACCTCCTCGGCCTTGATTTCGGGGCGGAAGAGGTCCTGCAGGTTTTTTTCCGGCGACAGGCCGAGCAGCACGTCCACATTGGCCAGTCCCACGTCGAAATCCATGAGCAGGACCTTGTGCCCGGCGCGGAACAGGGCATAGCTCAGGTTGAGCGCGAGATTGGTTTTTCCCACGCCTCCCTTGCCGCTCAAAATGGCGACGGACAGGGAGCTCCTGGGGTTTATGACTTGGGACATATGCCGCCTTATCCTTTGGTTAAACCGGTAAAAAGAAATCTTTTTTCGTCCGCGCGCACAAGCGTCTTCTCCGGGGGGCCGGTCAGGTCGGCAATGGGCGCGGCCATGACCCGGTCCTTGCCCGCGGCCTTGGCCTGATACAGGGCCGCATCGGCCAGGGAGTAGAGCTTTTCCCTGGTGGTGGGAATCTTGCCCTTGGTGATGGACAATCCGGCGGAGATGGTGATGTGGAGCGGCGTGGGCACGTTGTCGCACAGGATCGTCATGCCCCGGGCCGCAGCCAGGACGCGGCTGACGACCATTTCCGCCCGCACCAGACCCACGCTCGGCAGGATCAGGGCGAACTCTTCACCGCCGATCCGGGCGGCGTAGTCGTAGGTGCGCTTCTCGGCCAGCAGCATGGCCGCGAGGTTTTCGAGCACCTTGTCGCCGCAGGGATGGCCGTAGGTGTCGTTGACGGTCTTGAAATCGTCGACGTCGAGCAGCACCAGGGCCAGGGACTGGCCGGCCCGGTAGGCCCGGACCAGTTCGGCGGACAGGATGCGCTCGAAGGCTCCCCGGTTGTACAGCTTGGTCAGGGGGTCGTGTTCGGAGAGGAAGACCAGCTCCTTGAGCGTTTCCTGGATGCGCGCGAGAAAAGGCAGGGGGTTGGTGTGCAGGGGCAGGGCCAGCCAGTCCCGAAAGTCCCGCTGCCTGTTCATGGTCTCCCAGTCGGCAAGGCACAGCCCCGAGCACAGGCGCATGATGATCATGCCGTCCCCGTCCGCATCGCTGGAGGGCTTTTCCACGTCGGCCAGCAGGCGTCGCAACGTCTCCAGTTCCGCCAGCAACTCCTCCCTGGTGGTGAAGGGCGGTTGGCCGTTTTCAGGATTCATTGCCGGCCTGCAGCAGGTAGCCGCGTATGAACTTGTCCAGATCGCCGTCGAGCACAGCCTCGACGTCGCCCATTTCCACGCCGGTGCGGTGGTCCTTGACCAGTCTGTAGGGCTGCATGGTGTAGGTCCTTATCTGGGAGCCGAAGCCGATGGCGTTTTTCGACTCGTAGCTTTCCTGCTTTTCGGCCTGGAGTTTTTTGAGCTCCAGATCGTAGAGCCGGGCCTTGAGGACTTTCATGGCCGTTTCGCGGTTGCGATGCTGCGACTTCTCGTTTTGGCACTGCACCACGATGTTGGTCGGCAGGTGGGTGATTCGGATGGCCGAGGATGTCTTGTTGACGTGCTGTCCGCCGGGGCCCGAGGCCCGAAACACGTCGATGCGCAGGTCCTCTTCCTTGATGTCGATATCGATGTCCACACCCGCGTCGGGATAGACGTCCACCGAAGCGAACGAGGTGTGGCGGCGACCCGAGGAGTCGAAGGGCGAGATGCGGATAAGCCGGTGGATGCCTTTTTCCACGGCGAGCATGCCGTAAACGTAGGGGCCGGAAAATTGGAGCGTAACGCTTTTGACGCCGGCCTCGTCGCCGGGCAGGTAATCGAGGATCTTGACGTTAAATTGCTTGCGCTCGGCCCAGCGGCGGTACATGCGCAGGAGCATCTCGGCCCAGTCCTGGGCCTCTGTCCCGCCGGCTCCGGGATGGATTTCCAGGATGGCGTCGACGTTGTCCTCGGCCCGGAAAAAGGCGGCCAGCTCGGCATCGGCCAACTCGCCGTCAAGCACGGCGATCTGTTCGGCCAGGGCGTCGAGGACCTCCGGGCTGCCGTCCTCCTTGGCCATGGACAGCCACTCGTCGAGGTCCGCCTTGGCGGCCAGCAGTTTCTCACCGTTTTCGACCCGGGAGGTCAGCATGCTTTTCTCCCGCAAAACCGGCGTCAGGCGCTCGGGAGCATCCCAGGCGCCAGGTTTGGCCAGTTCGGCCTCGATGGCCGACAGACGGGATTTAGTCTGTTCCAGGTCAAAGACGCCTCCAGAATTCATCGAATTTTTCGAGAAGCTCCGTGCCCGTGGTGCGCAGTTCCGAATATTGCAACATGAAAGGATGGCTCGCTTAGAGGGTTTTGCCGCGGGGGGATACGGCATCGCGGCGATTGCGGGAAAAAAGGGCGATCAGACACAGCGCCAGGAAAGCGCCCGGCACGGCAAAAGTCAACAACTGGAAGTGGCGGTGGAACCAAGTCGTTTCCGAAACGATGGGCACCTCCGGGCATGGCAGGGTCAAGGTGGTGAAAAGTCCGCCCTGGGCCATGATGCGTCCCCGGGGGTCTATCACGGCGGAAATGCCCGAGTTGGTGCCGCGGATGATGGCCCGCCCCTGCTCTACGGCGCGAAGCAGGGCCACATCGAGATGCTGGCGCGGCGCGGCGGAATCGCCAAACCAGGAGTCGTTGGAGATGTTGACCAGGATATTGGCCCCGGCCGTCACCCGCTGTTGTGCCAGTTCCGGAAAGATTGCTTCATAGCAGATGAGCATGCCCAGGGCAAGATTGCCTTCGCCGAGCGGCTTCTCGGCGTGGCCGGGCCGGAAATCGCCCACGCCCTCGACAAGCTTGTGGATGAAGGGAAGGTACTTGCCGAAAGGCACATACTCGCCAAAGGGCACGAGGTGCTCCTTGTCGTAGTAGCTTTCGCGTCCCGACGGCATGAGCAGGTAGGCCCGGTTGAAAAGCACCGGCCCCTCGGGCCGCCGCTCGTAGGCCGGCGCGCCGAAGACCACCGGCACCTTGGATGCGGCCACGAAATCGATCAGCATCGTGGACAAGGGCCCGTGATCCTGGAAGTAGAACGGCATGGTGGTTTCCGGCCATACGAGCAGGTCGGTGGGCGCATCCTTTATGGCCTGCCGCGACAGGGCGATGTACTTTTCCACGGTGTCGCGCTGGGATTCGGGGTCCCATTTGCGGCTTTGGTCCACATTGCCCTGGACGATGGTGGCGTGGATGGTGCCGTCCTTGGCAATGGGCTCGTCGAGGCGGCTATTGCCCAGGAAAAAAAGTCCCACGGCCACGAGCACGGCGACGAGTCCCTGACGGGAGACGGGGCCGCACACGGCGATCCAGCCGGCAAGACCGGCCAGCAGGCCGGAAAGGCCATACGAGCCGATAAAGGCCGCGCCCTGGATGGTCGCCGGCCAGGGGGAAAACGCACCGGCCAGGGCCAGCCAGGGAAAGCCGGTCAAAAGCGTGCCCCGGGCCATTTCCAGACAGGCCCAGGCCAGCGCGTAAAAAGGTCCGAACAGCCACGGAGACAGCCGGTCAGCGCCAAAACGGGTTAGGCCGGCCAAAACCATGGTGTAAAGCCCGAGCACCATGCCGACCAGCACCGGCACGGGCAGGGCCAACGGCCAGGCCAGGCCGCCGTAGTCGTGGATGGGCAGGGCTGTCCAGTACAGGCTGCCGCAGGCGGCGAGCCCCCCGATCAGCCAGCCGGCCTTGAGCGCGGATTTGAGCGATGGGGCCCTTACGGCGGCCGCCGCCAGCCCGGCCGGAAACAGCAGGACCAGTACGGGCAGGCGGTAGAGGGGATTGGCGAAACCGAGCCAGGCGCCGATCACGGCCAATATGCAAGCTGTCGTCACGATGGTTCTTTGTGGACGCCACAGGTTGAAAAGATGCCGAAGGGATTGTTCACAGGGGACAAGGTGGTGCGCCTAGGCGGCGGGCTCGATGGCGATCCAGCGGATCTGGCGGCGATCCGCCTCGCGGATGGTGAAGCGCCGTCCTTCCAGGGTGAAGGCGTCGCCCTGGCGCGGCACCCGGCCGGCCAGTTCGGTCAAAAAGCCGCCGATGGTCTCCACCTGTTCCGATTCCAGGTCGAGGCCCAGGGCGGCATTCAGGTCTTCCAGGGGGAAGCGGCCGGAAACGCGGTAGACGCCGGGGCTTGTTTCCTGGATTTCCTCGGGCTTGCTCGGGTCGTGCTCGTCCTCGATCTCGCCCACGATCTCCTCCAGCACATCCTCCAAGGTGATGAGCCCCGAAGTGCCGCCGTACTCGTCCAGGGCGACGGCCATATGCTTTTTCTGGCTGCGAAATTCCAGCAGCATGCGCTTGAGGTCGAGGGTTTCGGGAACGAACAACGGGGCCCGCATGATGGCCCTGGGGTCGGGCTGTTCCCCGCCGGCTCCGACGATATGGGCGAGCAGGTCCTTGGCATAGACGATGCCCAGGATGTTGTCCCGGTTGCCCTCGTAGACGGGGATGCGGGAATGGCCATGGGTGCGGATAAGTTCGCAGATGGCCAGAATTCCATCGTCGGCTTCGGTGCAGACGATGTCGGGCCGGGGAATCATGATGTCGAAGACCTGCTTTTTTTCCAGGCGCAGGATGTTGAGCAGCATGGAGGCGTCTTCCTGGATGAGGCTGCCTTCCGCCTTGGCCTCCAGGATGAGTTCTTCGATGGAAATGCTTTTCTGGCGGAAAAACTTCCCCAAGGCGCCCCAAAATCGACTGTCGGAATCGTCGTCCAACCCCTTTCTCCTTGGCGGGCCCGTCCGGGCCGCGCTCCTCGTGCCGTATTCGCGAAACGAGTCTATACGAATTACGACGACAACACAGCTGGATAATTATTTATTTTTCTAAAAAATACCGCGGTATTTTTCCGGCGGCACAATGCCGTCCATCCTATCCGCCGCGCGTGACGTCCTGTCGACGATTTACGAAAAAAACGTGGCCCGGATAGCAAAATCGCCGCACCCCGTCCATGGGACCGGCTGGCCCGGTCGGGGATTTCCCGTCTTCCCATGGACCGTAAGCCCGGCGGGCGGTCCGGTGCGTTCCCCCGCCGTCCTTCGCGTTTTTTTCGGCAGCCGGGGTTCGCTTCATTCCCCCCGTGACCGGTACATGGCCAGATGCCTTCGGAAAGCCCAATCGTCCAGGGCCGGCACGCCGGTGGCCGCCGTCTTCCAGGACAGGTTTTCACGGGTCTCCTCGGACGTCGGCACGCCGAAGCTCAAAATATGGAACCCGAAGCCCTTGGTGCCGCTTGTTCCCGGATCGCCGTAGGCGTTTTGCAGGCGCAGGGCCAGGAAAAATTCCACCGGCTGCCCGGCTTCCGGTTCGGCCAAAAGCAGTTGCATGAGAAAACGGTTGGCCGGCTCGAACAACGAGGCGTGTTTTTGGATGGGCTCGGCCGGGACTTCCAGGCGCAGGCCGCCGCCGGAAATGTTGCGCAGTTCGACAGCCGGCAGCGGAAGGCCGGGATCGAGGCGCAGTATCGGTTTGCCCCAGGTGGAGGGAGTGGCGAAGTTGCCCTTGGCCAGCTTGATGGTGTTTTCATGCCACAACGCCAGTTCGAGCACGAGGTTGCGGGGCGGCTCCACCCGCAGAAAACCGCGTTTCTGCTCGAGTTCGAGCCGGTTCGGCCAGCCCACGCGCATGTGGACGAACGAGTCGCTGGCCTTGCGCACGGTGATGATGGGGGCCACGAAGTTGTAAAAGCTCTGATAGTCCTTGCGCGGGTCCAGACGCAGCCGGAAATCGCAGACCACCAGTTTGCCGGCCCAGGACGGGGTCGCCCGCACGAGGGAAGTCATCTCCAGCTCGATGCCCCGGCCGGGATCGGCGGACAGGATGGAGGCGTCGGTGGAGCGGGCGCCGGGATCGTCGCGTACGAAACTGACCCGCACCTTGCTGCGCTGGGTCTGGGCCGTGTCGAGCAGGGCGCGGATCTCGCCGGGATTGACGATCCAGGAAGAGGGGCCGGTTTCCCTGTTGCCGATGCGGATCTTGAGGAGGAAGCCGGCCGCGATGCACAGGAAGGCGAAGCCAAAGACGCTCGCCATCAGGATCATGGCCTCGGGCGAATAATGCCCCGACGTGGTGGAGTCGAGCATGCGATTCCACCAACCGGGATCGAACAGGCTCAAAAAAGCCGGCAGTTCGCCTATGGCCCTGGAAGAAAGCATAAATTCTCCATAAGCGAACATTCTGACGGGCACAAGCCCATGCGTTTATCCGGCGTGCTTTTTCAGATGGATTTCCAGGCAGGAAAGCGCGGCCGGGGTGACGCCCGAGATCCGTCCGGCCTGCCCCAGGGTGCGCGGCGTGATGCGCGACAGCTTTTCCACCACCTCCCGCGACAGTCCGGCCACGGCGGCATAGTCCGTATCCGGCGGCAACAACACGGCTTCCAGGCGGTCCATGCGGCCGGCCAGCTCTTCCTGGCGACGCAGGTAGCCTTCGTATTTGATCCGCGTTTCGGCTTCCACCGCGATGGTCGCGTCGAGGACCGCCAGCTCCGGCCAGAAGCGGGCCAGGTCGGCAATCCCCACCTCGGGCCGGCGCAGCAGTTCGTCCAGGCGCAGGCTGCGGTCGTGGGGACGGCCGCCAAGCGCCTGCCAGCCTGCGTCGTCGCAGTCGTCGGGCCGCACGCGGCGTCCGGTTATCCCGTCGATGATGGCGGCGAGGGCGGTCTCCTTGCGGCGATAGAGGTCCCACTGGCGGTCGCCGACAAGACCCAGTTCGCGCCCCATGGGGGTGAGCCGGGCGTCGGCGTTGCCCTCGCGCAACAGCAGCCGGTGCTCGGCCCGGGAGGTGAACATGCGGTACGGCTCGCTGGTCCCCTTGGTGACCAGGTCGTCGACCAGCACGGCGATGTAGGCCTGGTCGCGCCGGGGCAGAAACGGCTCGCGACCGGCCAGGGCGCAAAAGACATTCAGTGCCGCCCACAGCCCTTGTCCCGCCGCTTCCTCGTAGCCGGAAGTGCCGTTGATCTGTCCGGCCAGATAGAGCCCGGGCAGGGCCTTGGTCTCGAGCGTCGGCAAAAGCTGCACCGGATCGGCGTAGTCGTATTCGATGGCATAGCCGGGGCGCACGATGACCGCCTTCTCCAGCCCCGGGATGGTGGCGATCATGGCTTTTTGCGTCTCGATGGGCAGGCTCGTGGAGATGCCGTTGGGATAGATTTCCGGGCTCTCCAGGCCTTCGGGTTCCAGAAAGACATGGTGGCGGTCGCGCTCGGGAAACCGCGCCACCTTGTCCTCCACCGACGGGCAGTAGCGCGCGCCCGTGCCTTCGATGGCGCCGGTAAAAAGCGGCGAGCGGTCGAACCCGGCCCGGATGGCCTCGTGGGTGTGGGCGTTGGTGTAGGTCAGATGGCAGGGCACCTGCGGCAGGACCGGTCCCGGGCCGTGGAAACTGAAGGGCGGCGGCGGCGTGTCCCCGGGCTGGGGCGTGGTGGCGGAAAAGTCGATGCTCTTGGCCAAAAGCCGCGGCGTTGTGCCGGTCTTGAGCCGGCCAAGGGCAATGCCGTGGCGGCGCAGGCTGGCCGAAAGCCCGTCGGAAGGCGGGTCGCCAAGCCTTCCGCCGCGAAGCTTGGTCAGCCCGATATGCATGAGGCCGCAAAGAAACGTGCCGGTGGTGAGCAGGACCGCCCGGGCGGCGAAATCTTCGCCCGAGGCCACGCGCACGCCGCAGGCCCGGCCTCCCTCGGCCCGCACCTCCTCGACCGAATCCTGGCGCACGGTCAGGTTGTCCTGGTCGAAAACAGCCGCCTTGACCACGCGCATGTAGGCGTCGCGGTCGATCTGGGCCCGTGTGGAGCGCACGGCCGGGCCCTTGCGGGTGTTTAACGTGCGGAACTGGATGCCGGCCGCGTCGGCCCAAAGGCCCATCATGCCGCCGAGCGCGTCGATCTCGCGGACCATATGCCCCTTGGCCAGTCCGCCGATGGCCGGGTTGCAGGACAAATGACCGATGCGGTCCACGTTTTGGGTCACGAGCAGCGTCGTAAGTCCCAGCCGGGCCGCGGCCATGGCCGCTTCGCACCCGGCGTGCCCGGCGCCGACGACGATCAGGTCGAATGTCATGGGATGGGATGCCTCCGGCGGGCAGGGGGAAACTTTTTGAAAAAAGTTTCCCCCTGCACCCCCTTCAAAAACTTCTAACGGGGGTGGTGATGGACACAGAGAATACGTTGGGGAAAAATAGACCAATTTGTATGGTAGTATGCATAGATAACTATGAAAATTTTTTGGAAGGGGGTTCGGGGGGAACTTTTTTTTTAAAAAAAGTTCCCCCCGGCCGCCGGAGGCCCCTTCTTGCGGCCGACGCAGCAGACCCAGCCTTCCTCGGTGTGCTCGTAGACACCGATGCCGTCGAAACCGGCGGCGGCGAGGCAGTCGTGAAATTCCGTCGTGTCGAGGTAGGCCATGGGCGTGAGTTCCAGCCATTTGCGGTTGCGGGCGTCGTAGCGGTCACAACGGTAGATTTCGGCGATCAGCAGAAAGCTGCCGCCCGGCCGCAGCACGCGTAAAATCTCGGCCATGCCCTTGGTGATGTCGGGCCAGAAATAATGCGTCTCCACGGCCGTGGCCAGATGGAAGGTGTCCGCCGGGAAGGGGAGTTCCATGACCGACGCCTTGCGGATGGCCACATGGCCGTGTCGCATGGCCTTGCGGTTGACGCGTCGGGAAAGGTCCAGGCTCTTGTCCGAGACGTCGATGCCGACGACCAGGCCGTCCGACGCGACCTTGGCCAGCCGGCCCACGGTACGGCCGCCGCCGCAGCCGACATCCAAGATGAAATTGTCTTTTCCGATCAGAACGTGATCCAGGCCCCAGCTTGTCAGCGGATAATGGTATCGGTTCATGCGCCGGCCCACGTACTCACCCAAAAGGCCCGACGGTCGGCGACATTGGCCGATGCGTTTCTCCTTCAACCACCGCATGAAGTTCATGTTTTCTCCGCCAGCGTTGTCAAGCGTGAGGGGGGACCGGGGGACTTGCAGCCCCCCGGCGTGGGGCGGGGCCGAGCCCCGATTGATTTTTCCTACTCGAACAACACCCGGGCTATGACCTTGGCGTCGCCCAAGGTCGCGCGGATGCTGGAGCGTTCGTTGGGCTGGTGGGCGTTGTGCACGAGGGTGGCCCAGACCACGGTCGGGTAGCCGCGCCGGCGCAGGTAGGCGGCCACCGTGCCGCCGCCGATGCCCATGGGGCGCGGATTGACGCCGTAGACCGCCCGGACGGCGTCCATGACCTTGCGCACGATGGGGGCGTCGTCGGGAGTGGCCGGGGCGGCCTGTTCCTGCTGCACGACTTCGTAGTCGATGGTCACGCCACAGGCGGCCTCGACCTTGGCGCCGTCTTCGCGGATGGCGGCGAGCACGTCGTCCAGGGAATATTCGGGCAGCACCCGGCAATCGACGTAGAAGACGTCGCGGCCAGGGATGGTGTTGATGTTCTCCACGTTGGCTTCTTTCTTGGTCGGCTCGAAGGTGGAGTTGGCCGGCTGGAAAAGCGGATTTCTGGCCGGGAAGCGGTCGTGGAGCTTGGGGATCTTGAGGATGAAAAGGGCGGCGGCGGCCAGGGAGTTGACGCCGGCTTCCGGGGTGGAGGCATGGCATTGCCGGCCGTTGACGATAATTTTCAGCCACAGCATGCTTTTTTCGGCCACCTCGACCATCTCGCTGTCGGCCTGGCCGAAGTCGGGCACGAGAAAGAGGTCGTCCGGAGTGAAAAGGCCGTCGTGGTGTTCGGCCACGTAATCGAGGCCGTACCGGCTGCCGGTTTCCTCGTCGGCCACGAAGAGCAGGCCGTAATTGATGGGCGGCGTCTCCCCGGCGTCGAGGATGGCCTTGCCGAGGGCCACGGAACTGGCGATGGCCTGCTGGTTGTCTTCCACGCCCCGTCCGAAAATGGCGTCGCCGTCCACGGTCAGGGTGTAGGGATCGGTTTTCCACAGGGTAAGGTCCCCGGGCGGCACGATGTCGATATGGGAAATGACCCACAGGGTGCGGGAGGTGTCCTGGCCCGGGATGACCACGGCCAGATTGGGCCGGTGGCCGCAGGGGACGCGGGGGTCGGGGGCGTTTATCTCCCGGGGCGCGGGAAAGCCCAAGCCGGCGAGCAGGGCTTTTAAACGATCGGCTTTTTCCCGTTCGCCGGGGCCGCCGTTGTCCGGGCCGAGGGCGGGGATGGCGGTCAGTTCGCGTTGCAGGTCGATGACCGTGTCGCGCATGGTGTCGAGCCGCGCAAGCAGGGCGTCTAACATAGGGGCTCCGGGCGGTTGAAGGGATATTTCGTCATACCGTTCATGCATAGCCGCTTGGTTGGGCGATGGCAAACCGGACACGCAAACGCAAAAAGCCGGAAGGCAAAGCCTCCCGGCGCGGACACAAAAAACGGAGTGGAATACCCGTAAAAGGTAAGAAATTGAGGAAGGGGAGAGCGCGAGAGGGGAGAACCCTTTTTAAAGGGTTTCCCCTCTCGCATTCTTCACCTGCCTGTAAATTCTCGCCTAACGGCCGCGGGCGGCGCGCTTGGAGGCCTTCAAGGGGTTGATCTTGACCTTGCCGCCCTTATCGACCTCGAGCTTGACGTGGGTGGCGAAGTTGCAGACTTTCTGAGCCCATTTGCGTTCGGGCATGGGATAGCTCTTGCAGTATTTGCCGCCGTCCTGCTCCAGGATGCGTTCGCAGCCCTCGCATTTTTCCACGATGGGATGGCACTCGACGCCATTGATGGTAATGACCTGGGACATTGGGAATAACCTCCGGGCCGCGCAGGATTGGGGCGCGGGAATGATTTCAGCGGAAAGCCAGCCTTTATTATGGAGTTGGCGGGTCTTGTCAAGGGGCCGGGCGCACCAGTCGTGCCGCCGTTTCCTTGAAGGCGGCCAGGAGGGCGGGATAGTCGCAGCCCGGAAACGCGCCGTTTCGGTAGAGCACCTTGCCCGCCACCATGGTGCAGACGACTTCGCCGCCGTTGGCCGCGTAGACGGCGTCCGAGACGGGATCGAAAGCCGGGGCGAGCTGGGGCCGGCTCAGGTCCAGGGCGCACAGGTCGGCCGGACCGCCGACCGCCAGGCGTCCGAGTTCCGGCCAGCCGAGGGCGTCCGCGCCGTCCCGGGTGGCCATGTCCAGGGCCGCGTCGGCCTCAAGCAGGGTGGGATCGCAGGCGGCCACTTTCTGGAGCAGGGCGGCGGTCTGCATTTCCGAAAAGAGGTTCAGGGTATTGTTGCTGGCCGCGCCGTCGGTGCCGAGGCCCACCGTCACCCCGGCCGCGCGCAGGGCGGCCACGGGCGCGATGCCGCTGCCGAGCTTCATGTTGCTTTTGGGGCAATGGGCCACTGCCGTGCCGGTCGCGGCCAGGATGCCGATATCGTCGCTATCAAGGGCCACGCCGTGGGCAAGCAGGGTTTGCGGGCCGAGCAGCCCCAGGTCGTTGAGGTAGGCAATGACCCGCGTGCCGTTGGCCTGGAGGCAATCCGTGTTTTCCCGGGCGGTTTCCGCGGCGTGGGTGGAGAGCAGCACGTTTCGGGAATGGGCGAAATCGGCGCAGCGCGTCAGCGTTTTCGCCGAGCAGGTATAGACCGCGTGGGGGAAAATGGCCGGACGCAGCCGGTCGTTGCCGGCCAGCCGGTCGGCGAGCGCCCCGGCGGCGTTTAACGCTGCGTCCACGGTCTTGAACCCGGCGTTTTCGATCTCGAAGACGCCCTGGCTGATGACGGCGCGCATGCCCGAGGCCTGCACCGCGTCGGCGATGGCGTCGACGTAGAGGTAGGCGTCGCAAAAACAGGTCGTGCCCGTGGCCAGCATTTCGGCGCAGGCAAGCCGCGTGCCGAGGGCCACCGCCGCCGCGTCGAGCCGGGCCTCGGCCGGCCAGATGTGTTCGGAAAGCCAGACCTGAAGGGGCGCGTCGTCGCACAGCCCCCGGAAAAGCGTCATGGCCGCGTGGCCGTGGGTGTTGACGAGTCCGGGCAGGACCAGGCAGCCCGACAGGTCGAGGGTCTCTTTCGGGTCGTATGCGTCTGCCAGGACGTCGGCCGGGCCAAAGGCCGCGATGCGTCCGTCGGTCACGGCCAGGGCCGCATCGGCCAGGATTTGCCGGTCGTCGTTTTGGCTGACCAGGACACCGGCTGTCACAAGCGTGTCGCAGGGGATGGCGTGGTGTTGTGTTTGCATGCCGGCCTTTTAGCCCAGCTTCCCCTTCGGGCCAAGGGCGGCTTGACCGGGACAGGCAAAATCCCTAATCCGACTCGGTACCACTCTGCATTTTCTCAAGGAGACGGCCATGGATCTGCGCAAACTCATCCGCGATATTCCGGACTATCCCAAGCAGGGCATTCTCTTTTTCGACATCACGCCGCTTCTGGGCGATCCGGAGGGGTTTCGCCGGGCCGTGGACGCGCTGGCCGAACGCTTTGCCGCGTCCGGGGCGACCAAGATCGTGGCCGCCGAGGCCCGGGGATTCATTTTCGGCGCGGCGCTCGCCTACAAGATGGGCATCGGCTTCGTGCCGGTGCGAAAGCCCGGCAAGCTGCCCTACAAGACGCGATCCGTCTCCTATGACCTGGAATACGGTTCCGATACGCTGTGCATGCACGAGGACGCGCTGTTGCGCGGCGAAAAAGTGCTGGTCATCGACGACCTACTGGCCACCGGCGGCACGCTAAGTGGCGTGATCAAACTGGTGGAAGAGTTCGGGGCGGCAATCGTCGGCATCGGCGTGGTCATCGAACTGACCTTTTTAAACGGCAAGGAACAGTTCAGCGCCTACGACTGCGAAAGCATTTTGCAGATAGCCTGACGCGAAATTGAAATCATAACGTCCGGTATAATCTGAAACGTGCATGCTATCAATCGGCGTCCGGCCGGCTAGCGACAACTTGCAACACGGAGGCGGTCCGCCCGGCCTTGGCGGCCACGGACCGTCGGAGAGCGCAACAGCATGAAGATCGGCATTATCGGCGGCAGCGGCCTGGACGATCCCAACATCCTCGACAACCCCACCGACCTGGAGATCGACACCCCGTACGGGCCGCCGAATTCGACCCTGCGCCAGGGCAGGATCGGCGGCAAGAGCGTGGTGCTCCTGGCCCGACATGGGCGTTCCCACACGGCCACGCCGAGCCACGTCAATTACCGGGCCAACATTCATGCCCTGCGCACGGTCGGCTGCGCGGCCATCCTTTCCACCACGGCCGTGGGGTCGTTGCGCCAGGAGATCGGCCGGGGCGACCTCGTCATCCTCGACCAGTTCATCGATTTCACCAAGCGTCGCATCGCGACCTTTCACGACCGTTTCGAGCCGCACAACCCGGCCCACACCCCCATGGCCGACCCGTTTTCCGAGCCGTTGCGCGAGCTTTGCATCAATGCCTGCCGCAAGTTCGGCTATCACCACCACGACAAGGGCACGGTGGTGACCATCGAGGGACCCCGTTTTTCCACCCGGGCCGAGTCCAACATGTTTCGCCTCCTCGGAGCCGACGTCATCAACATGAGCGTGGCCACGGAGTGCGCCCTGGCCGTGGAGGCCGGCGTGCCCTACGCGGCCGTGGCCATGAGCACGGATTACGATTGCTGGAAGACGGACGAGCCGCCGGTGAACTGGGAAGAGATCGTCACGATTTTCAAGGAGAACGCCGAGAAAGTGACCAATGTGCTGGTCGAGGTCATCAAGAACATGTGACGGCGCGCGGCGTCGTTTCCAAGCAAAAAGGCGCTCCGGTCGGGGCGCCTTTTTGCGTTTCGGCGGGGAGTCTTATTCAGGTTTGAGAAGCTGCCGCTTGAAGCTGGCGAAAATGGCTTCATACACGGCCGGGTCCCGGGTCTCGGGCAGCACGAAATTGACGGTTTGGGACGGGCCGTCGACGGCGTTTGTGCCGCGTATGGAAAGCCGCTTCGCGGCGGCAGGGACCGGGTCCGGCTCGCGCGGGGGAGCTTCCGGAAGGTCTTTTAAAACGTGATCGGAAGCCGGCGGCGTCTCCGGGGAAAAGGCGGCCGAGGTTGCCTGCGCGACAGTTTCTGGGGCGCGCGCATCGGGAATCGGCGGGGCAGGCTCCGCCGTCACGATCGGTTCGGCCGGTTCGGCCGACTGGGGTGCCTGGGGCCCCTGGGCCGCCGGTTCCGGCGCGGGGGCGGGCGCCATGGCGTCTTCCGGCATCCCCCCGTCCTCCACCGTTCCCGTGGCCTGTACCAGCGGCGGCGTGTCCTCGTCCAGGACAAGGGGCGGCAGGACAAAGCGTTCCTGGATATCGCCCGCAAGCCCCCGCGCATCCGTCGGGGCGGCTGTCAGCGTCGGGGCCTGGGGGGCCGCAGCGGGCTCGGGCCGCGCCAAGAGCACGGGCTCTGCGGTCGCGTCGATGGGAACTGTCGAGGCGGTCGTCTCCGGCAGGTCGCGGGGAACGCCCGGGGCGGCCGGTTCGGGGGTGCCCTCCGGTTCGCCCTGGCCGGCCTCCTTCACCTGCACTTCCATGGCGGCGTGCAGCGGCGGGGGATTGCGATCGATCTCCTCGGCGTATTGGCAAAGCGCTACGAACGTCTTGGCGATGCCAAGGACCATCATGTCGGGTTTGCTTCCGGCATACAGCGTCTTGAGCGTTTCGAATATCTGTTTTTGCGGTTGGGCGCAGGCGTCGGGAGCGGTTTCCAGGAGCCGCCCGTAGGCCTCGCGGATACCGTCAAGGAGCGCATCCGAGGCGGCAATGCCGTCATGGAAGTCGAAATAGCGCCGGGTTGGCCGGCCGTCGGCATCCAGAAAGTGCAATTCCTTGAGGATATCAATGAATGAACGGTCAATGGCGTAGCGAAATCCGATATCGGAAAAAAAAGCCGCATCAAAGACCTCAGGCACGGGCAATGCCAGCAATGCCTGAAAATATTTTGAGATGCTGTTCGTTTTCAGGGAATAGGCGTCAGGCATGGCCATGATGGTCTCTCTGGTTTCCGTGGAGGGCTGCAACGCGGGTGGCAGTGGATCCGTGACGGGTGTAAGCAGATTGAAAACCAAGCAACTCTCCTTACAAATCAACCCGGCCGCGTTGGTGGCGATAATTCTGCTCTACAGTAGAATTATTTTGCCTGTTTTGTCATCCGTTTTGCTCGGCGGCGTATTCTTCAAAGAAAACCAAAATGATAGGAAATTGTCGCACGTCACGCCGCGACGGGCCGTGGCCTTTGGCCCGCCCATTGCCCAACCCCGGAGAAAGGTGGCATAAGAAACCTTCATTCCCACCCGGCGACGCGCCGGGCCGCCAAGGAGCCTCAACCATGACCTATACCGGCCACGACAGCACGTTGCCTCCGGCGCATAAGACATTTTACGACCGCATTGCCGCGTTCATCCCGGCGGACCGCATTTTCCTCGGGCCCTTTCACACCCTGGCCCTGGGCGACGACGCCAGTTTCTATCGACTGGTGCCTAAAATCGTGGTCAAGGCCACGACCGAGGCGGAGGTGTCGCATATCCTGAGCGCCGCCTCGGACGCCAAGGTGGCCGTCACCTTCCGCACCGCCGGCACCAGCCTGTCCGGACAGGCGCTCACCGACTCGGTGCTGGTCTATCTTGCCGGCAACTTCCGGGGCTTGCGCATCCACCCCGGCGCGTCCCACGTCAGCATCGAGCCCGGCGTCATCGGGGCCGAGGCCAATTTCCGCCTGGCCCCCTACGGCCGTAAGATCGGCCCGGACCCGGCGTCGATTAACGCCTGCATGATCGGCGGCATCGCGGCCAACAACTCCTCTGGCATGTGTTGCGGCACGGCGGAGAACAGTTACAAGACCGTGGAGTCCATGAAGCTCCTTTTTGTCGACGGCGACGCCCTGGACACAGCCGACCCCATATCCCGGGCGCGTTTCGAGAAGACCCACGCCGGGCTCTTGGCCGAGCTGGCCGCCATCCGCGACGAGGTCGCCGCCGATGCGGAACTTTCCGAGCGCATCCGCCGCAAATTCAAGATCAAGAACACCACCGGCTACAGCCTGAATGCCTTTGTGGATTTCACCGATCCCTTCGACATCCTGCTCCACCTCGTCGTCGGCTCCGAAGGCACCCTGGCCTTTATCAGCGAGGTCACCTACCGCACGGTCGTCGAGCACCCCCACAAGGCCTCGTCGCTGATGCTCTACCCGAGCATCGCCGACGCCTGCCGGGCCGCCGCGCTGCTCAAGTCCCTGCCTGTGGCCGCGGCCGAACTCATGGACCGGGCCTCCTTGCGCTCCGTCGAGGACAAGCCCGGCATGCCGTCCTATCTCAAGGGACTGGGCGAGGATGCCGCCGCCGTGCTGGTCGAGGTGCGCGCGGCGGACAAGCCGGGGCTGCTTGACCAGATCGAAGCCGCCCTGGCCCGGGTATCGGAGCTTTCGCCCCTCTTTCCGCTCCTTTTTATGGACAAGAAGGAGGACTACGAGAAGCTCTGGAACATCCGGCGCGGGCTTTTCACTTCCGTCGGCGGCGCGCGCAAGCCCGGTTCCGCCGTCATCATCGAAGACGTGGTCTTCCCCATCGACAAGCTGGCCGAGGGCACGGTGGAGGTCCAGCGCCTCATGCGCCACCACGGCTTCGCCGAGGGCATCATTTTCGGCCATGCCCTGGAAGGCAACATCCACTTCGTCTTCTGCCCCGATTTCGGCGACCCGGCCTCGGTCGCCAACTACAAGAACCTGATCGACGACGTGACGGGCATGGTGGTCGGCCGCTACGACGGGTCGCTCAAGGGCGAACACGGCACCGGCCGCAACATGGCTCCCTTTGTGGAAATGGAGTGGGGGGCCACGGCCTATGCCTTCATGAAGCGCCTGAAGCGCGCCTTCGACCCGGACAACCTGCTGAACCCCGGCGTGATTCTCACCGACGATCCGCAGGTGCACATGAAGAATTTGAAACCCCTGCCCCAGGTGAACCCGCTGATCGATCCCTGCATCGAGTGCGGCTACTGCGAGTCCATCTGCCCCTCGCGAAACGTCACCACCACCCCGCGCCAGCGCATCACCCTCCAGCGCCACATGGCGCTGGCCGCCGCCAAGGGGGACAAGACGGATTTCGACCTCTTTCACGAAGACTACCGATATTTCGGCAACCAGACCTGCGCCGCCGACGGGCTGTGCGCCACGGTCTGCCCGGTGTCCGTGGATACGGGCGTTTTCACCAAGGATTACCGCCGCCGCGAAGCGACCGAACGCGGGCGCAGGATCGGCCGATGGGTGGCCGACCATTACGGCCTGGTCACGGCCCTTTCCGCCAAGGGGCTTTGGCTCTCGAACGTCGTGCACCGCCTGCTCGGCACGTCGGCCATGACCGCCATGACCCACGGGCTGCGCAAACTGAGCCGGGGTCTTGTCCCGTACTGGACGCCGTACACGCCCAAGGCAGCGCCCAAGGCCGTCTTTCGCCCCACCGCCCAGGGTAAGGGGCGCAAAGTGGTCTATTTCCCGAGCTGCACCACCCGGTCCATGGGCCCCTCGGCCCTGGACCCCGACCAGCGCGGGCTCTTCGACGCCACCATGTCGGTTCTGGCCAAGGCCGGCTACGACGTCATTTTTCCGGAAGGGATGCGCGAGCTGTGCTGCGGGCTCACGCTCGAGTCCAAGGGCATGCACGGCGAGGCCGACCGCAAATCCAGGGAGCTCGAGGCAGCCTTGCGCAAGGCCAGCAATGACGGGGCCATCCCGATCCTGTGTGACGCCAGCCCCTGCCTCTACACCATGCGCACCCACATGGAACCGGGACTCAAACTGCACGAGCCCGTGGAATTTGTGACTGACTATTGCCTGCCGTACCTCGACATCACGCCCGTGGCTGAGACCGTCGCCGTTCACGTCTCCTGCACCTCGGTCAAGATGGGGCTTACGGCCAAGTTCACGGCCCTGGCCGAGCGTTGCGCCCGCGAGGTCGTCGTGCCGCGCGGCATCCACTGCTGCGGCTTTGCCGGCGACCGGGGCTTTTTCTATCCCGAACTCAACGCGTCCGCCCTGGCCGACCTGCGCGACAAGCTGCCGGCCACCACGACATCGGGCTACAGCAACAGCCGCACCTGCGAAATCGGCCTGTCCTTCCACGGCGGCGTGCCCTACCAGTCCATCGTCTACCTCGTGGATCGTGTCAGCCGGGCTGCGCAGTAAAGGGAGAAGACCTTCGGCGGTAGGGAAAAAACGCCTTGCGGCCTTGTGGCAAGCCGGACGGTGAACCCCAGGCGCCGGTTGTCTGTTGCGCCCGAAGCGCCAGTCGCCGCATCGACGAGTTGCCGAAATATGGGCAGAGTGACGGCCCGCTGCGTCCAGATAATGGGCTGGAGCGGCCGTCGCTCTGCCCTGCTTTTGTATGGGGCTGTATTTCAATGCTTTTTTTACGATGGATGCCTGGCATGGTTTTGGCTTGAGCAGAGGATGTGTTGAAAAAACGCCGCCTCGGGCGGCCAGGCGCAATGAGGAATCGCCATGAAACGTATGCTGGGCGTTGTCGGCGTGGCGCTTCTCGGGGCGGGGGTGTACGTCTGCGATCCGCCCACGCTTCCGGCCTTGGACATCGCTCCTGCCGCCGCGACCGTGGAAGCGGTCACCAGCCAAGGCATGGTGGCGCGGTTGGCCGAAGCGGACATGGTTTTGCGGTACTCGCCGTCGCAACGGCCTGGGGACACTGCGCCCGATCCGGACCCGGAGAGACTTTTCCAAAAGAAGAAATAGGCGGTTGTCCGGAGGCGGCAGTGGGAAAACGGGAGCGTGTCGCGTCCGGTCGGGAAAGGGGGGGAGGCCCCTTTCCCAACCGCCGTTATTCCGCCGTATCGGCGGATGTTCCGGGGCCGGCGTTACAGGCCAGGAACGGACAGTAACGCAAGGCTTGTTGCGACAGACGCGTTTCCGCTCCCTCGCCTTCATAGAGGGCCAGGGGCGGGTCCAGACGCAGGCCCGGACGACCGTTTTTGCGGGCCAGGACGAGCATCTGTCTGGCCGGGGCGTCCCGGCGCGGGGTGATGGGGAGAATCCGCTTGATTTCCAGATTGCGGGCTGCAAGGCTTGTCACGACATGGGCCAACCGTTCGGCCAGATGCACGCAGGCGAAGCTCCCCCTGTTGACCAGGGCATACGCGGCCGCGGCGGCAAACGCCTCCAGGCCGCCGTCCGTCTCGAACCGGGCGGCATCGCGTCCCGGAGATGGGGGGCGGCGACCCGAGTCGGGATGCCGATACGGCGGATTGGCGACCACCAGGTCCATGGATTCCGGGGCGATGCCGTCCGGATGGCCGCGCAGTTCCCGCACGTCGAGGAGCCGCGCCGCGAACCGGTCGGAAAAGCCCAGCGCGTCGGCATTGGCATTGGCCGCCGCAACCATTTGCGGGTCCTTGTCCAGGCCGAGCACCGTGCGCTGGGTGTCTTCGCCGGAAAGCAGCATGCCAAGGCCCACCGGGCCGCAACCGGTGCCGCAGTCGAGCACGCGGCGGCCGGGCAGAGCGGCGGCGAAGCAGGCCAGCAGCAGGGCGTCCGCGCCGAAGCGGAATCCGTCCGACGGCTGGACCAGACCGCGCGGAAAGTGTTGCCGGGCCGATTCCTGCGTCATGATTCGTGGCCTCTTGACGCGTCTCCGCTCCGATGCAAAATGCGCCAGGAGCTGCTCGGGAGAGGAGGCATGCATGTGGACGTGTTCATCTTGTTAACCAAATTCGGCAAAAGGCAAGCCTGGGCGCTTTTGCTGGCCATCGAGGCAGCGGAGCCGGGAAATGTGGAAAAACGCTTGCCGTTTCCATACAGGGCAAGTACGTTTAAAATTACTACCGGTGACAGGAGGGCTCCATGAGGTCACACATGCGATTGGCCGTGGTGGCGTGCATCCTCATTGGCGCCAGTTTCGTTTTGGGGGACACGAATGCATTCGCGCAATGCCCGCCCGGAACGCACTGGTCCAACCGTTATTGGCAATGCGTGCGCAACAGGCAGCCACCGCCTCCTCCCGCGCCATGTCCGCCCGGTACGCACTGGTCCGATCGTTACGGGCAATGCGTCCGGAACAGGCAGCCGCCGCCACCGCCACCACCAGTGCGTGGTTGCAACAGGAGCTATCAAAATTGCCTGATGGTCTGTGGCGGTGTCCCGGCATGCGTTCAAAACTGCAATATTGGCTATAACGCCTGTCGGCAACAACGCCGGGGCTGGTAGCGTTTTTTCGCTACCTGGCCAAGACGCATCGAAATCCACTTTATAACCGTCCGTAAGGCGAAAGCGCCTTACGGACGGTTTTGTTTGGCTTCCGCCTTGCGCGCCCGCATATTGAGCAACTCCACCAGGAGCGAAAAGGCCATGGCGAAATAGATGTAGCCACGGTCGATGGCTTTGCCCAGTCCCTCGGCGACGAGAAAGACGCCGATAAGGATCAGAAACGACAGGGCCAGCATCTGCACGGTGGGGTGCCGGGACACGAAATGGCTGACCGGGTCGGCAAAGCGCATCATGACCAGGACCGCCGCGATCACCGCCGCCGCCATGACGACGATTTCCCCGGACATGCCCACGGCGGTTATGACCGAATCGAGGGAGAAGACGATGTCGAGCAAGGCGATCTGGGTCACGGCCGGCCAGAATGCCCGGACCTTTTTCACGTGGAGTTCCCCGCCTGGGTCTGGTTCGATTTTTTCGTGAATCTCGAAGGTCGATTTGGCGATGAGAAAAAGGCCCCCAGCCAAGAGCACGATGTCGCGGCCCGTGACGGCATGGCCGAGCACGGCGAAAAGCGGCGCGGTGAGCCCCATGATCCAGGTGATGCCGAAAAGCAGCAACAGGCGCGTGCCCATGGCCAGAAGCAGGCCGATCTTGCGCGCCTTGGACTGGATGGCCTCGGGCAGGGTGTTGGTGATGATGGCGATAAAGACGATGTTGTCGATGCCGAGGATGATCTCGAGGGCGGCCAACGTCAGGAAGGCGATCAGGTTTTCCACGGTGAAAAGCGCCATGTGCGTTCCTCCTTATCGCCTTATGAGAGCCTGAAAACGCGCCTTGGCATCAGGCCCGGGCCTTGCGACGAAGCCTCCGGCGCACGAAATCCGTCAGCATCCGGGCTTCCTCGACCCGCAATAGCGAGGCGAGGCCCATGTAGGCAACGGCCCAGACGAAAATGAGCGCCAGGGCCAGAAGCGGCCGGTCGGCCGTGGCGTACGCGCCAAGTCCCACGCCGCAGCTTAAGAGCGCCCCGATGACGGTCGTGCGTCCGGGCCGAAACCAGGAGCCGCCCAGGCGCTTGCGTAAAATGACGCCCAGGACCGCCACATTGACCCAGGACGAGATGGACGTGGCCAACGCCAACCCGACATGGGCCGTCGGCCCCATGAGGGTCAGGCCCGCGATGACGTAGACCACCAGGCACACGGCGGCGGTGATGGCCGGGGTGCGGGTGTCGGTCAGGGCGAAATAGGCGGAATAGAGCGGTCGCACGCAGGCGAAGGCCGGCAGGCCCACGCCGTAGGCCACCAGTGCCGCCGCCGTGGCGGACACGGCATGGGGGCCGAAGGCGCCCCGGCCGAACAGCACATGCACCATGGGTGCGGCCAGGGCGATGAGCCCGGCCGCCGCCGGCAGGCAGATGAAAAGGGTCAGTCGCAACGAGGCGTTGAGCGTTTCCGTAAACTCCCCGGTGTTGCCGCTCGAGGCCAGCTTGGACAGGCTGGGCAACGCCACCGTGCCCACGGCCACGCCGAAAACGCCGAGGGGAAACTGCACCAGCCGGTCGGCGTAGTAGAGGTAGGAGATGCTGCCGGTGGGGAGATAGGAGGCAAGCAGGGTGCCGAGCACGATGTTGAGCTGGTAGACCGCCGCGCCAAAGGCCGTCGGCACCATGAGCCGGCCCATGCGGATCACGCCCTTGTCCTTGAGCTTCCAGGGGCCGCGCCAGGAAAAGCCGTACTTGCGCATCTGCGGCTGCTGCATGAGCACCTGGCCGAAGCCGCCGACGACCACGGCCCAGGCAAGGGTATGGGGGACATTGAGCCCGAAAAGCCAGGCCACGCCCGCGCCGAGGATGATGATGGTGTTGAGCTCGGACGTGGCGAGGGCGGGGGCCAGGAAGTGGCCGAAGGAGTTGAGCACGCCCATGCACAAGGCCACCACCGAAATTTCGATGATGTAGGGGAAGACGATGCGGGTGAGTTCCACCGTCAGGTCGAAAAGCGCCGGGTCGTTGGCGAAGCCCGGGGTGATAAGGCGTGTGAGCGGCCGGGCGAAGACGATGGCGAGCGTCGTCAGCACGCCCAGAATGATTAGCAGCCAGACCAGGGCCGACCGCGGCATGGCAAAGGCGCGCCGGTCGCCTTCCTCCTCGCGCAGCCGGGTGAAGACCGGCACGAAGGCCATGGTCATGGAGCCTTCGGCGAAAAGCCGTCGCATCATGTTGGGGAGCCGGTAGGCCACGTAAAAGGCGTCGGCGGATATGCCGGCCCCGAGCACATAGGCCAGGATCATGTCGCGGAAAAAACCCAGGATGCGCGAGAGGAGCGTCGCGCCGCCGACGATGGAAGCGTCCTTGGCGATCTGTCTGACATGCTGCGGCATGATTTCCCTTACTTACTTTTGGCAGGTGGGGCAAAACGTGGAGGTGCGGCCGGCGACCTTGACCGCGACGAGTTTCGTGCCGCAGCCCGGACAGGGCTGGCCGGCCTTGCCGTAGACGGCAAACTCGTTTTGGAAGCCGCCTTCCACCCCATCCGGGGTGCGGTAATCGCGGATGGTGCTGCCGCCGGCGGCGATGGCCCGGGTGATGACGGCCTGGATGGCGGCCAGCAGTTTTTCGGCCCGGCTCGGGGAAATGTCCCTGGCCCGGGTTTCGGGGTGGATGCCGGCGGCGTGCAGTGACTCGTCGGCGTAGATGTTGCCGATGCCGGCAATGAGCGTCTGGTCGAGCAGGGCCGCCTTGATGCGGGTCGCACGCCCGGACAGGGCGGTAGCGAACGCCCCGGGCGTCATGTCCCAGGGTTCGGGGCCAAGGGAGGCGTAAAAATCCCAGGCGGCAAGCCCCGCCGGCGAGAGCAGCCGGGCCGTGCCGAAACGGCGCACGTCCGAAAACACCAGGGCGTGGCCGTCGTCGAGACCGACCAGCAGCCGGGCCCGGTCCGGGACGGGGGCATCCGGCAAGGCGATGTGAAACCGGCCGGTCATCTTGAGGTGGAAGGCGAGCACGGCGGCCGCGTCGTCGGCAAGGTCCGGCTTCGGGCCAAGGCGCACCAGCAACAGCTTGGCCCGGCGGTCCACGGCCGTGATCGGCCGTCCGACAAGTCCCTTGGCAAAGGCCGCCTTGGTCCGGGGACCGGCTAGGACCTTGGGGTCGGGCACCGCAAGCCCCGTGACCATGCGCCCCGTCAGCCCCGGGGCCAGGGCGCGGGCAATGGTTTCCACCTCGGGCAGTTCGGGCATGGGCTTACTTCTTGGCGGCCGGGGGCATTTTCAAGGGGATGGCGATGTCTATGGTCTCGCCGGCCCGGGAGACGGTGAGCGTCAGCGCCTTTCCGGCCATGAGCGCCTCCATGGCGGCGGTGTGGAGTACGGAGAGCGCGGTCGCTTCATGGCCTCCGGCGGCGGTGACGGCGTCGCCCGGCAAAAGCCCGGCCTTGGCGGCGGGAGAACCCGGGGCCACGGCGGTCACGAGCAGCGGTGCGGGCTTTTCGCCGGCGGCCGGTTCCTCCCGGGACAGGGTCATGCCAAGGCGGCTTCGGTGCACGGCCGGGCAGGCGTAAAAGGTGCGGGCGAGATCGGCTTCGGGTTTTTCGCCGCCGCGCCAGGGCATGACGGTTGCGACCGTGGCCCCGGGATCGAGCGTGGCCAGGCGGCGGGCGATGCCCCAGCCGCGCTCCACATGGCCGCCGCCGGCGATAATAACCACCGGCCGTTTGCTTGCGGCATGGGCGTACACGGCGCGGGAGGCCATCTGCGTGTCCCAAAGCGACTGGACGGTCATGAAATCGGCGAAGCGGTCGCGGTCGTCGGTCTTTTTCTTGCCGGCCTGGCCCATTTTCTCGAGCCTGGCGGCATGCTCGTCGTAAATCTCGCGCAGTTCCTTCACCTGGGCCGGGTCGGGGGGCTGAATGGTCCCGGGCAGGGAGGCCCGCTCGGTCGGGGTGAGGCTGTCCAAACCATGACGGCCGACTTTGCGGGCCAGCCCCCGGGGGGCATTGAGGGCGTAGACGGGCAGATGGTGCGCGCGCGCCGTTTCGAAGATCGGTTCGTACAGGGCGAAATCGTAGCCCCAGGTCTTTTTCCAATCCAGCGCCCGGGGCAGGTCGGCTACGGCCAGCTTGCCGGTATTGAACGCATCGAGGACGGGCTGGGCCTCGACCGGCAGCATTTCCAGGCCGATGGCCGGACGCATGCCGGCGGCGACGAGGCGACGGATGAGCGCATCCTGGGCCAGGTGGTCGCAGGGATTGGGATGCTCCTCGCCGGCTAAAATATAGTCGGCGGAAAGAAACTCGGCGGCGAACGCCCGGGGGGAAAGGGGCTGGCCCAACGCGCCGACCAGGGTCTCCGGGGCGACATGCTCCGCCGTCATGGGAGGCGTGACACTTTTTCCGGCGCAGCCGGCCAGGAGGAGTGAAGAGAAGAGGAAAAAGACAGGAAGATGCGAGAGGGGAAACCCTTTCAAAAGGGTTCTCCCCTCTCGCGCTCTCCCCTTCCTAAAGTTTATGGCGGTGAGGGTAGTTATGCGTAACATCCCATTACTATTGAAAGTCTTTGGAAAGGGGGTCCGGGGGAAAACTTTTCTTCAGAAAAGTTTTCCCCCGGTTCTTCTTCTCTAATCCCACTTGCGCTTGTCCTCGATGGGACGGATCTGCGGCGGCAGGGTGCCGGGCGCGACCACGGTGAGCCCGGGACGCAGCTTGATCTTCTCCCGGAACTTGTGGAGCAGGTCTTCTTCGCGCTTGAAGTTGGAGGCTTCGACGATGAGGTTCATCTCGTCGATGCCGCCAGGGTTGGTGACCTCGATCTGCCAGCGCTTGATTTCCTCGAACCGGGTGATGACCTGTTCGACCTGGTGCGGGTAAACGAACATGCCCTTGATGCGGGCGGTGGTGTCCACGCGGCCGACGATGGAGCCCAGGCGCGGCGAGGTGCGGCCGCAGGGGCAGGGGGCGCGCTCGATGTAGGACAGGTCGCCGGTGGCCAGCCGGATCAGCGGATAGGTCTTGTTGAAGGCCGTGACCACGATCTCGCCCACTTCGCCGTCCTTGAGCGGAATGCCGGTGTCGGGGTGGCAGATCTCGACAAAGGCGCGGTTGGCGATGTGCAGGCCCGTCTTGTGGAAGCATTCGTAGCCCACGCAACCGACGTCGGCCGTGCCGTAGCCCTGGCGCATGATGATGTCGAACTTCTTTTCCAGGTTGGAGCGCAGCTTCTCGGAGAACTTCTCGCCCGTGACGAAGGCCACTTCCAGGTAGAGGTCCTTGCGCAGGTTCAGCCCCATTTCCTCGCCCTTCTGGGCCAGGTGCATGAGGTAGCTCGGCGTGCCCACGTAGCCTGTGGCGCGCAGCTTCTGCATGATCTCGAGCTGGGTGGTGGAGTTGCCCGGACCGGCCGGCACCACGGCGCAACCGAGGTTTTTAAGCGGCTCTTCGAACATGAGCCCGGCCGGGGTGAGGTGGTAGTTGAAGGTGACCTGGACCAGATCCCCGGAACGGAAGCCGCTGGCGTAAAAGCCCTCGGTCCAGCCCCAGTAGTCGTCCTCACGGTCCTCGGGGTCGAAGATGGGGCCCGGGGACAGGAAGATGCGGCGCAGTTCGCCCATGTCCTTGGTCAAAAGTCCGCCCAGGCGGGGGCCCATGGACTGGAGGAAGATGAGCTCTTTTTTCTTGAGAATGGGGATGTGCTTGAGGTCCGAGAGCGTCTTGAACTTGGACGCCTGGAACTGGGCGCGGTCAAAACGTTTCTTGACGTCCTCGGAATAACGATAGGCGTACGAAAGCAGGTCCTTGATTTGGATCTGGTAGTATTGCCGGCGTTCGGATTCGTCGAGCACTTCCCGGCGGGAATAGATGCCCTCGGTACGGTCCTTTCGGGTCATGACTGATCTCCTTATGAAGGCGAAATCCCGAGGCGGGAAAAAGGAAGGCTTTATAACCTAGGCGGCTGGGAATTTCAAGCAGTCCGTTCCCCGGGGCCCCGGCATGGCGCGTTTAACGGCGGCAAGCAGGCTTTGGCGGGTGACGGGCTTGGTTATGGCGTAGCTCAGGCCGGCGGAAAGGACGCGCGGGCGCTCCTCGCCGGCGGCCTGGGCGCACAGACCGATGATGGGGATGTCGTCCGCAACACCCTCGATTCTCCC
Organism: Desulfovibrio sp. JY; assembly: GCA_021730285.1. Taxonomy (NCBI): domain Bacteria; kingdom Pseudomonadati; phylum Thermodesulfobacteriota; class Desulfovibrionia; order Desulfovibrionales; family Desulfovibrionaceae; genus Desulfovibrio; species Desulfovibrio sp. JY. Next base: position 3,425,644 of record CP082962.1, read on the forward strand.
GGAACGGATGCGCGCGATGCACTCCAGGCCCTCCGCGCCGGTCATCTGGATATCCAGGAGGATCATGTCCACCGGGCGACCGGGCAGAATATCGCGCAGCTTGTCGATGGTGTCGACCAGAAGGACGCTATAGCCGTGGTCTTCCAGGATGCGGCGCACGAGCAATTGGCTGACGGGCTCGCTTTCGACAAAGGCGATGGCCGCGCCCTGGCAGCGCAGGGGGGATTGGCGGGAGAGCCCGGCATCGTGCGCGTTCGGGAGCGGCTCGGGGTGGCGAAAAACAGTCGTGAAGGAAAAGGCGCTTCCCTGGCCGGGCACGCTGCGCAGCCGCATGGTCCCGCCCATTTTTTCCACGATCTCCTTGGAGATGGACAGGCCAAGCCCGGTGGCGCCGTAGCGTTTGCTCAAAAAATTTTCCGCAATGGCGAAGCGTTCGAAGATCACATGCTGTTTTTCCTGGGGAATGCCGATGCCGGTGTCGACCACGGTGAACTGCAGGGTGGAGCTTTCCCCGTCGGTCGTCGTGGACTGCCGGGAAACATGCACCGCCACCGAGCCCTCGTCCGTGAATTTTACGGCGTTGCCGATGATGTTGAGCAGTACCTGGCGCAGCCGGGCCACGTCGCCGACCAGGACTTCCGGGACGTCCGCGTCCACCACGACCGAGAAGGCCAGACCCCGCCTCGCCGCATCCTCGTCGCAGGCCTCGAAAAGGTCGGCCAGCCCCAGGCGCAGTTCGAAGGCTTCCTCGACCAGCTCCAGGCGGCCCATGGAAATGTTGGTCATTTCCAGCAGATCGTTGACCACGCCGAGCAACTGGTTGGAGGCGTCCATGGCCAGTTCCAGGAACTGGCGCTGCCGTGGCCCCATTTCGCCCTGGAGTAGCAGGCTTAACATGCCCATGATACCGTTTAAGGGCGTGCGCAGTTCGTGGCTCATGTTGGCCAAAAACGTTTGCTTGGCCGCGCCGGCCTTGGCGGCCGAACCGATAAAGGCGGTGAATTCCCTGTAAAAGGCCTTGAGCGTGGCATGACGGTCGGCCGGTACGCAGGGAATCTGGGCCAGGGCGGCGTCGGCGGCGGTGGAGCGCCCGCGCAGGCGTTCCCGGTCTCCGGCATGGAGGAAATACGGCCCGAGGGTGAGTACGCCCGTGTGCTCGTCGTCAAAGGGCACGGCGAATCGCCGTACCGTCATCCCGAGCGGGCAGGCCGCGGTGGGCAGGCCCCCGTCCAGGGGAATCCGCTCCGGAAAAGTCAGCAGGGGGCAGACGCCGCGTTCGGCGAATTCCCGGTGCAAAATGGCATGGGCCTCCTGCCCGGGGTCGGGCCAGACGGGAATATCGGCCGCCGATTGGACGGCCACGGGGATGCCAAGCAACGATGACAGTGGATCGAGCAGGCGTTTGAGGGATTGGGGCGGCTCGGCGCAGAGCACAATCTGGGGCATGGTATGAGTCTTAGCTGTTGGCACTGCCGAGGTCAATCGCCTTCGCCACTTTCCTGCGTTGTTCCGTTTTCCGGGTCGGGCTCCCAGCCTTCGGGCACGGCAGGCAGCGGCTGCGGGCGTTTGTAGGCCTCGCGACCGCCGTGGCGCGCGAAAACCAGAAAGCCCGTGTGGGCCACCATGCGATCCTCCGGCCGCAGCCGATCGGCCACGGGCTTGTAATGGCGCACAAGGATTTCAAGAACCTCGACGTCATCGAAGGGGGACGTTTCCAAGGCGCGCAAAAGATCGCTGATCTGGTTGACCGTGGGCAGCAAAAAGCCCACCGGCGCTCCCGGGCGCACCACCTCGGCGGCGGCGTCAAGATGGTCCCAAGGCGTACGCACGTCGAGAAAAAGCGCGTCCGCGCCCGACGGATCGGTCAGCGGATTGCCGGGAATGTGCGTTTCCGGATAGAATCCGGTACTGATGTCGTGGTGGAACCGGCTGACCCGGTCGCCAAGTCCCACGGCCTCGAGGTTTTCGCCGGAGAGTTCGTAAAATTCCGGACGCCGTTCGAATGTATAGACCCGGCCCGTCTCGCCCACGTGCCAGGCCAGGGCCAGGGTCAGGCCGCCGGAGCCGCTGCCGGCCTCGATGACGCGCACCCCCGGCCCGATGCCCAATTTGAGCAGGACATAGCCGATTTCCTTGGGGTACATGATCTGGGTGGAACGCTTGACGCCTTTGACCAGATCGTAGGTCGACGGGCGCAGGATACGAAACGTGTGGCCGAGGTGGGTCGTGACCGCGCCGCCGCAGCCCGCGGCGTCCACGTCCGTAAACCGGATCATGCCTTCCTGGGTATGCAGGACCATATCCGGCGTAAACCGCTTCAGATATCGCTTGCCCTTGGGAGAGACCAGAAGTATCAAATCGCCTTGTTTCACGGTATGCTCCGTATGCCGTATGATCGATGGCCCTTGTCCACGCCCGGGGCTGCCCTGTCAAGCTGTCTGCGACGCGACAAGGAGGATCGCGCCACGAACGCACATAAATTCATTTTTGGCCCGGTTCGCTCGGGCCGCCTCGGGTTGTCACTGGGGTTGGATCTGCTTGGCGCAAGAATTTGCACCTTCGACTGCCTCTATTGCGAGGTGGGTCCGACCGACACGTTGACCGTTTCCCGCAAGCCCTATATCCCGGCCGCGCGTCTCCTTGAGGAACTGGCGGCCGTGAAGGCGGCGGGCTGCGGCCCTATCGACGCCGTTACCCTCGGCGGGCTCGGCGAGCCGACGCTCAATAGCGAGTGCGCCGCGATTATCGCCGGAGCCAAGGAACTTTTCCCGGATGTCCCCGTGGCCGTGCTCACCAATTCGAGCCTGCTGTCCGATCCGCAGGTGCGCCGCGACATCGCCGGGGCCGATATTGTGCTGCCCTCCATGGATACCCTTGTCGCGGCCGAGTACCGCCGCGTCAACCGCCCCCATCCGTCCATGGATCTGGCCGCCATCCGCCGGGGGCTGCTCGAGTTCCGGTCCGGGTACGCCGGCCGGCTGTACCTGGAAATCCTGCTTCTGGCCGGCCGAAACGATACGGAAGAAAACCTGGAATTGTTGCGGGGATTTTGCCGGGAACTGGCCCCGGACCGGGTGGATGTGGTCACCATGTCCCGCCCGGGAGCGCATCCGGGAGCTGCCGCCGCCGCGTCCGAGGTCCTGGCCCGTTTCCGGCAGGCGCTTGGCGTTACGGCGCCTTCCCACGCCGGGGATGCGTCCGAAGGCCATGGACCGGCCGCCCTGCGCGCCCGGGTCCCTGCCGCCGGTCAGGCGGACGATCTCGCGGCCCGTATCGCCGCATCCGTCACCCGGCGTCCCCAGACGGCCCAGGGCCTGAGCCTCGCCCTGGGGCAAACGCTTGCCGACGTGCAGGCGGCCCTCGATGCCCTGGAGCGGGACGGCGCGGTGCGCCGTGAGCGCGCGGGCGAGGAAATTTTTTACTCCGGCCAAACCGGATAATAGCAAATTTCGCCCCGGCGGACCTCCGCCGGCGGCAAGGAGTTTTTGTGTGATGAGCAGAGGAAAGAAACGCAAGCAGAAGATGTTTATCAGCGTGCTGCCCGGTGAACAGGTCGAAGTGGCCGTGTCCGAGGATGGCCTGCTGTTGGAATATTACGTCGAGATGGTGCACCAGGCCAAGACGCGGGGGCACATTTACAAGGGCCGCATCCACAACATCGATCCGGCCTTGCAGGCGGCGTTCATCAATTACGGCGCGGAGCGCAACGGTTTTCTGCAGATCGACGAGGTGCACCCCGAATATTACCAGATCGTCCACGCCGGGGAGCGCCGCCCCAAGTATCCGCCCATCCAAAAGGCGCTCAAAAAGAACCAGGAGCTGCTCGTCCAGGTGGTCAAGGAGCCGACCGGCCACAAGGGCGCGTTTCTCACCACCTACCTGTCGCTGCCGGGCCGCTATTTCGTGCTGACGCCCGGGCGCGAGCAGCGCGGCGTTTCGCGCAAGATCGAGGACGAGGCCGAACGCAAGCGGCTCAAGGAAGCCATCTCCGGGCTCAAGCTGGAGGAGGGGCTCGGCATCATCGTGCGCACCGCCGCCCTGTCCCAGTCCAAGACCGCCCTGGAGCGCGATCTGTCCTATCTGAAGCGCCTGTGGAAGGACGTGCGCCAGCGCGGCACCACGGCCGAGACGCCAAGCCTCATCTACCAGGAGCTGGACCTGGCTTCCCGGGCCGTGCGGGACTACCTGACAGACGATGTGGGCGAGATCTGGGTGGACGAGCCGGAAACCGCCGACCGGGTGGCGGAGATGGCGTCCCTGATCTACCCGCGCCGCCCGAGCATCGTCAAACAGCACACCGACATGGACGTGCCGCTTTGGGACCGCTTCAACCTGCGCAAGCAGATCGAACAGCTCTACGGCCGCGAGGTGACGTTGCCGAGCGGCGGCGTGCTGGCCTTCGACCATGCCGAGGCGCTGACCGCCGTGGACATCAACTCCGGCAAGATCGGCGGCGAATCCAATTTCCGCGAAATGGCGCTCAAGACCAATGCCGAGGCGGCCGAGGAAGTGGCCCGCCAGCTGCGCCTGCGCGACATCGGCGGCCAGGTGGTCATCGACTTCATCGAGATGAAGGACCGCAAGCACGTGGCCGAGGTGGAAAAGACCCTGCGCGCGGCCTTTAAAAGCGACCGGGCCCGCACCGACGTCGGCCGCATTTCGCGTTTCGGGCTTCTCGAGATCGTGCGCCAGCGCCTGGGCTCCTCGGCCCTGTCCATCACCTCCGAGACCTGTCCGCACTGCAAGGGTTCGGGCCAGCGGCGCAACCACGAATGGCAGGCGCTGACCGTGCTCAAGGATATCTACCGCCAGATGCGCAAGGATTCCGGCCAGGAGTGCGTCACGGCCAAGGTGTCCGAGGAACTGGCCCTGTACCTGCTCAATTACAAGCGGGCCCGGCTCTCGGCCATGGAAGAGGAATTCAAGAAAAAGATCATCATCGCCGCCTTGTAAGACCATGCCCGAACGCCTGTTGCTGCATATCTGCTGCGGGCCTTGCGCCATCGCGCCCTTATTGCGCCTCCACGAGGCCGGACTGCATGTGGCGGGGCTTTTTTACAACCCCAACATCCAGCCGGTGATGGAATATCTGCGCCGCCGCGATGCCTTGGCCGAGGTGGCGGCGCGGCTCGACGTGGACGTGCTCTACGACGATTACGACCCGCTGCCGCATCTGCGCCGGTCGGTCGCCGACCCGGGTGCGCGCTGCCGGCCCTGCTGGGACGAGCGGCTGGCCCGCACGGCCGAAACAGCCCGGCGCATGGGCTGCGATGCCTACTCCTCTTCGCTGCTCTACAGCAAATACCAGGACCATGGCGTGCTCAAGTCCCTGGGCGAGAAGCAGGCCTCCGCCCACGGCGTCCCGTTTTACTACCGCGATTTTCGCGTCGATTGGGACGAGGGGGTGGCCCTTTCCAAGGAATGGGGCATCTACCGACAGCCGTACTGCGGCTGCGTCCTGAGCGAATTCGACCGCTTCTCCAAAAAACTGCGCCGCCCGCCTGTGGTGGCGCGGTAGCTTTCTTTTTTTTGCCTCCGGCGGCCAGGGGGAAACTTTTTGGAAAAAGTTTCCCCCTGGACCCCCTTCAAAAACGTTCAAAGGGGATTGTGCGGCTCTCCCGATGCGGGGGAAATGACGGTTTCTTTTTGTGGGAAATGACGGGACGTTTTCTTTCCAACGGGGCAAGGTGGTATCGTTTAGGGGCGGACGGTTCCCGAATGTTCGGGGGCGCTGTTTCGTGCTGACGGGTTAGGATTGCTGTTGGGTATGAGAAGCGTGTGTGCAGGGCAGGCGGGGGCAGGACGGACGCGAAGGCGTATTCTTCGAATATGCGCCGCACGTGGCCGTCCTGCCCCCGCCTGCCTGCCCGCAAAATGATCGTATAACCGCAAGTGGTGTTCCTGCCCCCTCCGCCGGCCTGTCGGTCGAATAACCACTCTTACGGGAATATGGCATGAGTGATGCGACGTGGATGATTATCCTGGCCGTCGGGCTCGATCTGGCCCTGGCCGATCCGCTCTGGCTGCCGCATCCGGTGCGGGCCATCGGCGCGGCTTATGCGGCCCTGGACGCGCTGGCCGACCGGTCGGGCCTGCGCACGCGCCTTTTCGGGGCCTGCTGCGTGGCCGTGGTTGCGGCGGCGAGCGGTGGCGTCGTCTGGCTGGCCGGCCGGATACCGGGCATCGGTTTTTTGTGCGCGCTCTATTTCGCCTATGCCGGCCTGGCCCTGGGCGGACTTTTGCGCGAAGGCCGCAAGGCAGCGGCGTTGCTCAAAAAAAATCAGGTGGAAGCGGCCCGGACGGTCGTTGCCGGGCTGGTCAGCCGGGACGTGACCGCCCTCGATGCGGCCGGTCTGTGGCGGGCCCTGGCCGAAACCGTGGCTGAAAACGCCAACGATGCGTTCGTTGCGCCGTTTTTTTGGCTGGCCGTGGCCGGACTGCCCGGACTTTGGGCATACAAGGCCATAAGCACCGCCGACTCCATGTGGGGCTACCGCACCCCGCGCTACCGCGACCTGGGCTGGTTTGGGGCCAGGGCCGACGATGTACTGGCCTGGCTGCCGGCGAGGATAACCACCCTTGGCATGTGGGTTGCAGCCAGGATCATGGGGCTGGGCAGGGGCGTGCGCTTCGGTGCTGTCGCCGCCGACGCGGAAAAAAGCGCCAGTCCAAACGCCGGCTGGCCCATGGCCGCCGCGGCCTGGCTCTGTGGCGCGTCCATGGGAGGACCGTCCGTGTACTTTGGCCAACTGATGCGCAAGCCGACCTTTGGACCTGTCGGCAGACCCTGGGATGCAAAGCGGTTTGCAATGCTGCTGCGACTGGTATTGTTTGCAAGCGGAATTGTTGTCGTAGTAACTGTTTTATTGTAACAGCAACGGCATGTGGACAATTTGGAAAAATTTCCCCTGTGCGTATTTCGAGCCCTGCCGGGTGATGGTGTGTTTCGGATTTTTATCGGGCGAGATGGATTTTTTGTTGACGCAAACGAAACTCCGGTGCTAAAAAATAAGGTACGAGTTTTTCAGGAGGGCAGACGTATGGGATTTGAAGGCACCGTCAAGTGGTTCAGTGACAAGAAGGGCTATGGTTTCATCATGCGCGAAGGTGAGGACGACGTGTTTGTTCATTACTCGTCCATTGAGGGAGATGGGTTTCGCACCTTGCGCGAAGGCGAACTTGTGCAATTCGAAATCATCCAGGGTGAGCGGGGGCCCAAAGCCACCAATGTGGTGAAAAACGCCTGACCGCCGTTCTATACTCCCGCGAAAAAAGCCCCCGGCGCCGCATGGCGCCGGGGGCTTTTGATTTGGTTGGAGACGGGTCGGTCAGGCGCCGAGGGCCTTGGAGCGGTCACGCGAGGCGGCCACGGCGTCGATGACTGCCGCCCGCACGGCCTTGCGGTCGAGGTGCATGAGCGCCTCGATGGTGGTGCCGGCCGGCGAGGTGACCATCTCGCGCAGGACGCTCGGATGGAGCCCGGACTCGGCGGCCAGCTTGGCCGTGCCCTCGATGAGCCCGGAAACGATATCCGTGGCCTTGTCCCGGGGAAAGCCCACGAGCACCCCGGATTCGATGAGCGCCTCCATGAAATAGAGGACGTAGGCCGGGCCGGAGCCGGCAAGGCCGGTGAAGGCGTCGAAGAGTTTTTCCTCGAGCACGTAGGTGCGGCCAAGCTTGTTGAAAAGCCCGTGGACGAAGGCCCGGTGCGTCTCGCCCAGCTTCGGGTCCTCCAGGCACAGGGCGAACTGGCCCGCGCCGACCAGGGCCGGGGTGTTGGGCATGATGCGCACCACCGGGCACTTGCCGGATGTCAGCTCCCGCAGCCGGGTCATGGTCACGCCGGCGACGATGGAGCAGACCACCGTCTCGGGCCGCAGATACGGCGCCAGGGCCGACATGGCCGCAGCGAGGTACTGGGGCTTGACGCACAGGATCAGGTAATCGGCCCCCGCCGCCAGCGCCTCGGGGGTCGCGGCGGGCGCGGCCAGATTCTTGTCGGCCAGGGCCTTCACCTTGGCCGGGTCCACGTCGTAGGCCAGGGCCGAGACGTCGGGAACGGCGGCAAGGCCCTTGATGATGGCCCCGCCCATGTTCCCCGCACCGAGAAAACCGATGACGGCGGCCATGGCCCTAACCCACCATTTCCAGGGCGCTGAAGAAGTAGGACGTCTCGAAGGCGGCGGTTTCCGGGGCGTCGGAGCCGTGGACGGAGTTCTTCTCGATGTCCAGGGCATAGGTCTTGCGGATGGTGCCTTCCTCGGCGTTGGCCGGGTTGGTGGCGCCCATGAGCTTGCGGTAGCGGGCGATGGCGTCGTCGCCTTCGAGGATGGAGACGACCACCGGGCCGGAGATCATGAAGTCCACCAGGCTGCCGAAGAACGGGCGTTCCTTGTGCACGGCGTAAAAGCCCTCGGCCTCGGCCTTGGACAACTGGATCATCTTCATGGCCACGACCTTAAGCCCCGTGTCCTGGATCATTTTGAGGATGGCTCCGGCCAGATTGCGGGAGACGGCGTCGGGCTTGATGATGGAAAGGGTACGTTCCATGGGTGTTGCTCCTTGCGTTTTGTGGAATGTCCGGCCTTGGTTGGATGGTGCCATGTCATGGCACGGCCGGGCAGGGCGGATTTATCGTGAATCGCCTGCCATGGCAAAGGGTGAATCCAAGTCGCACCCGCCTGCCTGGCCGCGGGCCGTATGCGGCGACTAATCCTCGTGCGGGGATGTATCGTTTGAAATTTCGAAAGGGGAGCGCGAGAGGGGAGGCCCCTTTGTAACGGGCTTCCCCTCCCGCTTTTTTTCCCTCAATGCGCGCCGGCGATGACCCGCAAAATCGCTTCGCGGTCGACCATGCCGAGCAGCTTGCCCGCGTCGTCCACGACCACCAGCCGCTTGACCTTGGTCGCGAGCATTTTTTGCAACACTTCCATCAGGGGCGCGTCTTCGTGGATGGTCAGGACGTTCGGTTCCATGACCTCGGCCGCCGAACCGGTGGGGCAGGCGCCGGTCTCCTCGGGCTTGCCGAAGGAGAAAAGGGCTTCCACGAGGCCGGGTTTTCGGGCCGGACCGCAACGCCTGAGCAGGTCGCTGTCGAGAACGATGCCGCGCACCGTTCCGTCCGCGTCCACGACGACCGCGCGCCGCAGCGGCGAAGCGACGATGGCGGCCACAACCTGGTGCAGCGGCGTGTCCGGGAAGGCCGTGGGCACGTCGGTGATCATCACGTCCCGGGCCTGCTGGAAAAGTCCGGCCGTGAAGCGCGGCAACGCCTGGGCCGAGGGGGCCAGGTCCGAGGCCGCGCGCAGGATGTCCACCCGGCTGACCAGCCCCACGAGCTCGCCCGCGGCGTCCACCACCGGCAGCCGTTTGAGGCCTTTTCCGGTCATGAGCTGGGCCGCGTCGCGAAGGCTCATCCGGTCATTGATCGTCACAACCGGGCTGGTCATGACCTCGCCGGCGGTGCGTCCCGAAATCTTGTCGCGCTCGTTTTTGCGGATATCCTCGGGCAGGATGTCCTGTAGGGAAAGCCGCGCCGCCATGCCGCCGCGCATGAGGACGTCCCCGCCCGTGACGATGCCGGCTACCGCGCCGTCGGGTTCGATGACCAGCACCGCTTTGTTGTCGTGGGAAACGAGCATGTCCATGACCACCGGCAGTGGGGTGTCCCGACTCGCCGTGGCCACGGTGGTGGCCATGACGTCGCGCACCCGGACCGGACAATGAAAACGCGCGGTGATCCCGCGCTGGCGAGTGATGAGCCCGCCCCTGATCACGGCCTCGATGCGGGGCAGCACGGCATCGAGACGCTCGGGGCGGTCGACGATCTCCACCACCATGGGCAGGTCCTCGGACAGGCGTAACAGCTTGGCCGTGTGGACGAGGCTTCCGGCTCCGAACCCGAGCACCCCGCGCAGCACGGTGGCTCCGGCCGCGCCGTGCCGGCGGGCTTCCTCCACGATCACCTCATAGACAGGCCGCCCGTCGCTGCGGTCGGATTCGCCGCAATACACGCGCAACACTTCCACCTCGGCGTATTCCGTCATGGCTTTCTCCCAAAAGCGGGCGTCGGCATCCCGTCGCGGACGCCGCTCCCCCGCATTCTACGCTACAACATCCGGCCGAGCATCAGCCCGCCGAAAAGGGCGGCAAAGCCGAGCACGGTCTGGAAACCGACATTGGCCAGGGCTACCAGGTAGCGGCCTTCCTCGATCAGGCCGCCGCTTTCGAAAATGAAAGTGGAAAAGGTGGTGAACGCGCCCATGAATCCCGTGAGGATGATGGCCCGGGTTTCGGCGCGAATGAGCATCCGGCCTTCGCCAAGCTGCCAGATAAAGCCGAACAGGAAACAGCCGAGGATGTTGGCGGCCGCCGTGCCCCAGGGGAATTGCCGGCCGGCCAGGCCGTAGACAAGCCCGGAAATCCAATAGCGGGCCAGGGTGCCGGCCGCGCCGGCCAGGGCGATAAGGCCCAGTTTTTCCAGCATCGCGCCTCTCCGGAGGCGACGGTATCGCCCCCATGTGTGGTTGCCTCGTGTCCCGGGCGTCGTCAGCGGCGACGAGGGTGATTCGAGACGATTTTCAATCGGATTGATAGCGCAGGGGACAAAAAGGGTAAAGCGGGCGATTGACTTCATTATTCCTATCGTTAAAGTAGGAAATTGTATGGGCGCTCAAAGCGTCAAAAACCCTTTTCGCGGCACGGCAAGCGGCCTATACTGGTGCGTCGCCTGCAACCGCCAGGGCGATCGGAGGAAACTATGTGGGAATATACCGATAAAGTCAGGGATCATTTTCTCAATCCCCGCAACGTGGGCAGCCTCGATGATGCCAACGCCGTGGGCGAGGTGGGATCGCTGGCGTGCGGGGACGCGCTCAAGCTGTATCTCAAGATAAGCGACGCCGGCGTCATCGAGGACGCCCGCTTCCAGACCTTCGGCTGCGCCTCGGCCATCGCCTCCAGTTCGGTCCTGACCGAACTGCTCAAGGGCAAGACCATCGAGGAGGCGAAAAAACTGACCAACAAGGATATTGCCGATTACCTCGGCGGGCTGCCCAAGGAAAAGATGCACTGCTCGGTCATGGGACAGGAGGCCCTGGAGGCGGCCCTGGCCGGGTATCTGGGCGAAAAGGCCCCGGAGCACGAACCCGAGGGCGAGCTGGTGTGCAAGTGCTTCGGCGTCTACGAAGGCCAGATCCGCCGGGCCATCCGCGAAAACGCCCTGACCAGCGTGGAGGAGATCACCGACTTCACCAAGGCCGGCGGCGGTTGCGGCGATTGCCAGGAACGGCTGCAAGCCATCCTGGACGAGGAGCGCGGTCGGCAAGCCGACGCCACCGCCGGCGCGGCGAAAGCGCCGGCCAAGGGGCTCACCAACCTGGAACGGGTCAAACGCGTGACCGAGGTCATGGACGAGGAGATCCGGCCCAACCTCAAAAAGGACGGCGGCGACATCGAATTGGTGGACATCGAAGGCAAGACGGTGCTCGTCGCCCTTCGCGGGGCGTGCAAGGGCTGTCCGGTCAGCAACGTGACGCTGACCGAATTCGTGCAAAAGCGCCTGCGGGAACTGGTGGAGCCTGATATCACGGTCAAGGAGGCTGGCAAATGAACCCGGTGTATCTCGACAACAACGCCACGACCATGGTCGCGCCGGAAGTGCTTGAGGAAATGCTGCCCTTTTTCGGGGAACTCTACGGCAACCCTTCGAGCATGCACACCTTCGGCGGCGAAGTGGGCCACCGCCTGAAAAAGGCCCGGGCCGACGTGGCCGAAATCCTCGGCTGCGCGCCCGAGGAGATCATCTTCACCTCCTGCGGCTCGGAATCCGACAATACGGCCATCCGCAGCGCCCTGGCCGCCCAGCCGGACAAACGCCACCTCATCACCACCCGGGTGGAGCATCCGGCCGTGTTGAGCCTGGCCAAGCATCTCGAGGAAAAAGGCTACGAGGTCACCTATCTGGGCGTGGACGAGAAGGGCCGGCTCGATATGGGTGAACTGTCCCGCGCCATCCGCAAGGACACGGCGCTGGTCTCGGTCATGTACGCCAACAATGAAACCGGGACCATTTTCCCCGTCCCGGAGATCGCCGCCCTGTGCAAGGAACGCGGCGTGCTGGTCCATACCGACGCCGTCCAGGCCGTGGGCAAGGTGGAGATCGACCTGGCCAAACTCCCCGTGGACATGCTGGCCCTCTCCGGCCACAAGCTCCATGCCCAAAAGGGCGTGGGCCTGCTCTACGTGCGCAAGGGAACGCCCTACCGGCCGTTTCTTATCGGCGGACACCAGGAGCACGGCCGCCGGGCCGGCACCGAAAATACCGCCGGCATCATCGGCCTGGCCAAGGCCATGCGCCTTGCCCACGACAACATGGCCGAGGAAAATACGCGCGTCAAAGCACTGCGCGACCGGCTGGAGCAGGGCATCCTGGCCAGCGTTCCCGACACCATCGTCAACGGCGATCCGGACAACCGGCTGCCCAATACCGCCAGCATCGCCTTCAAATACGTGGAAGGCGAGGCCATCCTGCTCATGCTCGACCAGTACGGCATCTGCGCCAGCTCGGGCTCGGCCTGCACCTCGGGCAGCCTGGAGCCGTCCCACGTGCTGCGGGCCATGGGCGTGCCCTTCACCTTCGCCCACGGTTCCATCCGCTTCAGCCTCTCGCGCTATACTACCGACAAGGACGTGGACCTGGTGCTGGAAGTGATGCCCAAAGTCATCGATACCCTGCGCCGTATGTCGCCCTTCAACGAAAAAACACCCCCCAAACAAGCTTGTACGTGTTGAAAGGGAAAATTTGAGGAAAAGAAAGTGCGAGAGGGGAACCCTTTTTGAAAAAAGGGTTCCCCTCTCGCGCTCTCCCTTCCCAAAAATTTTAACGGTGATGGGATGTTATCGTTAAAAGTCTTGGGAAGGGGGGCCTGGGGGGAGAACCTTTCTTCAAGAAAGGTTTCCCCCCAGGTTCATTCTCCCCCTTCTTTCTTTCAATTACCCACAAGGCCTTCGTTGCGGATTTTTTGGGCGTCCCGGTGCAGATCGGGGCCGGGCTTCATGATGTTGTTTTCCATACCGGGCGCGACCTGCCACCGTTTTTCCCAATGGCCGGTTTTGGGGGGATAGTAGGGTGCGCCGTCGCAACGGCCGGCGCAGGCCGGGCAGGAGGTGTTGCACAGGCGCGACGGGGTGAATTCGGTCATGTTGCCGGTATCCACCACGCAGACCTGCCGTCCGGCTCCGTCCACGCAGACGAAAAGTCCCACCGCGCTGGCGGGGGTGGTGGTGAGGAAGAGTCCCGCCAGGAAAAACGCCATTGCCGCAACGATGCGAGCCCGTGCCATGATCTGCCTCCGTGCGTCAGGCGAGGCGTTCGATATCCGCCCCGACGTTGCGCAGTTTGACTTCCACCGCCTCGTAGCCGCGATCCAGGTGGTAGACGCGTTGGATCAGCGTTTCGCCCTTGGCGGCCAGGCCGGCCAGGACCAGCGAGGCGCTGGCCCGCAGGTCCGAGGCCATGACCGGCGCGCCGGTTAGGCTTTTCACCCCGCGAATAAAGGCGCTTTGGGCCGAGATGCGAATCTGCGCGCCGAGGCGCACCAGCTCCTGGACGTGCATGAAGCGATTCTCGAAAATGGTTTCGCGCACCGAGCCCGCGCCCATGGCCACGCACATAAGCGCCATGATTTGCGCCTGCACGTCGGTGGGAAAGCCGGGATAGGGCTGGGTGGCCACGTCCACGCCCACGAGCTGCTCCCGGCGGCGCACCAGCACCCCGGCGTTGGTGGCCTCGAAGTGCAGGCCCATTTCCCGTAGTTTGGACACCACGGCGTCGAGCTCCATGAACGGGCAGCATTCGAGCTTGAGTTCGCCGTCGGTGATGGCTGCGGCCATCATGTAGGTGGCCGCCTCGATACGGTCGGGCATGACGCTGTACGAGCCGCCCCCAAGCCGGGGGACCCCCTCGATGGTGATGATCGCGGTGCCGTGGCCGGAGATCTTCGCGCCCATGGCATTGAGGAAATCGGCCAGGTCGGCGACTTCCGGCTCGCGGGCGGCATTCTCGAGCACCGTCGTGCCTTCGGCCAGGCTTGCGGCCATAAGCAGGTTTTCCGTGCCACCGACGGTGGGGAAATCGAAGACGATGTGCGCGCCGGTCAGCTTGTCGCAGCGCCCCTCGATGTAGCCGGCCTCCAGGTTGAAGGTCGCGCCCATTTTTTCCAGGGCGGTCAGGTGCAAATTGACGGGCCGCGCGCCGATGGCGCAACCGCCGGGCAGCGCCACCCGGGCCTGTCCGACCCTGGCCAAAAGCGGCCCGAGGACCAGCACCGAGGCGCGCATGGTGCGGACGAGGTCGTAGGGGGCCTCGGGATTGAGCTCTTGGCTCGGTTCCAGGGTGACGGTGTTGCCGTCGAAGGTGGACGGGCAGCCGAGCATGTCGAGGAGCCGCAGCGTGGTGTGGATGTCGCGCAGCCGGGGCACGTTTTCGATGACCGTCGGTTTGGTGAGCAGGGGCGCGGCGAGCAGGATGGGCAGGGCCGCGTTTTTCGAGCCGCTGATGCGCACGGAGCCGTGAAGGGGTTTGCCGCCCCGGATAAGCAGTTTGTCCATGTATGGGATCCTTGGCTGAATTGCGTGATGGTGGCAAGGGCGACGGCGCGCTTGCACTAACCACGATACCCTGGGGGAAGGATATGGGCAAGAGAATGAAAAAGATGTTGACGGGACGGTGGGGTGGGGCTAAAGAAATCGTTCTCCAGTCGATGGTGGCTGTAGCTCAGTTGGTAGAGTCCCAGGTTGTGGCCCTGGTTGCCGTGGGTTCGAGTCCCACCAGTCACCCCATCAAATTTTCGGAAAAAGGCCCGGTTTTGCCGGGCCTTTTATTTTTTGTCGCCTGTTTACGGCGTGCCGGGGGCGCGTGTCGCGGGGAGAGGTTTCGAATCCGGCCGCTTCCCCGGACCGCGAGCGGACGTCCGGAGCGGGGCTTTTGGACTGCCCGGACCAGCCCCGAGGTTTCGACCACCGTTCAGGATGGCGGCGTCGATCCGTTTCGGGCCTGTTTCGTCCCGGCCCGCAACAGGGTAGTATGCCGCAGGCGACGCTTCGGGGCGCGAGGCGGAAGGGACGCGCTGCCTATGGGGACAGGCCATGAAACGCATCTATTACCATGTGAGCCGCTACATCAGCCATAAGCGTGCCGGCGAGGATTTCATCGCCGCGCTCGGGGCTGTGGGAATCGCCTGCGTAGCCGATCCGGCCGCGGCCGACGTGCTCCTTTTGCACGACGAACCCATGGCCCTGGCCGAAATCATCCCGCGCTACAGGGACAAATACCGCATTGCCTATTCGGTCTGGGAAACGCAGACGCTTTCCGATTCCTATGCCAAGGCGCTTTGCGGCGTGGACCGGGTCTGGACCTGTTCGCCCTTTTCCGCGACCGCCTTTGCCGCGGCCGGATTCCCCGTGGATGTCGTGCCGCATGTGGTGCGCGTCGATCCGCCGACGGCAGGCGACCTTGACGCCATCAAGGCGCAGATCGCCTATGACCCGGGCAAGTTCTACTTTTACACCATGGTCGACTCGGTCAATCCCCGCAAAAACCTGGAAGCCTTGCTGCAAACGTTTGTGGCCACGTTCGGCAACGTCGGCGACGTGAAACTCGTGGTCAAGCAGTACAGAAATTCCTGGGACCTTGCCGGGTTGCCCAATGTCGTCAGCCTGGACGCCTTCTTGAGCCCCGGGCAGATCGCGGCCCTGCATGGCCTGCTCGATTGCTATGTCAGCGCGCATCACGCCGAAGCCTGGGGACTGTCACTTTCCGACGCCATGTTTTGCGGCAAACCGGTCATCGCGACCGGTTTTTCCGGCAACATGTCGTACATGAACCCGCAAAACAGCTTTCCGGTCCAGTACACCCTGGTCCCTGTTTCCGGACGCATGTGCGACCTTATCCCCCTGTATACGCGGGACATGGTCTGGGCGGAAATCGACCGCCGCCATCTCGCCTATCTGCTGCGCAAGGTGCGGCGACACAAGTACGCCTTGGATCTCCCGGCCCGGGCGCGGCAGGACATGGAGCGTTTCAGCCCCTTGCAGGTTGGGCGGCGCATGCGGGACCTGCTGGAGCGTATCTGATCCGGCCGTTTGCCCGACCTGCGCTCTTGTATCCGGGGCCTGCCGGGCTTCGCGCATCGTTGCGGCGTCTCCCCACTCACGGCCGCGCCTGATGCTCTTTTGCTTCTGACATTACCCGCTTGGCGATCTTTCCGCCGCATCCCGTTTTCATGGAAACCTGCCGCGTCAGGTGGTATGTGTGTCTATTTGGCGTAATGGCCAAATTTCAACTTGCCAATTCCCGAATGGGTCTCTATTTTCATTCTTGGTCAAATTGCCAATAATGATGTCTGTCCTCGCCTGGTCGCTGCCGGCGATGGTCATTTTGCGCAAGGTGTCGCTGCTGGTGGCCGTTGCCGCCATTGTCGGCCGCGGTATTTTGCTTGTGGGGTAGGTGATTAACGCTCTGTTGTAACGCACAAGGAGGTTGCCATGCGGTTTTTGGCCCAGCTCTTCCCGGAATTCGCGTCCTCGCTCGATGCCATGGACGCGCTCTATGCCGAAAAGCGGCTCATCGACGAAAAGACCTATCAATTCATTTGCTTTGCCGTCTCCATCAAGGCCCGGTCCAAACCCTGCGTGCTCAAGCACTTCAAGGGAGCCCTCGAAGCCGGGGCGAGCCTTAAGGAACTGGCCTACATCCTGGCCTTGGTCATGCGCGAGGCGGCCGGGGCCGACGACTGCTGGACCCACGACGTGCTCGGCGACGTGGCCGATATCGTGGCCGGCAACATTGACTGCGCCTGCAAGAAATAGGCGCGCGGAGGAACATACGATGTTGATTCAGGTGCTCGGCACGGGCTGCGCCAAGTGCAAGGAGCTGGAAAAGCTGGTGCGGGAGACGGTCGCGGAAAAAGGCAGCGACGCACAAGTCGAAAAGGTGACCGACCTCAAGCAGATCGCCATGATGGGCGTTTTCACCACGCCGGCGGTGGTCGTCGACGGGGTCATCAAGTCCGTGGGGGCGATTCCGCCGAAAGCGGATATCGCGGCCTGGATTTCCTGATTGTACCGTATGGCTCCGGGAGAGGCCACGCCCTCCCGGAGCCGTGATATTTATTCCACGCCGAGTAGCGCCTGGGCGAAGTCCTGGCCCACGAAGGGGCGCAAGTCCTCCATCTTTTCCCCCAGCCCCACATAGGTGATGGGCACGCCGAAGGATAGCGCGATGCCGACCACCACCCCGCCCTTGGCCGTGCCGTCGAGCTTGGTCAGGATGATCTCGTCCACGCCCGCCGCCTCGTTGAAAAGCTTGGTCTGGGACAAGGCGTTCTGGCCGGTGGTGGCGTCGAGCACGAGCACCGAGCGGTGGGGCGCTCCGGGGTGTTTCTTGGCCACGACCCGGCGGATTTTGCGCAATTCTTCCATGAGGTTGGTCTTGGTGTGCAACCGGCCGGCGGTGTCGAGGTAGAGCACGTCGAAGCCTTCGGACAGGGCCTTGTCCATGGCCTCGAAGGCCACCGCCGCCGGGTCGGCGTTCTCGCCCTTGGTGTAAAATGCCGCGCCGACCCGGTCGGCCCAGATTTTGAGCTGTTCGATGGCCGCGGCCCGGAAGGTGTCGCCGGCGGCGATGAGCACCTTTTTGCCCTGCATGATGTCGCGGTGGGCCAGCTTGGCGATGGTGGTGGTCTTGCCCACGCCGTTGACGCCGATCATCATGACCACTTCCGGCGGGTTGATGGCCTTGATGGTCTTTTGGACCTGGAAGATTTCCGCCAATTCCTCGCGCAGGATGTCCTTGAACACGGCCGGGTCGGTGGTGCCGCGTTTTCTGACCTTTTCGCGCAGGTTGTCCATGAGCTTGGCCGCCGGCTCGAAGCCGACGTCGGCCATGATGAGGATTTCCTCGAGCTCCTCCCAGAACGCCTCGTCGATGACGGCATGGTTGCCGAGCAGTCCGTCGATGCGCTTGACGATCTGTTCCTTGGTCTTGGCCAGCCCTTCGGAGAGCTTGAGGAAAAGCCGGTTGCGCTCGTCCTCCTCGTCCTCGAGCTCAAGGGCCAAAGCCAGGCGGTATTGCAGTTCCGAACGGAACAGCTCCACCTCGTCGTATTCCATGAGCGCGACCCAGTCCGCGAACTTGGCCACGAACGCGTCGGCCTCGTCGGCCGGGGCCTGCAAGCTCGCGAACAAAAAGCGTAGCCGGTCCCACAGGTCCGGCCCGGCCTCGGTGACGTCGGCCAGGAGAATATCGAGCCAGGCCGAGAGCTTGGGTTCGGCTTGTCGCAACTCGAGAATCAGCGCGTCGCGCCAGGGCGCGTTTTCTCCCGGCACAGCCGAAGCCTGGGGCGCGGCGGTGACCGGTTTGGCCGCCGGGGCCGGGGCTGCGGGAGCGGCCGGCTGCGCCGCAGGGGCAACCGGAGTCGGTTTGGATTCGATCACCGGTTGCGCGGGCTCGGCTTTTGCCTGGGGCGCTTCGGGCTTGGGTGAAACGCCTTCGTCGATGGTCGCGGCCGGCTTTTCGGCCATGGCGGCGGGTTCGGGAGAAGGGGCTGGTTCGGGAGCGACAGACGGTGAAAGAGCTTCCTCATGCTGCGGGAGGCCCGGGGCCACGGGAGGCGCGAGGTCGATGCTGTCTTCGTCCTGCGACGATGGAGCGGCTTCCTGCTCCGGCAGGGCGTCCGTATCCGCCATGTGCGGCTCGGGCTGCCGGGCGGTTGGCGCGACGGCAGGCCGGTCCGTCGGCTCTGGCTCCTCAGGCGTGGGCGCGACGGCGGGAGCGTCGGTTTCCTCCGGGGACGGGGCGGCGGTCTGTGTTTCCTCGTCCGTCTTCCAGAATTTCTTGATCTTCGAAAAAAAACCCATGAACGGCATCCTTGTGTTCGGGTGGAAATCGGTGTGGCGGGAGCGCGCAAGGCAGCGCGCGGCCTCAATGTATAGCCGGGCGCAGGGTTGGGCGCAACCGCCCGGGCACGGAGGGGCGAAGGGCGGTTGTGGTTGGTTGTCGCCTTGTGGCAAAAGACCCGCAGGCGGGAGACGCGCCATGCGTTCCCGAAAGGAGTCTGCCGCAATGAAACCGGAAGAGGGAAGTGCCCCGGTCACGACGATGCTCACGCAACGTTGCATCGAGGCGGCCATGCTGGCCGATGTCTATGCCGTACTGGTGGATAAAATCGGCAAGGACGCCGCCCTGGACGTGGTCGAGGAAACCATCGAGAGGGCGGCGCGCAAGGCGGGGCAGGATTTTGCCGCCAAAGCGCCGGGCGGGCCGAGCCTGACGCATTTCGCGGCCGTCACCGACATGTGGCGGGCCGGCGGGGCGCTTGCCATCGAAAACGTGCGCCGCCAGCCGGACAGCCTTTCCTTCGACGTGACCCGCTGCCGCTACGCCGAAAGCTACCGTGAGATGGGCCTGCCCGAGGAACTGGTCACACGCATCTCCTGCCTGCGCGACGGCGCGTTCGTGGCCGGCTACTGCGACAGATTGCGGCTCACCCGCCCCGGCACCATCGCCTCGGGCGAAAGCCGCTGTCCGTTCACCTTCACCTGGGAAAAACGATGAGCATGCGCCGCACCACCGTCCAGGCGGCCCTGCAAGGCGTCGGCAGCGGGGCCGAGGCCCGCGTCATGGGTTGGGTGCGCACCCGCCGTGACGCCAAGGGGTTTTCGTTCCTGGAAATAAACGACGGTTCCTGTTTGACCAACCTGCAAGTGATCGTGGATGCGGGCGTGCACGGCGCCGACGTCCTCAAGGATCTCGGCACGGGCGCGGCGGTGGCCGTGACCGGCGAGCTGGTTCCCTCGCCCGGCAAGGGGCAGCGCTTCGAGCTGCGGGCAACGGGCCTGGAACTGCTCGGCGCGGCCGATCCCGAAGCCTATCCGCTCCAGAAAAAACGCCACTCCGACGAATTCCTGCGCACCATCGCCCATTTGCGACCGCGCACCAACAAGTACGGGGCCATGCTGCGCCTGCGCTCGGCCCTGGGCCAGGCCGTGCACGCCTTTTTCGCCGCGCGCGGCTTCGCCTGGGTCCAGACGCCCATCATCACCGGTTCGGATTGCGAGGGCGCGGGCGAGATGTTCCGGGTCACGGCGCTTTCCGACGCCGAGGCCTGCCTGCCGTCCGGGGAACGGGCCAGCCGGGATTTTTTCGGCAAGGACGCCTACCTCACCGTTTCGGGTCAGCTTTCGGCCGAACCGCTCGCCCTGGCCCTGGGGCAAGTCTACACCTTTGGCCCCACCTTTCGGGCCGAGCACTCCGACACCTCGCGCCATGCCGCCGAATTCTGGATGCTCGAGCCTGAGATGGCCTTTGCCGACCTGGACGATGACATGGACCTGGGCGAGGCCCTGCTCAAGCATCTGGTCGGGGTGGCTGTAAACGACTGTGCCGAGGATTTCGGGCTGTTCGCCAAATACGTGGACCCGTCCCTGCCCGAAACGCTGGGGGCGATCCTCGAGAAGCCTTTCGTGCGCCTGCCCTACGCCGAGGCCGTGGATATTTTGTCCAGGGCGGAGGCCAAGTTCCAGTTTCCGGTCGGGTTCGGCTGCGATCTGCAAAGCGAGCACGAGCGGTACCTGACCGAGAAGCATTTCAAGCGGCCGGTGGTGGTCTACGACTATCCCAAGGAGATCAAGGCGTTTTACATGCGCCAAAATGACGACGGCCAAACGGTCGCGGCCATGGACGTGCTGGTTCCGGGTATCGGCGAGATTATCGGCGGCAGCGCCCGCGAGGAGCGCCTGGACGTGCTGACCGAGCGCATCCGCGAGTTGTCGCTGCCCATGGAGAGCTACTGGTGGTACCTGGACACGCGTCGTTTCGGTACCGTGCCCCATGCCGGTTTTGGGCTGGGCTTCGAGCGGCTGGTCATGCTCGTCACCGGCATCGGCAACATCCGCGACGTCATGGCCTTTGCCCGCACCTGGCGGCATCTGGAGTTTTAACGGTATGGCCGCGGCCCCGGGATGGCGGGGTCAGGCGGTCGCCATCTTGGCCGGCGCTTCGGGCCGGGCGGCGTCGCAACCGGGCAGGAGCACGTAAAAGACGCTGCCCTGGCCGGGCTGTGACTCCGCCCAGATCCGGCCGCCGTAATGGTGCACGATCTGCCGGCAGATGGCCAGGCCAAGCCCCGTTCCTTTGGTCGTTTCCCGCATGGTGTCGCCGCGGCCGACCTGATGGAACTTGCCGAAAATGGCTTCCAGTTCCTCGGCCGGAATCCCGATCCCGGAATCGGCGATGGCGAGCAAAAGCGACTCGCCTTCGCGCCGGACCGTCATGCACACCGTGCCTTCCCGGGTGAATTTCACCGCGTTTTGCAGCAAGTTGGTTGCGACCTGAATCAGCTGGTCCGGGTCCATGCAGACTTCCGGGACATCCTCATCCGCCTCGAGGACAAAGGAGAGTTCCGGCCGCTGGGCCAGGAGGCCTTTGATATTGCGGGCTGTTGTCCCGAGCACTTCCATGGGGTTGAAGCGCGTGTCGCGCCAGAGCATGTTGCCGGACTCGATGCGGTTGAGGTCCAGGACGTCGTTGATCAGGCGCGTGAGGCGCTCGGCCTCGCCGTAGACCACGCCCAGGTTGGCGGCGATGCGCCGGCCCCTAGCTTGCAAGGCCGGGGTGCCTTCGGCCAGAGGCAGGAACTGCTCGTTGAAATCGCGCCCTATCAACTTGGCGAAGCCCAGGATGGAGGTCAGGGGGGTGCGCAGTTCGTGGGACACCGTGGACAAGAAGGCCGACTTGAGGCGGTCGAGTTCGCTGAGGCGTATGTTGGCCTCGGCCAGTTCCAGTGCTTGCAGGCGCAGGTCGCGGGTGCGTTCCTCCACTTGGGCCTCGAGGCGCTGACGGCTTTCGGCCAACTCCTCCTCGATTTTTTTTCTGGCCGTGATGTCCGTGAACATGCCGAGCGCGCCGATGTAGTTGCCCGAGGCGTCGTAGAGGGGACTTGCCGACACCATGACCCAGAGCGATGCATCCGTAACGGTCCGGAGCTCGTGTTCGAACACCGGGCTTTGTCCCTGGCGCAGTTTTTCCAGATGCTCCCGGACAGTGACCAGGGATTTTCCCGTCAGGTAGGGATCCATCGGGCGGCCGGGCATTTCTTCCGGCGCGCAGCCGAGCATGGCGGCCATGCGACGGTTGACGAAGGCCGTCTTGTGGTCGGCATCGAGCACCCAGACCCCTTCGTTGGCGGTTTCCACGATGCGGCGGAATTTCTCCTCGCTCTCCCGCAAGGCCAGATTGGCCCGCTGCTTGTCCGTAATGTCCCGGATGACTTCGATGCCGCCGGTGATCCTGCCCGTCTCGTCGCGAAGGGCCACGGCCTTGGCCCAGATATGGCGGGGCCCCCGGGGCAGGGCCGCCACGGCGACCTCCGCGATGATGGAATCCACGCCCAAGTCCGCCACGGCGTAGCGTGCGTCCGGCTGGCCCACGGCGCCCCGGGCATAGTCGATCAAAAGGGGCGTCGGGGTTCCGTAAAAAGGCGTCCCGTATTCGAAATGCGATTTGCCGAGCATGTCCACGGCCGAGATGCCGGTGAGCTTTTCCATGGCCTTGTTCCAGAAAATCACGGAACCCTGCGCATCGACGACCATGGTCGGGTCGGGGAGGAACTCGATGATGTCGGCCAGGTTACGGTCGCGGATTTTGAGCCCCGCCTGGGCCTGGCGCAGATCGTCGATGAAAAGCGACTGCTGGTGGTTGGTCAGCGCCAGGGTGGAGAGATGTTCGGCAAAGCGGTGCAGGGCCGTACAGACCTTGGTGAACCGTTCCCGGGACATGTGGGGCACCTTTTGTAGTGCCTGGCGGAAGGCGTCCTCGTCGGCGCCGATTTCCCGGGCGTAGGCCATGGCGGCCGCGGCATCGAAGGATTCGTCGGCCACTTGGCCGATCAGCCAGGTGGCGATATGGCGCTGGCCGAAATAGATGGGGGTTGCCCCGTCGAGCAGCCCGCCGCTTAGGCAATTGGCCACAGCCGGGCCATGGAGGCAGGCCTGACCGAGGGTGACGTCCGAGCGGGTGCAGTTGGCGCGCCCTTTGGGCGTGCTGCGGATGCAATCACGGCAAAAGGTTGTGAAATTGCTTGGCTTGGTCAGGGGACGGCCGTCGGGAGTGGTGATGAGGGAGGCGACATCGGCGGCGGCGGCAAAGGCGTCCTGGATGCGCTGGATATCTTCCAGGGAAAAGATGTCCTCGAAACGAGGGACCCCGGGGGAGTTTTCCCGCCGGCCGAGCTCAGGGGCGTCGCTGCCTGCCTGCCGGCCATGTTGTTCCGGGGGCGTGTCGGTGGGTCTGTCGCGTTGCATATCCCCTCAAGAGCGTTCATGGTTTTTGCCACTATAAGCCAACGCGGTTTTTTTTTACAACAACTATTTCCGCAAGCGAGGGGGGGGGCGGCCTTCCGGGGAGGCCGGGAATAACGGGAGAGTCCAATGCGGTGTCCCGGCGCGTGCGCGCCGCAACACCGCAAAAAACAAGCCCCCGGGCCGTCGGGTCCAGGGGCTTGTTTGCACAGGGTGCGTGGAAAAGTTGGTGGTGGAGGCGGGGGGAATCGAACCCCCGTCCGAGAATGCTCCGCTCCTAGCGTCTACAGGCTTAGACCGAAAAACAATCTCGCCTCGGGCAGGCCTTCCGGCCGGGCCGCCTTCGGCCAGTCCGTCTGTTGTCTCGCGCGCCCCTCAACGGACGAAGGTTTGCGCCAGCCTGATGGGGGTTGGCGTCCCGGTTCAGCGTATCAGGCGTCAGCTGAGGGGACGCTGACTGTCATTAAGCAGCCAGAGCGTAATCGTAATCGTTGGCAGTTAACCAGTTGCCGCGTGTTTTACGAGGCCTCGCGGCACCTCGACCTGCAACCAGGGCTTCACTATCCCCGTCGAAACCAGGGCGCCCCCGTCGAAATTATATTGTAACGCATTGCGGCCGAAAGGCAAGGGGCACTTCGGCTAAAACATCTGGAGATGGCCTTGGTAGCCGCGCTCCTTCATGCAAGCCTCGGTGTCCTGCTTGCGCTGCCCGATGGGGCTGTCCGGAAAGGGCGGCGTGTTGACCTCAAGCGACGCCTTGCTGAAGCAATCGGAATAATCGTTTTCCACCGTGGCCTGCTCCACGCCCGGCTTGGAATAGGGGGCACGGGTGCAGCCGGCGACAAGGCCAAAAATGACAAGGAACGCCAAGATGGTGGGGCGCATAACGAGCCTCCTCGCGTCGACAGGGCAGAGAGCGACGCGGCGCATGAGAGTGACGAAAAGACGCTGTTGCGACGATATCCCGACGAACAGGCCCGAACCGCATGCCTTTTGGCTTACCGTGTGCCGCCGGTTTCGGGAAGCGTTTTTTCAGTCCGAGCCCCCGCAGACGCGCGTCGAACCCATCTGGAATACGGGCTTCGACCATCCTGCCTACCCCCTTTCGCGCGACACGTGGTCCAAGGCTTGGGCAGAAGCGCGCTTCGCGGCGGCTCCTTGGTCATGATGCCCGTCTTTTTCCAGCCGAATGCTCCGCCAGTGTCGCCAGGCCAATATCCTCGCAAGAAGGAAAGCGGAGAATCGCTTGCCGCTGTTGCGCCCGGGCAATGATACGGTTAGTGATTGTTACTTTTATCACAAAATGATGCACTAGCTTATCGTGGATTACACTTTACTTGTGACAATTTTCGCAAAAAAGTGATCTTTATGACGAGAATGACATCTTTTGCTTGCTATTCAGCTATGTGAAAAATAGAATAGTCACGCTTTTGAAAAAAATGTCTCTGTCGGGGCAACCCCGGGGAGACTCTTTAACACGAAAGGCGTTTCACTTTTGCACTGGAGATTATCATGCGGCGAATGAGTATAAAATGGTTGTTAATGACACTGGGTATAGCAAGCGTCATAGGTGCAGCGCTCACCATCTTTCTTCTCTATTTGCAGCAAGGAAGGATGTTCGGTTATTTGGAAAAAATCGGGAATGTTGACAGCCCGTTGCTCTTTCATCTCCAGGATGTTTATGCCCAGGGGCTGCAAACGGAACAGGCCACCCGCAATGTGATTCTCAATCCCAACGATCAAAAGGCCAAAGATAATTTCGCCGCTGCCGACAAAAAGTTCCGCAAAGCCCTCGCGGCGGCCGCTTCACTGGCCCGTGGGGACATGGCCCGACAACTCTCCGGTATTGAACCGCAATGGAACAAGAGTCACGACCTCAAGCTGCAATTGATGGAAATGGCCACCGCCGGCGATGTGAAGAAAGCCGTGACCATGCTCAACACCGAGGAAACGCCCTTGTGGCGGGCCATAAAGAATACGGTGCTTTCCCTCGTCAGCGTGCAGCAACGTGTCGCGGCGGACAACCTCAAGGCCATCGAGGCCGGAGAAACCTCCGTTTTTCATATGTTCCTGGGCATGGCCATTGTTTCGGTGATCCTGCTCATGGCGCTGATCGTCTTTTTGATTCGCGGCCTTGGCCGGGGCGCGGCGGCCATTATCGATTACGCCAAGACCATCGGAGGCGGGGATTTCAGCACCAAGCCGATCTCGGGCCTGCCCCGAGAGTTCGCCCAGATCGCCGCGTCCTTGCAGGAGATGGTCTGTTATCTGGAAACCTCGCTTGGGTATTACCAGGGCATCGTGCGCGGCATCGCAACGCCCTACGTCGTGGTGGACACCGAGGAAAAGCTGCAGCTTACCAACGACAGCCTCATGATGCTGATCGAGCAATCCGGCACTCCGCAGCAGCATTACGGGGAAAACGTGGCCGGCTTTTTTTACGGGGATTCCTCGCGCAAGACCGTACTCGCCACCGCCATGGCCGAGAACAAAAACATCCGCAAGGAAGTCGTGATGACCTCTCGCAAAGGAAATGCGCGCAATGTCCTTATTGACGCGTCCCCGCTTTACAACACCATCAACGGCCAATTGATGGGCTCGCTTTGCGTGTACCTGGACTTCACCGAACTGCGTCGGGGCGAGGCCGCCATGCAGGCCCAGTCCAACCGCATGCGCGAAACGGCCCGGGAAGCCCAGGCCATCGCCGACAGCCTGGCTCGGGAAATCGAGGATCTGACCCAGCGTGTGAACATGGTCGAAAGCGGCGCCATGCAGCAAAAGGACCGCATCGGCGAGACCGCCTCGGCCATGGACGCCATGGCCGAAGCCGTGACGGAAGTGGCGCAAAACGCCGCCGTCGCCGATTCCCTGGCCGAAGCGGCCAAGGAAAAGGCGGAGACCGGGGCCGGGATGGTGGCCGGTGTGGTGGAGGCCATCCGCAACGTCAACCGGCTTGCCGACGAACTGCGGCGGGACATGGACGAGCTTGGCGGGCAGGCCGAGGGCATCGGCAAGATCATGGGCGTCATCGCCGACATCGCCGACCAGACCAATCTGCTGGCGCTCAATGCCGCCATCGAGGCGGCCCGGGCCGGGGACGCCGGCCGGGGGTTCGCCGTGGTGGCCGACGAGGTGCGGAAGCTGGCCGAAAAAACCATGACCGCCACCAAGGATGTGGCCGGGTTTATCACCACCATGCAGCAAAGCACGCGCAAGAACATCGAAAAGACCGAACAGACCAGCCTCGCCATTCAGGACGGTACGAAAAAAGCCAACGATTCAGGTGAAATGTTGCAGGAGATCGTGGGCATCGTGGTCAAAACGTCCGACCAGATCCGCTCCATGGCCACCGCCGCCGAGGAGCAGTCCGCCACATCCGAGGAGATTCGCCGGGCCACGGAGGAGATCAACCGCATCGCCATCGATACCCTGGAGGCCATGGCCGCCTCGGCCAAGGCCGTGGCCGAACTGGGCGGACAGGCGCGGAGCCTGGAGACCGTGGTTTCGGGCCTGGAATCCGGCAAGGAAGCCATCGCGGCCTAGCGGGCGTTCGTTCGGGAAAGGAATCCGGAAGATGCTGCGAGAGGGGAAGCCTTTGAAAAGGGGCGTTGCCCCTCTTGCAGTTTCCCCTTTTCCTAGGCCAGCAAACCCACGAAGCGCCCCGTCACCTGGCGCAGGCGGCGGCTGAGGACCTGGCCCACGGCGAAAAGGACCTTGATGGCCAGTTGCGGCTGTTCGGCGGCCAGGGCGTCGAACTGCTCGCGGGTCAGGACCAGGAGGCGCACGTCGGTCTTGGCCACCACCGTGGCCGAACGCGGCTCGTTGTCGAAAAAGGCGATCTCCCCGATGACGGCGTCACGGCTCAGGTCGATGATGTGCCGTTCGGGCGCGCCGGTATCCTCTTTCTGGATGGTCACCACGCCCTCTTCCATGAAGGCCAGGGAATTGGCCTTGCGGCCTTCCTGAATAACGACCGTGCCGGCCGGAAAGGCGCTTTCCTGAAGGTAGGCGGCAAGGAGCCGGACTTCCTCGGCGGTGAAACCGGCCGCGAGTTTGAGGCTGCCGAGGTGCGTGGCGATGGTGGCGATTTCCGCTTCCCGTTGTCCCTGTTCCACATGGGCCTCCCCGACGGCCGCCATGCCGGCGACGTGTTTCGCGAGTTTTTGCCAGCCGTCCGCTGGGGCATCGTATACTCCTTTGCGGCAAGAAAAAAGGTCGAAAGGGCCGGTTGTGGTTCTTTACGCCGCTGGCATGCGACGATGGGGCTAGAGCGTGCACGGACTGTTACAACGCCGTCACATGGCGCAATCACGACCCGACCGGCTACCGCCGGTGAAAATGGGATAATACGGCATCAGGCGCTTGGCGAGACGGACTCTGTTATCGCGTTGTGACAGGGGGCGTTGTATTGTTGTGCCTTCGGTTGCCTCGGCGAACCTTCTCATGTACGGAGGGGAACCTATAACGGAGGATTCATGGTCAAGCGCATCGTCGGCTGGTTTTTGGTTTTCGTCTGCATGGTTTCCCTGGCCGGTTGCGGTGCGGCGCGGAAACGGCATCCGCTTATCGACCCCAATGCCCAGGAATTGTCCGTCATGGGCATGCGCAACGTGCGGGATTGGGGGGATGCGCTTTCGCCCATGCTCCAGAAAAGCCTCATTACGGGGGCGCGCCAATACGCCGCCTGGCGCAAGGCCAACAACCTTGGCCCGGAAAAGGATTTGTACCTGCTGGCCCTGTCCGGCGGTGGTGCGGACGGCGCTTTTGGCGCGGGTGTGTTGTGCGGCTGGACGGACAAGGGGGACCGGCCCGAATTTCGTGTGGTGACGGGCGTCTCCACGGGAGCTTTGTCCGCGCCGTTCGCCTTTTTGGGCAAAAAATACGACTCGGTTTTGCGCAAGCTGTATACCAATATCCAAACCAAGGATATTTTCTTTCTCAAAAGCATCTGGGACATCATCCGGGGTGATTCGGTGGCGGATACCGGACCGCTCAAGAAATTGGTCGAAACCGCTGTCACGCCGGAAATGATGGCCGAACTGGCCCGGGAACATGCCCGGGGCCGCCGGCTTTTCATCGCCACTACCAACCTGGACGCCCAGCGCAACGTGGTCTGGGATATCGGGGCCATCGCCTCCTCGGGCAATCCCAATGCCCTCGAGTTGATCCACAAGGTCCTGATCGCCTCGGCTTCCATTCCGGTGGCCTTCCCGCCGGTGTATATCCCGGTGGAGAAAAACGGCGAAACCTTCGACGAAATGCACGTGGACGGCGGGGTGATTTCGCAGTTCATCGTCTACGACGCGTATCTGCTGCCCAAGGAGATCGCGGAGGATACCCATGCCATGGCGGCCTACGATGCGCTGCACAAGCATGTCTGCATCATCGTCAACAACAAGCTCGGCCCGGTCAGCGAATCCGTACGGCCGCGCCTTGCCCCCATCGCGTTGCGTTCCATTTCCACGTTGATCAAGTCCCAGGCCAAGGGCTCGCTTGCCTACAGCTATCTGCTGACCAAGCGTGACGGTATGACGCTTGATTACATCGTCATTCCGGAAAATTTCGACAGCCCCAACAAGGAGCCCTTCGACCCTGCGGCCATGCGCAAGACCTTCGACATGGGCTATGCCCTGGGCAAGGAAGGCAAGGGCTGGCAATCCCTGCCCCCGGGCTACGTGGAGTAGCAGGGCGGCGCGCCTGGTCGATGCCTGAGGCGCTCATCGTTACAGACGGAAAAGGCCCGGAGGTTTGCCTCCGGGCCTTTTTTTGTCGGGGAGCAAAAAAGCTATGGCAAGTGTGGCTCAATCCCCGTCTTTCAGGCTGGAAGGGCCACAGCCGTCCCCGGATCATGGCGCAGGCCGGATTGCAACCGGCGTCGCGATGGTCGGCCGCGTTCCGGGCCGTATTCAGGGAGCGGGCTTGACGTCGCGGGTCACCGAGACGCCCGCCAGTTCGCGGTCCTTCGCGTCGAGGGCCGTCACCTTGACCTGCATCTTTTTCGGCATCTCCTTGGGGCAGGGCATCTGGTTCGGGCCGTAGAGCGACCCCTTGGGGACCATGGCCTGGGCTCCGTTGATGTACAGGCCCCTGTCGGTGGTCTGGAACCCGAAATCCTGGTTGAAGATTTCCGTCCCGAAATCGAAGTCCAGCACCTTCACATTGAGCTTCTTGGTCTTGGGCGGAACGCCGTGGATGCGCATCTCGGGCGAAACGTTCTGGCACATGTCCACCGCCTTGAAGCCGACATCCACGCCGAAGCCCTTGGCGAAATCCATGCCGTCGCTCGATTTGGGCGCGCAGCCCGCCATGATCGGCAACATCGTCAAGGCCGCAATGAGCAGCAGTCGCAACGGGTTCATGAAGTCTCCTTGTTGTCGTCGTTTTGGGCCTTCGACCGCGTCGTGGCAACGGATACGGCCAGGCCGGTCGTGGAGACGATAGCACGGGGCGGCGTGTTTTTGAACTCCGGAAACGGGGGCGTCGGGCCAAACCTTTTCGGCCCGCAAAAGAAAAAGCGGCCCAAGGGGGTGCCTTGAGCCGCGTTGTTGTCTGGTAGCGGAGGGAGGGAATTGAACCCCCGACACTGCGGATATGAGCCGCAGTAACCTTGCTTATTTCCCCAACAATGCTAGGTTCTATGCGGGTTGACTATTTTTCAACTACCATGGATTAAAGGATAATAGGGAATTTTGGGGAAGACTGAGAAAGGAACGGGGACCAAAAAATTTGGCCCACCTCACTGGAGGACGGTCGGCTGCGCCCGGACAACAACCTGGCAGAAAACGCTATCCGCCCCTTTGCCGTGGGTCGCAAGAACTGGCTCTTCTCAGGCCACCCACGCAGGGCCGACGCCTCGGCCACCCTGTACTCCCTCATCAAGACCACCAAGGCCAGCGACCTGGAGCCGTACCGTTATCTGCGTCACCTCTTCGAGCTCTTGCCTACGGCAACTTCCGACGCCCAGCGCAAGGCCCTTCTGCCACAGTATATCGATCCCAATAGCCTGATTATCCCTGCCTTAACTTCTGCCGTCTTCCGATTGCCCTGACAAGATGCGCCTTATTGAGCGCTTACGGGTCAAGCTTGACCGCGTCAGGCAAAGGGGGTGTTATATAAAAAACTTTTCGCTTTTCTGGACATCCCCAGGGAAGCGGTAGGCCAAGGAGGCGGACATGCCTGCGACCCCTCATGACGGCTACGGCCATACAGTGCCTCCCAGGAGTGGAGGAACGACTCTCGAATACACGTGCCCCATGCACCCGGAAGTGCGCCAGTCCGGCCCTGGGACCTGCCCCAAATGCGGTATGGCTTTGGAGCCGGTCCAGCCTGTCTCCGCGGAAGAGCCCGACCCGGAATACCACGACATGGCGCGTCGATTCGTGGTGGCGGCCATCCTGGCCGTTCCGGTCCTGGCACTGGCCATGGGCAACATGCTGCCGGGGCGCCCCATTGACAGGCTGCTGTCGCCACGGGTCCAGCAATGGTTGGAACTGGTCCTGGCCACGCCGGCCATCCTCTGGGCCGGCTGGCCCTTCTACCAACGGGCTTGGGATTCTCTCCTCCGTCGCAACCTCAACATGTTTACCCTGATCAGTCTGGGGGTGACGGCGGCGTACGGCTACAGCCTGGTGGCCCTGTTCTTTCCTGAGGTCTTTCCCCCCTCCATGCGCGTGAATGGTCTGGTGGAGGTGTATTTCGAGGCCGGGACGGTCATCGTGGCCCTGGTGCTCATGGGGCAAGTCCTGGAGCTTCGCGCCCGGCGTCGCACGGGTTCGGCAATGCGCGCTCTGCTTGAACTGGCCCCGGCCACGGCCCGGCGCATTGGCTCGGACGGCTCCGAAGAGGAGGTCCTTCTGGAGATGGTGGCTGCGGGCGACCAGCTGCGGGTCCGGCCCGGGGAAAAGGTGCCGGTGGATGGGGTCGTTCTCGAAGGCAAGAGCCAGGTGGACGAGTCCATGATCACCGGCGAACCTGTTCCCGTGGCCAAGGCCCCCGGGGATGCACTGGTGGGGGCCACGGTCAACGGCACCGGCAGCCTGGTCATGGAGGCCCGCAAGGTTGGATCGGAAACGCTGCTGGCTCGGATCGTTGCCATGGTCTCCGAGGCCCAGCGCAGCCGGGCGCCGATCCAGAACCTGGCCGATGCCGTGTCCGGCTATTTCGTGCCCACGGTCATCGGCGTGGCCGTACTGGCGTTTGTCGCCTGGATGCTTTGGGGCCCGGACCCCAGGTTGTCCCATGCCCTGGTGGCGGCGGTGTCCGTGCTCATCATCGCCTGTCCCTGCGCCCTGGGCCTGGCCACGCCGGTGTCCATCATGGTGGCCACGGGCAAGGGGGCCAGCCTGGGGGTGCTTTTCCGAGACGCAACCGCCATCGAAACCCTGCGAAAAGTCGATGTTCTGGTGGTGGATAAAACCGGAACCCTGACCGAGGGCAAACCCAGGCTGACGGAAGTTATCCCGACCGGGAATCGGGAGGAAGCGGATCTGCTTCGTTTTGCCGCCAGCTTGGAGCGCGGCAGCGAACACCCGCTCGCCGAGGCCGTGCTCGCCGGGGCCAAAGAGCGTGGCGTGACCCTGGCCGAGATGCGGGACTGGGAGTATCGGATCGGGATGGGCGTGACCGGGGTGGTCGAGGACAAGCGGGTGGCCCTGGGCAACCAGGCCCTGCTCGCGGAATTAGGTGTGGACGCCTCCAGTCTGGAAGGAAAAGCGGAATACTTGCGTACCCAAGGCCGCACTGTGGTCTATTTGGTGGCGGACAAGGAACTGGTCGGGCTTTTGGGTGTGGCCGATCCCGTCAAGACGACGTCGGCCGAGGCCGTGCGGGACTTAACCATAGCGGGGGTGCGCGTATTCATGCTCACGGGCGACACCCAGGCAACGGCCAAGGCAGTGGCGAATCAGCTCGGGATCAAGGACGTCCTGGCCGGGGTGCTTCCCGGGCAAAAGGCCGACAAAGTCCGGGAGCTCATGGCCCAGGGGCACATGGTGGCCATGGCCGGCGATGGCATAAACGATGCCCCGGCCTTGGCGGCGGCCCATGTGGGCATCGCCATGGGCACGGGCACGGACGTGGCCATGGAGAGCGCTGGGGTAACCCTGGTCAAGGGCGATTTGCGCGGCATCGTCCGGGCCAGACACTTAAGCCAGGCCACCATGCGCAATATCCGTCAAAACCTGTTTTTCGCTTTCGTTTACAACGCGCTGGGAGTTCCTTTGGCTGCGGGTGTCCTCTTCCCGAGCCTGGGAATCCTGCTCAGTCCTATGATCGCGGCTGCGGCTATGAGTGTGAGTTCGGTGTCGGTGTTGGCCAATGCCCTGCGTCTACGAAGCCTGAAATTTTGACCTCAGCCCGAGCAGGTCTTTTCCTGGGATGACGTGGAAGAGACGAGTCCGTTGCCGATGGAAAGCCCATGGCGCCCTGCGCCGCAGGCGACAGCGCTACGGCGTCCGCGTGATCTTGCCCATGAGAAAAGAGGATCGCCGACCAGATGTAAAGGAGGCGTTTTGAATGACGAATGCGGCGCGCCACAGGGACGATCATAAAGTCAAGGAGACTGTTAATGAATGAAATTACAGAGCTTTTATCAGGGCATCTCCCCACTGCCCAGTTCGGAAGCATGCCAGGTGGGGGCGGGTATGGCGGCTGGAACATGATGTCGGGGTCGTTTGGAGGATTGACAATGATTGTTCTTCTCATTGTGGCCATCCTTGTCATTTACCTCTTGGTACGGGGAAAGAATGGCAATACCGAGACCCCTGTGGACATCCTGAAAAAGCGCTATGCCAGGGGAGAACTCAGTAAAGAGGAGTATGAAAGACTTCGTAAAGACATCGAGGACTAAGACCTTTGGCCACGTGCTGTTGTATCGCTTGCGTGAACCGAAGAACTCGTCCATTAACCGATAAACCGAACAACATGCCACCAGTGGAGACCTCCTCACGATTATTGCAATGCGTAAGGTGCGACCATGTCACATGAGTACGAAGTTGAGGAATTGAAGAAGGATCCGCTCCTCGAAGAACATACCGTGATAAACGGTAAATGGGAAATCCTTGGCCACATCGCCACAGGCGGAAAAGGCGAAGTCTACTTGGCGAACCAAGTCAATTTGGATCGCAAGGTTGCACTTAAAATTATGTCCAGAGCGTTTCTAGAAAGTCTGGAGGGCAATGAGGAGGAATTAAAGGCTGAATTGGATCGCTTTCGGCGCGAGGTCAAAGTCATGGCCCGGCTTCGCCATGCCAACGTGCTTCAAGTTTTCGATTTCGATCATGTGATTATCGACGGAAACCCGCTCGATTATATCGCCATGGAATACGTTCCGGGCTCGACGCTCAAGCTGACCATGCCCGAAGAGGGGTTTGGCGACGATGAAAACCGCATCAAGCACTGGATCAGGCAGTATTTCATCTCAGTTTTGGACGGGGTAGAAGCCATTCACGCCGCAGGTATCATTCATCGGGACCTCAAGCCGACCAATGTGCTCCTGGACGATGAAGTTCCCAAAATCGCCGATTTTGGCTTGGCCGGAGGAAATTTCGCGGACGATATCACCCGGACGCATCATATCCTCGGTACCATGCCTTACATGCCCGAGGAACAGTTCATGGATTTGGCCATGACCGATGCACGGGCCGACGTCTACGCCCTCGGGAAGATCCTTTATGAAGCCGTCATCGGTAAACTGAACCGGGATAACAGCCCACCGTTCAAGACAGCGTCCCTGCCTTCTCCACAGACGCCATTCATGAAGCATCTGGATAGACTGATCCAGCAAGCCACGGCGAAAGACAAGAATATACGAACCCCATCGGTCAAAGTTTTGCGTGCAAGTTTGCGGGAGCTTATCGGCGAGCAAGGACAGGAGCTTCCAAGAAGAACAGGCGTACGGATCTGGATTGGGGCGACGGTTCTACTCCTTCTCTGCCTGGGGGCCGGACTTTGGTATCATTTCGCGGCGATGCAGCCGTCGAATGAGGGGCCGTCACCTGCCTTCGTTTCCATGAAGTCGATTCCCGGGACGCAAGGAATGACTGTCCAACAAGAACCTCCGATATTTAAAAAGGGAAAACCGCTTCCGAAAATTCTCCTGGGACTGGACGAGGCGAATCTGCGCCTTATTCCGGGAACGAGTGCTCCAGCTCCGTTCTATATAGGAGAAACCCAGGTCACCAACCATCAATTTGTCGAATTTTTGCGCAAAGTCCAAAATATCAGCGTGCAAGATGGCGCTGTTATGCATGACGGTGAAATATGGCTTCTTCTTGGAGAAGTGTTGGAAGGTTACGAGCCGATCATGTACCATGATGGTAACTTTGTTATGTCTCCAACAGCCGCCTCGAATCCTGTCGTTCGTGTCACCGCCTTTGGCGCGGCAGCGTATGCCCGGTTTTATGGGCGTACATTGCCGAAAAAATCGCAATGGGAATATGCAAAAAAAGAAGGAGACAGGATTGCCGGAGCTTCTTCGGGCGGCACAGCGAATCCTGTCGCAAGGCGGATTGCACCGACCACCGATGCAGCAAAAAGAACGTTGTTCCCGGTGGGGGATTTGCAGCCTGATACATTAGGCGTGCGTGGACTGGGGCAAAATGTACGAGAGTGGGTCACTGTCACCGGGCAAGCGGGTGATCTTGAGTACCATATCGTCGGCTTGGAACAGGAAACAAATGTGCCGGAGACGCATTACAGACGCCAGCCCTGGGAGGCGTTTGCCGATGTTGGTTTTCGTACGGCCGTGACACCGCGTTGGCACGATTGAACGGTCAATCAGGGAGATGGCGTGGAAGTTTTTGCTGCGACCGATATAGGCCTCACGCGGAAGCGGAATGAAGACCGTTATCTCGTGATGCATCTGCAAAGTGGGGGGCTGCTGGCGGCCGTGGCCGACGGCATGGGTGGCGAGGCGAGCGGGGACAAGGCAGCCCAAGTCGCCGTGGATATCCTCAAGCAACAAAGCAGCCTGCCTGAGCCCATAGATGTCAGTCTGGCGTCAGTTCTCAAGGAGGCCGATGCCGCAATCGTTCGGTTGGTTGTCGCGAATCCAGCGTTGGAAGGAATGGGAGCGACGGTTACGAGCGCCGTTGTTGCGGATGGTA
This sequence comes from Desulfovibrio sp. JY, assembly GCA_021730285.1. Classification (NCBI taxonomy): domain Bacteria; kingdom Pseudomonadati; phylum Thermodesulfobacteriota; class Desulfovibrionia; order Desulfovibrionales; family Desulfovibrionaceae; genus Desulfovibrio; species Desulfovibrio sp. JY. Next base: position 3,461,106 of record CP082962.1, read on the forward strand.
AAGTGTATTGGGCGCATGTCGGTGACAGCCGCCTTTATCTGTTGCGCAACAATATGCTCAAGCAGATTACAACCGATCATAGCTTCCTTCAGACATTTCTCGATGAAGGCACCATGACACCGGAGCAGGTCGCAAAACACCCCTTTCGCAATGTTCTCGATCAGTGCGTCGGGTGCTCGGAATGCTCGCCGGACCACGGCATTTTTGAAGCTATTCAAGGAGATTGTATTCTGCTTAGCAGTGACGGTCTTCATAGGTATGTCCCTGAAAAAGAAATCTTATCGATCCTTCGTTTGGGCGATACATCGAAAAAGTGTGTTTCAATGTTGATTGCCGCTGCGCTCAAGCACGGCGGAAATGATAATATCACTGCTCTTGTTGTTAAGATGTAGCATCCGGCTTGCAAAAAATAAAAATGCTGCAAATTTCGTAGAATGAACTATGTAGTACAAATGCAAGAGCCTGCACTTCGGATAGATATATCGAAAAATTATGCTCGCTGCTTGCACAAAGCAGCACAGGGGCCACTGGGTGGACAAGGTCCGGTGGGAAAATAGATTTTTCTCCCATACCCCCCCCCAGTTGGTTTGGCCGGGAAAGACCCCAGTGCCGTGCTATGCGTCTGCGCAGCGGTCCTCTCCTACAGGCCGTACCCGTTTCACGCAGGCGAGCGTTTCTCGTATTTTCGTCACGCGGGAAGTCTTGGCTCGCTGCATACGTTGGCAACCTACACAGGCATGGCTGGCTCATTCATATCAGCCAACATAGCCAACTTCAATTGCTTGTTCTGGCAGGGCATAAGACCACATGATTGTCATAGATACAGTTATGTAAGCCTTCTCCTGTTGTCTACTAGGTGATGTAAACACGCCATGAGGCGTTCATCGAGCTCCATGCGCTCTTCTGTGATCGCTTCCGCCAAACCGCCAAGACACTTCCCGCGTGATCAAATAGTATTAACGTGACTGTTAGCTAGCTTCCTTTTCTCACATCTTCATGCCTGTCTTTCCCTTGGCCTCGTAGGCCTTCCACTCTTCGGGACTGAGTTTGCCGTCATGATTGGTGTCAGCCTCGTCGAACTGTTTGTCGGCGTCGGGCCCCATCATTTTGTATTCGTCCTTGGTCAGGACGCCATCCTTGTTCTTGTCCATGTACTTGAAGTGGGCGTCGGGCTTGGCCGTATTCTGGGCGTGAGCCAGCGGGGCCACGGCCAGAAGGCCCAGGGCCAGGGCCGGCACGAGCGCTTTCATGATTTCCTTCATGGGATGGTCTCCTTTGCGTTGCAACGTGATGCGCTATTTGCGGGCAGCGGCGTCAAAGCCTTCCAGAGGCTCGTCCCCCGCCCGTTCCCTGGGGATATGCAGATGGAAGGCGGCTCCTTGGCCAAGTTTGCTCTCCACCGCGATGTCCCCTCCGATGTCCTTGAGGAACTTCTTTGTCGAGGCCAGGGTCAGGCCGTGGCCGCCCGGCTTCGTGCTAAAAAAAGGCAGGAATATCTTCGTCAAATGTTCCGGCGGGATGCCGCGTCCGTTGTCGCGCACTGTGAGTCGGCACATCTGCCCCTGGTGGGAAACGTCGATGGTCACGCTGCCCCCGGAGGACGAGGCCTCGATGGCGTTTTTCACCAGGGCGTCAAGGATCCCGCCAAAATCCTCGGACACGGCGCGGGTGCGGCATCCCGATGGCCCCGTGGCAGCCGTCAGCCCGACGCCGGCCTTGCGCGCCGTCTCCTGAAGCCGGGCCACGCTTTTTTCCGCCAGTTCGCCCAGGTCGAGGGAGATGGGGGAAAGTTGGGTCGTTGGCACAAAGCGCATCAGGGCATAGAGCAGATGATCCAACCGGTCGATTTCACCCAGGATATCGGCTCGAGGCTCAGGTGTCGCGAAACAGTTCTCCGTGCGGGAGAGCCGGCGCAGGGAAGCGGCCACGTCCTGCACCTCCAGGCCGATGGCCGAGGCGGCCCGCCCGAGCAAGGCCATCTTCTCGGCCGCGAGCTTTCGTTCCTGCTCCCTGGCCCGTCGGTCCTCCACCCAGCCCACCATCAAAGCCACCACGTTGAACATGAGAAGCTGGGCCACCACCGTGTACGGCGTGTCGTGGACCATTTTGCCGGCCAGGATGGGCGGCAGGTACAACAGCGTGATGCACAAAGAGGTGGCCAGGGCCACACGCAGACCGAACCAGAAGCCGGCCAGCAGAATGGGGATGAAATAGAGTTCGCGATGCAGCAGGTGCACGGCGGGATGGCCTCCGGCCGTGCCGTAGTGCAGAGCCGTAATGACGGCCACCAGCAAGGCAAGGGTGATTATTTTTGCGCGCATGGCTTCAATCTTCCTCGTCTGCCCCGTTGGTTTCAGCTCGGGGAGGGCTCCGCTTTTTGAGGTTGCGCTCCTCCACCCAGCAATAAAGGATGGGAACGATGAACACGGACAGGATGGCGATGGTCATGCCGCCAAAAGACGGAATGGCCATGGGCACCATGATGTCCGCGCCCCGTCCCCGGGAGGTGAGAATCGGCAGCAACGCCAGGATGGTGGTGGCTGCGGTCATAAGCGCCGGCCGAATGCGTCGTTTGGCCCCTTCCAGCACGGCCAGGCGCACCTCGGCCACGGATTCGTGCCGGTGTCCGGTCAGGCTCTGGTCCAGGTAGGTGGCCATGAGCACGCCATCGTCGGCGGCGATGCCGAAAAGCGCCAGGAATCCCACCCAGATGGCGACACTGAGGTTGATGGGGCGCACCTGGAAGAGTTCCCGCATGGACGTGCCGAACACATGGAAATTGAGGAACCAGTCCTGACCGTAGAACCAGATCATGAGAAAACCGCCCGACCAGGCCACCAGGATGCCCGAAAAGACGAACAAAGCCGTGCGTGTGGAGCGGAACTGGAAATAGAGGATGAGGAAGATGACGGCGAGCGACAAAGGCAGAACGATGGAGAGGCGTTTCTGGGCCCGAATCTGGTTTTCGTAATTACCGGCGAACACGTAAGACACGCCGGAGGGAAGATTCAACTCGCCGGTCTGGCGCATGTGATCGAGGTAGGCCTTGGCCTGCTCCACCACGTCCACCTCGGCGAAACCGGGTTTCTTGTCGAAGAGCACATAACCGGTCAGGAACGTGTCCTCGCTTTTGATCACCTGGGGGCCGCGCACGTAGCGGATCGAGGCAAGTTGCTCGAGGGGGATCTCCTGGCCGCCCGGAGCGGAGACCAGGATTTTTTTCAGGTCCGGGAAATCGTCGCGAAGCTCCCGCATGTAGCGCACCCGCACCGGATAGCGTTCCCGCCCTTCCACGGTGGAGGTCAGGGGCATGCCGCCGATGGCCGTCTGGATGACGTCTTGTACCTGACCGATCATGATGCCGTAGCGGGAGATGGCATCGCGGTCGATGACGATCTCCAGGTAGGGCTTGCCCACGATGCGGTCGGCGATGACCGCGTCGGCGGCCACGGAGGGCACCTGCTTGAGCAGGCGTTCGATCTGCAGGCCCACGCCCTCGATGGCTTCGAGGTTGGGGCCGTGGATCTTGATGCCCATGGGGGCGCGCATGCCGGACTGGAGCATGACCAGGCGGGCGGCGATGGGCTGGAGCTTGGGAGCCGAGGTCATGCCGGGGACGCGGGCGGCGGCGACGATGGCCTCCCAGATGTCGTTTGGCGTCTTGACGCCCGGCCAAGCCTTGCGGTTGGGATTGAGCTGCGGGTCGAGGGCCGGCCGCCAGAGGCGAAACGGCCTGCCGCCTTCTTCCGGGATGAGTTTCCCGGCCGCGTCGCGCACGAAGGTGCCGTGGACGAGATACGGCAGGCCGTCCGGCCCGGACTGGGGACGGCCCTCCACGCTACGAAAATAATCCACCCGATCGGGGTCGAACTTGAACTGGAGTCGGTTGCCCGAGGCGTCCTCCAGGTATTCGGGCTTATAATTGATGACCGTCTCGATCATGGAGATGGGCGCCGGGTCCAGGGGCGTTTCGGCCCGGCCGAGCTTGCCCACGGCCATTTCCACTTCCGGCAGGGCCAGGATGGATTTATCCTGCATGGCCAGCATGGTCTCGACCTCGGACAGGGCGGCATGGGGCATGGTGGTCGGCATGTACAGGAACGCCCCTTCGTCCAAGGGCGGCATGAATTCCTTGCCGAGCCCCGGGAAAATCCGGGCCAGGGCCGCGCCCGGCCCCGAGAGCCGGAGCGGCTCGGGCAGCCAGCCGAACACCGTGGGGAAGCCCATCCAGGTGACGGCTCCCAGAATGACCACGGCGGCCGGCAGCAGGAGGAAGGTCCGCTTGTGGTGCAAAAAAACGGCCAAAAGCAGCGGATAAACGTGCTGGAAGGCCTGGAAGCACAGCATGATGCCAAGGATCACCCCGGCGGTGAAAAGCACATTGAGGAAGGTTCCCTTTTCAGGTCCCAGCGGCAGCCAGTGTTCGGCCAGGACCGTGGTCACGGCCAGCACGACGATGGCGTTGTCCAGAATGCGCAGGACCTTGCCCAGGCGCGGCAGGCGGTCTTCCAGGACGAGACGTGCGGCCAGGTAGAAAAAGAGCAACCCCACCCACCATTTGACGACGACGAGCGCGGCCAGCCCCACGGCGGCGAAAACGGCCGGCCAGGCCAGACGCCGGGCCAGCGGCCGTTTGCCGGCCGGCCTGGCATGCCGGAACAGAACATGGGCCAGCACCGGCAGCACGGTCACGGCCACCACGATGGAGGCGAGCAGGGCGTAGGTCTTGGTGAAGGCCAGGGGCTTGAAGAGCTTGCCCTCGGCCCCTTGCATGGAAAAGACCGGCAAGAAGCTGATGATGGTCATGGACACGGCCGTCAGCACCGCCCCGCCGACCTCGGCGGCAGCCCGCGCAACCAGGTCCAGCTTGTCGGCCCCGGGCGGGGCTTCGTCGAAATGCTTGAGGATGTTCTCGCAAACGATGATGCCGACGTCGACCATGACGCCGATGGCGATGGCGATGCCGGAAAGGGCCACGATGTTGGCGTCGACCCCGGTCAGCTTCATGGCGATGAAGGTCATGAGGATGGCCAGGGGAAGCAGCGAGGAGATGACCAGGGAACTGGCCAGGTGCATGACCGAGACCACCACCACGATGACCGCCACCAGGGTCTCTTCCACCAGGGCGCTGTTCAAGGTGCCAAGTGTCTCGTGGATAAGCCCGGTGCGGTCGTAAAACGGCACGATGGTCACCTTGCTGACCCGGCCGTCGGGCAGGACCTTGGACGGCAGGCCCGGGGTGATCTCCGCGATCTTCTCCTTGACGTTCTTGATGGTGGTGAGCGGATTGGCCCCGTAACGCACCACCGCCACGCCGCCGACGGCCTCGCTGCCGCCCTTGTCCAGCGCTCCCCGGCGCAGGGCCGGCCCCTCGTGGACATGGGCCACGTCCCGCAGGCGGATGGGCTTGTTGTCGCGAGCGGTGACGACGGAATTTTCCAGGTCTTTTACGCCCTTTAAAAAGCCGATGCCCCGGATCACGTATTCCGCGCCGTTGCGTTCGATGGTGCGCGCCCCGACGTCGAGGTTGGACATGCGCACCGCCCCGAGCACGGCCTCCAGGCTCACCCCGGCGGCGCGCAACGCGTCGGGGTCCACGTCCACCTGGTACTCCTTGACGTAGCCGCCAACCGAGGCCGCCTCGCTCACCCCTTCGGCCGAGGCCAGGGCGTAGCGCACGTACCAGTCCTGGATGGAGCGCAGCTCGGCCGGGTCCCAGCCCCCGGCGGGATTGCCGTCCTTGTCCCGGCCTTCCAGGGTGTACCAGAAGATCTGGCCCAAGGCCGTGGCGTCCGGTCCGAGCATGGGGGTGACGCCCGTGGGCAGGGTGCCGGGCGGCAGGCTGGAGAGTTTTTCCAGCAGCCGCGAGCGCGACCAGTAGAACTCCACGGAATCCTGGAAGATGACGTAGATGCTGGAAAAGCCGAACATGGAGAAGCTGCGCACGGTCTTGACGCCCGGGATGCCGAGCAGGGCCACGGTCAGCGGGTAGGTGATCTGGTCCTCCACGTCCTGGGGGGAACGCCCCGACCATTGGGTGAAGACGATCTGCTGGTTTTCGCCGATGTCCGGAATGGCGTCCACGGGCACCGGATTGCGCGGCACGCCGAGCAGATCCCAGTCAAACGGGGCCACCATAGCGCCCCAGGCCACAACGAGGACGACGAAGAGCAGCACCGGCAGCCGGTTATGCAGACAAAGACGAATGATCCGTTCCATGAGGCCGGGACGGTCGTCCGGACGAGGCGGCATGGGCGTCGTGGTCATGGCCTACTTTCCCGGGGCGATCTGCCCTTTGACCTCGCCGCAATCGCCCATTTCCGGCCCGAGGTAGGGGTTCTTCACGGTCTTGTCCGGGGAAATCCAGGTCGCGCCCTGGCCGTCGAAGGCCATGGGGCAATAGATTTCGAAGTACGGTCCCTTGGCCGCGCCCAAATGAGCCAGGGCCTGGGTCAGCCCCTTGGAGAACGGCTTGAAGCCCTTGCGGACGCCTTCCAGGTCCTTTGCCTTGGCCATCTCGGCCAGGCCCGCGTCGATATCGGTCTTGTCCGCCATCCAGGCCTTATGGGCGTCTCCGGACAGGGCTTCCATGGGCACGGCCGGCACGGCCTTGCCCAACTCCTGGACCGCCGCCCGTGATTTGACCAGATCATTTCGGGCCAGGGCCAGTTGCAGCTTCGTGTAGGCGGCCATGACCGTGTCGAACGCCTTACGGAAGGCCGGTGGGGCCTCGATCACGGCTTTCGGCGCTTGGGGCGCGGCTGCCGGGAGGGGCGGCGGAGGGGTTCCGGTCGACGACACGTTTTCCTGTGTCGTCCCCGACGCCTTGGTAGCGCCATGCGTCATGGGCAAGGGGAACATGTCCATGGTCCGTTTCCAGTCGGCGGCCAGTTCCGCCAGACGGCGCTTGACTTCGTCCAGGGAGACAGACTCTCCCCCGACCACGGCATCGTTGCCGAGCAGCATGGACAGCTCCGACCACATGCCGGCAGCAGGACCGGTGAGAGAACGCGGGTCGACCTCCAACACGGCCTGCTTGAAGTCGCCGAAGGCCTCCTTGGCCTTGGCCAGATCGCCGGAGGCCGTCGCCTTGCCCAGTGCGTCGTAGGCCGCGCCCACGGGCGCAAGTTGCTCCAGGAAGGCCGGCACAACGGTCGCAGCCGCCTTAGCCTCGCCCTGCGCCGGTTGCATGCCGCCGGCCGCGCCGCCTTCGGGATTCATCATGCTCGGCTTGGCCTCAATCTGGGCCGCGCTGTCGATCATGAAACTTCCCCGGGTCACCACCCGCTCGCCTTCCGGCAGGCCGTTTTGCACCACGTAATAGGCTCCGGCCCGGGGGCCGAGCACGACCTCCCGGCCGGTAAAGACGCCCTCCTTGCCGGGGTCGGCCACGTAGACTACCGCCCGCTTGCCCGTGACCAGGGGCGCGGATTCGGGAATGACCAGGGGCTGTTGTCCACGCGCCGCCGGAGTCTGCTGCAGGCCGTGGACCAGCATGCCGGGCTTGAGCGCGCCATCGGGATTGGGGACTTCCAGGCGTACCCGCACGGTGCGGGTCGTGTTGTTGAGGAATGGATCGATGAAGACCACCTTACCGGTGAAGACCCGCCCCGGCAGGGCCTCGGCCTCGAACCGGGCCACATCGCCCACATGCACCCAGGGCAGGTCCTTTTCATAGGCGTCGAGTTCCACCCAGACCGTGCGCAGGTCGGCGATGGAGAAAAGCCGCGCCCCAGTAGCGACGTAAGCCCCTTCCACCACGTCCTTGCGCACGACCACGCCACCCACGGGCGCGGTGAGCAGCACATGGTCCATGGGCGCACCGCGCGAAACAGCGGCCGCGATCTGGGCCGGGGACAGGCCGAGCAGGCGCAACTTCTCCCGGGCGGCCCGTTCGGTGGCGGCCGCCGCCTCGCGAATGGCAGCGTTGTCGCTCGATCCGAACCGGGCCGAGGCCTTGCCGGCCTCTACCAGTTCGCTTTGGGCGGCCAAAAGTTCCGGGCTGTAGATCTCCGCCATCTTCTGGCCCTTGGCCACGGTCACGCCGGTCTGGTCCACATAGAGCTTGTCCAGCCGGCCGGGTACCCAGGCGGTAATGGTGGCCATGGTGGATTCGTCGTAAGCCACCTTGCCGAAAAGCCGTGTGTCCACGTCCACGCCAAGACGCCTGACCGGGACCGTCTCCACCTGGGCCAGGGCCAGGGCGCTCGGACTCAGCGTCACTTGGCGCAGGCTGGCGGCAACGCCCGAACCGGTTTCGGATTTGTGGGCCGGCACAAGGTCCATGCCGCAGATAGGGCACTTGCCGGGCTTGGGCAGGCGTATCCAAGGATGCATGACGCAGGTCCATTCCACGGCCTTTTGCCCCGTGCCTTCGCCATGGTCGTGTCCGGCGGCAGGCGTCGTTGCGGGCACCGCGTCCGTTGGCGTCGGGGGCGTCGTCGGCGACCGGCCGGAACCGCGAAGCAGATAGCCGAGCGCGAAGGCCACAAGGAAGACAACTCCGAGTGCAATGGCCAGGGTACGGAATTTAGGCTTTCTGTCGGCGTCGACGGACATGGATGTTCTCTCCCTGGCCGAGGTTATTTGACGGACCCCGAATAGGCGCTCAGCGATTGCAGGGAACCATAGACCGTGTAGGACACGTCCTCGCCCACGAGCATGTCGATCTCGGCCAGGCGTTGGGCCTGGGTAGCCAGGGCACGGATGTGGTTGAGTTCGAATTCGAGAAGGCTGCGCTGGGTGTTGACGAGGTCGGCGAATCCGGCCCGGCCGGCCTGGTAGGACGCCAACATGGCGGCCAGGGTCTGCTGGGCTTTGGGGATCAGAACCTTTTGGTACAGCTCGATTTTGCGGGCGGCGTCGCGGTAGTTGTACAGGGCGAGCTTGAGATCGGCCGCAAGCTTCTCGGCCAAACCCTCCCGATCGGCCACGGCGGCTGTCTCCCGGGCCTTGGCCTCCCGGATGGCGGCCCTTCGCTTGCCAATCCACAAGGGAATATTCAGCGACACCGAGGCCACCCAGGCGTCCTTGCCCGAGTCGCGCGGCGGCGGGGAGGGCGAGGTCATCTTCTGGCTGCTCGCGTCGTAGCGGGAGACGTAATAACTGTAGGGACCGGTGATGATGGTCTCGATGCCGAAGGTCAGATCCGGGATGAAGTCCATCCGGGCCAGTGAACCGCCGATCTTTTCTTTCTTGGCCAGGTAGTCGTAGACCTTGAGCTGCGGATTGCGGTCATTGAGGGCCGCCAGCAGCTTTGTGTCGTCAAGCGTGACCCGCATGACCGGAATGTCCGGCGCGTCGGGAAGCGGAGCCTCCACGGGCCGGTTCATGACGGCATTCAAGGCTGCGGCCAGGGGATGTCGCAAGTCTTCCTGGGAGCGGTAGCGATCATCGAGTTTGTCGCGTTCCATCTGGATGCCGAGGAGGTCGCCATAGCCGGCAAGGCCCGCCGTGTAACGGGCCTTGACCACGCCTTCCAGGTAATCGAGCAGATCCCTGTTCTCCTTGGTCAGGGCAATGGCCCGTAGCAGGTAGGCGTATTCGAAATAGGTCTTTTTTACCTCATAAAACAGTGAAAGGCGCAGTGCGTCGAACCGGGCTTTTTCGGCATCAGCCAAAGCGGCCGCCGCGTCGCCCTTGGCGATCAGCTTGCCGATCCAGGGCAAAGTCTGGGTCAGGCCCAGGCGGGCATTTTGCGGGCCGACCCTGGTTTCCACGGGCACGATGAAATAGCCGAAGGTGAACCGGGGATCGGGCAGGGACATCTCCTGGGGAACGCGCTCCAGGGCGGCTTGGACACGCTGAAATGCGGCCTTGAGCCGTGTGTTTTTTTCAGCTGTTTCCTTGAGATAGACGCCGATGTCGGCCTCGGCTTTTTCCCCGGCGGCCTGGGCTCCAGCAGGGAGGACCGGCCCGGAGTCCCTCGTCTCACGCACCGGATGCGTCTTCGCGGCGTGGGCGGGCAAGACAAACGCCGCGAGAAGAAGGATTGCAAGCCCTTGCAGCCCTCTCAAGGCCGGTCGAAAAATTGCTTCTGCGAGATGGGGCATTGTCATTTCCCGGCGCGGCAGCGCCCATCCTGTCGGTTCTTGGCAAGACAAGAAAGACTCTTACTATGTTATATCCTTTTTTGTACAAACGTCCATCCTCCTGACCTGCCAGCGAATGACAATCAGGGATCAAAGAGTGCCATTCTCGGCCATCAGGGTGGTTAGCAGGGGACGATGTGTCTGACCTGGGATGAGATTCCCCGGGACCGGAGACTGCTTACTTCAGTCATTGTATGTCCCGAGCTAGGTATGTCTTTCCGAGGTCTAGGTGGTTTCTCTTGCTCCGAGCCTCGAAAAATAAATGAGCATTACACCGTGCAGCTTTCCCCGAAATCAAAACGAACAGGCTTTCCCACGATCTTACCAACTTTCAGTATAGTGGACAGAGTAATAGAAGTATTCTTTTCGTCCAAAATCTTATCTACGAATGAACGACTTATACCCATCATTTTGGCAACAGCAGTCTTGCTGATGTTGCGTGATTCCTTGTAATTTTGAAGCTTCCAAGCGATAACGCGCTTGATTGCGGTAGCTTCGCACTCTTCGTAGATTTCTTCCTCTTTCAAAAAATCGTCAAAAGATGAGCCGATACAGTTATTGTTTTCGGTTGTCATAATAGCTGCCCTCCAGTTTAAGAGATGCCAAGATTTTTTTCTTCTGTCTTTGGCAAGCTCCAAATTCGATTGAGGTGTCTTTTGCGTCTTTTTGACAAACCCATCTAGCAAATACATGCAACCACTTTCGACACAAAAAAGAACCCTGGCAATCGTACCGTTGGGAAAATCGGTGCGGACCTCGAAAATCCCGCTGCCCATGGGCCGGCATGTGGGCATACCGATGGGCCATCCGACCTCGACGGTAAAAATATCGTCGCCGGCAAGCCGCTGATGATCCTTGTTCAAGCCCTTGAGCCAGTCCCAAACGGGTTCATTGCCCGACGGGGTCCGATAGAAGTGGGCTTGAAGTCGCTTGTCCATGAAGAGAGGTGTACTTTTTTTAGTACAACAGCCAAGGGGGCTGGCAGGGGAGCCCAAAAGAAAAACGGGCCACCCCAGCCCGTTTTTTTATCCCAGCGCCCGAGCCGGCCATTTTCGCCAGCCCATTTGGCCCACTTTTGGCCAACTAACTCAGGAATAAATATGGGAAAAAGAAAAAAGGGGCTTACGATTTCTCGTAAGCCCCTGATTTTCTTGGTAGCGAGGGAGGGAATTGAACCCCCGACACTGCGGATATGAGCCGCATGCTCTAACCGTCTGAGCTACCTCGCCAGATGTCTCCGGCAGCGGAGAAAGGAGTCTTTAGCCGATCCGGCATGCCTTGGCAAGCCTTTTTCGTGGAAAATTTCGCAACCCCTATTTCGGCCAGAAGAAAAAGACCGTCGCCGCCAGGGCCAACCGGTACCAGGCAAAGGGCCGAAGCGACATGTGCTTGACCAGCACGATAAAGCCCTTGACCGCGACCAGGGCGGAGAGAAACGACACCACAAAGCCGATGCCTAGAATCCACAGATCGTCGGCGGAAAAAAGGGCCGCGCTCTTGTAGAAGTCGTACAGCGTGGCCGCGAACATCAGCGGCACGGCGGCGATGAAGGAATATTCCGCGGCCAGACCGCGCTTGGCCCCGAGCAGCATGCCGCCCATGATGGTGGCCGCCGAGCGCGAGAATCCCGGCCAGAGCGCCAGACATTGGAAGCAGCCGATGCCAAGCGCCAGTCCCGGCGTCATCTCGTCGAGGGTATAGAAGCGGTCCCGCTTCTTGCGGCTTTCCACCCAGAAGATCATGAGCGCGCCCACGGCCAGGGCCATGGCCACGGTGGTCGGCCCGAAGAGATAGGTCTTGATGGCCTTGCGGCTGGCCAGCCCCAAAAGCCCGGCCGGCAGCGACGTCAGAAAAAGCATCCACAAGCCGCGCGGGCCGGAAAAGGCGTGCAGCGGCTTGGGCGAAAGCAGCCACCAGAAGCGTTTCCAGTAGAGCACCACCACGGCCAGAATGGCCCCGAGCTGGATAATGACGTCGAAACTGTCGGCCTTGGCTCCGGTGAACCCGATGAGATGGCCGACGAGAATGAGATGGCCGGTGGAGGACACGGGCAAAAACTCGGTCGCTCCCTCGACAAGGCCGAGGATGGTGGCGGCAAGGGATTCGGTCATGGGAAAAGCTGCTCCTGGCGGGGAATATCCTGTATCCGGGCGGCTCTACCCGATGGCCGGGCAAGTTGCAAGCCGGCTTGTGCTCGTGTATGTCTTGGGACCGAGCAAGGAGGCTTCATGGCCACGATCATGCCCCAGGGCGAACTCATGCGACGCGCGGTCAAATGGGTCGACGCAAAACGTGCCGAAACCGATGAACCCTTGGCCGCGCTTTGCGAAAAGGCGGCCATACAGTTCAATCTCGGTCCCAAGAACGCGGCGTTCTTGGACGATTTTTTCAAGGAACGCAAGGAGCCGGGTCGGGACTAAGGGCGGCTTCGGCCAGGACGCGGCAAAGCGCCTCCCGGCCAAGCCCGGTCTTGCCGGAAAAAAGAATCGGCGGGAAGGCGGGTCGCGCCAGTTCCCGCCACTCTTTTTTTCGGGCTTCCCGGTCGCGCTGCTTGCATTTGTCGGCCTTTGTCAGCACCAGGAGCACAGGTATGTGCCGGGACCGTAGCCAGTCGACCAGCTCCACATCCAGGCGCTGGGGCGGCAGGCGGCAGTCGACAAGGGCGGTCACGGCCCGTAACTGACTGGTCTTTTTGAGATAGGCATCGATGAGCTTGGCCCATTTTGCCCGCTCGGCCAAGGAGCAGCGGGCGTAGCCGTAACCCGGCAGATCGACCAGGCAATAGCCGGCGGCCTGGGCCATGTAGAAGTTGAGGCTTCGGGTCTTGCCCGGCGTGGCGCTGATTTTGGCCAGCCCCTTGCGGCCGGCCAGACAGTTGACCAACGTCGATTTGCCGACGTTGGACCGGCCGGCCAGGGCGACCTGGGGCGCATCGACCACAGGGATCTGGTCGGTCAGGTAGGCGGTGGCCAGAAGGGCGAGACTGAGTTCCGTACGTGTTTTTTCCGTGGCGTTGTCCATCCGTGCCTTGTGACCGGCCCGGTTGCCCCCGTCAAGGCGGAGGATGCGCCCAACAGAATGAAGGAAGCAGCATGCGCAAGGTCCGATTGCTGGTGTTAAACGGTCCCAATCTTGGGTTTATTGGCGTGCGGCAGCCGGAAATCTACGGCCATCGCACCATCGAGGACCTGCCGGAAATGGTCCGGGAAATGCTTGGCGATAGCGTCCAGCGCCTGGAATTGCAGTTTCATCAGGCCAACAGCGAAGGGCATTGCATCGACCGGCTGGAGCAGGCCTGGAAGGACGGGCTGGACGGCATCGTCTTAAACGCCGGGGCCTACACCCATACGAGCCTTGCCCTGGCCGACTGCCTGGCCTGGATCGGCATTCCCTGCGTCGAGGTGCACATTTCCAATATTTTTGCCCGCACCGACGAGCCGTTGCGCCACAAGAGCCTGATCGGCCGCAACTGCATCGGCTGCATCGCCGGTTTCGGGCTGACCAGTTACGCCCTGGCCGTCATCGCCCTGTGGCGGCACATCACCGAAAATCCCAACTTCATCTAAGGAGATACGATGCTTTCCACTACCGACTTCCGTCGCGGACTCAAAATCGAAATGGACGGCGTGCCCTACGAAATCGTGGACTTCCTGCACGTCAAGCCCGGCAAGGGTGGGGCGTTTATCCGCACCAAGCTCAAGAATATGATCAACGGCCGGGTGGTGGAAAACACCTTCCGGTCCGGCGAAAAGATGATCAAGCCCGACCTCGAGAGCAAGGACATGCAGTACCTCTACCATGACGGCGAGGAATTCGTGTTCATGGACATGGAGAGCTACGAGCAGCTGCACGTGGGCAACGATCACCTGGGCGAGAAGGGCGGCTACCTCAAGGACGGCATGGAACTCAAGATGCTCCTCTACAAGGGCCAGCCCCTGGACATCGACCTGCCGGCCTCGGTGACGCTCGAGGTGACCGACACCGAGCCCGGGGTCAAGGGCGACACCGTCAGCGGCGCCAGCAAGCCGGCCGCTCTCGAAACGGGCATCTCGGTCAACGTGCCGCTGTTCGTCAACACCGGCGACAGGATCAAGGTGGATACCCGCACGGGCGAGTACATTGGCCGGGAATAACAAGGACGCCGGGAAGGATGCTCCCGGCGGTTTTCGCCTCTCCCGCGAGCTTGTCGGGTTGGCCGCGCTTTTCGTGGCCGCCTTTCTGTGCGTCGCGCTCTATACCATGAGCGACGGCGACCCCGGGTTCAACCAGTCCGTCACCCGTCGTGTCGTGGCCAACAAGGCCGGGCTGGTGGGAGCGTACGTGGGGGGGGCTCTGGCCGACTTGTTCGGCCTGTGGGCCTATCTGGTCCCCCTGGCCATCGCCTGGCGGGGACTGCGGTTCTTGGCCCCGGGCCTCAAGGTCCCGTTCTGGCGTGGGCTCGGGGCTTTTTTCCTGAGCCTTGTGCTGCTGGCCTTTCTGGGGTCGCCCTGGGGACTTTTCGGCCTAAGCCTCGGCAATGTGCGGGGCGGCGGCGGCGCCGGGCAGCATCTGTTCGGATTCTTGAATCGTTACTTGAGCTCGTTTGGCGCCTACTTTTTCCTGACGTTCGCCCTGATCGCCGCGATCCAGGTGACCTTCGGCCTCACCTGGACCAATTTCTGGCGGCCGGTGCTGGATGTGGCCAAGGAAAAAGGCTGGCAGCTTTATGATGCCTGGCAGGCTTGGCGCGAGGCGCGAGTCCAGGCTCGGGAGGCCGCGCGGGAGGAACGTCTGGCCCGGGAAGAGGCCTCACCGTCCCCTGGGCGCGAGAAAAAGCCGGCCAGGGAAAAACGTCCGCCCGCCCCGAAGAATGCGCCGGCCGTCGATGCCACGGCCGCACAGGCTCCGACCGAGGCCGTGGACCGCTTTCTCGACGCCATTGTCGGGCAGGTCGCCCGGCATGACGAACCGCCCGCCGCGCCACCGGCCGTCCCCAGGCCGGCTCCTTCGCCGCAGCCTGCGGAGCCGGTCATCCCTGCCGCGCCCAAGCCCGCGCCGGCTCGTGCGGCCAAGGCCCCGGCCAGGAAGTCCACTGCGGACGACAATCCCATGCCGCCGCTGGACCTGCTCTCCGTGCCGCCGCCGGCCGAGGCCGCGCCGGCCGACCCGGAAGTCTGCCGCCGACAGGCCGAAAGCCTTATCACGTGCCTGAGTGACTTCGGCATCCAGTGCGAGGTCACCCGGGTCATCCCCGGGCCGGTCGTCACCATGTTCGAGGTCAAGCCCGCGCCCGGGGTCAAGATCAGCCGTATCGTGGGCCTTTCGGTGGATCTGGCTTTGGCCATGAAGGCCCTGGCCGTTCGCATCGAGCCCCTCTCGGGCAAGGATACCGTCGGCGTCGAGATCCCCAACGCCCGGCGGCAGACCGTCTATTTCCGCGATGTGCTCGACACCGAGGCCTTCCGCGCCTCGCCCTCGAAATTGACCCTGGCCATCGGCAAGGACATCCAGGGGCGGCCGCAGGTGGCCGACCTGGCCCGCATGCCGCATCTGCTCGTGGCCGGCGCGACCGGCTCGGGTAAGAGCGTGTGCATCAACGGCATCCTGCTTTCGATTCTCTACAAGGCCACGCCCGACGAGGTGAAGCTGCTCCTGGTCGACCCCAAGCGCATCGAGCTTTCGGTCTACAACGACCTGCCCCATCTGGTGCATCCGGTGGTGACCGAGACGGCCATGGCCAAATCCGCCCTGGACTGGGCCGTGGCCGATATGGACCGCCGCTACGAGGCCATGGCGCTTCTGGGCGTGCGCAACATCGCCGGTTACAACGAAAAGCTGGCCAAGCTCGGGGACAACCGGCCCGAGGAGTTGGCGGGACTCGAACCGCTGCCCTATCTCGTCATCGTCATCGACGAACTGGCCGACCTCATGATGACCGCGGCCAAGGAAGTGGAAGTGAGCATCGTGCGCCTGGCCCAGCTGGCCCGGGCCGCCGGCATCCATCTTATTTTGGCCACCCAGCGCCCAAGCGTGGACGTGGTCACGGGGCTCATCAAGGCCAACTTCCCCACCCGCATCGCCTTCCAGGTGACGAGCAAGCACGATTCGCGCACCATTCTCGACGCCGTGGGCGCGGAATATTTGCTCGGGCGCGGCGACATGCTCTATAAGCCGAGCGGCGGCAAGACCACACGCATGCACGGCGCGTTCGTCTCGGACGAGGAAGCGGCGGCGGTGATCGAGCATTGGAAGAGCAAGGCCGCGCCCAATTACGCCCTGGATTTCAGCGACTGGCAAAAAAGCGCCGACGGCAATGGCGGCGGCGACTTCGGCGGCGGCGAGGGCGGCGACGACACCGCTTCGGACGCCGTCTATCCCCAGGCCGTGGAATTCGTCATGGAGCAGGGCAAGGCCTCCATTTCGCTCATCCAGCGCCGTTTTCGCATCGGTTTCAACCGGGCGGCACGGTTCATCGAACAGATGGAGCGTGACGGGCTGCTCGGCCCCCAGGAGGGCAGCAAACCCCGGGCCGTTATTCGGAATAAGGAATAGGGGAATGCCTCCGGCGGCCAGGGGGAAACTTTTTGAAAAAAGTTTCCCCCTGGACCCCCTTCAAAAAACTTTTAAAAGTGCGACCGGGTCCTCATGGGAACGGAGAGCACACAGCCCCCTTGAAGAGTTTTGGGGGAGGGTGGGGGTCTGGGGGAGGGAACCCCTTTTTGCAAAAAGGGGTTCCCTCCCCCAGTTCCCCCTCCACCACGGACACACCATGAAAAAACGCGCCTTGTTCCTTGCCGCCTGTTTCGTATTGGCCACCGCCGCCACGGCCCGGGCCGTGGACCCGACGGAGCTGGCCGGTCGCATCCAGAAGAAATACGCCACGATAAACGCCTTTTCCGCCTCGTTCACCCAGGCCATCCGCAACGCGGCCAGCGGCGACACCGAGCACCGGTCGGGCTCGTTTTTCTTCAAGAAGCCTGTGCTGGTGCGCTGGGAGACGGTCAAGCCCGAAAAAGAGCTGCTCATCGTCGGCAAGGATGCCGTCTGGGATTATTTCGAGGAGGACAAGGAGGCCTACCGCTATGCGGTCAAGGAGATCATCAGCTCCAAGACCATGCTGCGGTTTCTGACGGGCAAGGCCAACCTGACCGAGGATTTCTTTGTGGCCGCCGGCAAGGCGTCGGATGCCGGCCCGGGACAGGCCGTGCTGGATCTGGCCCCGCGCGAGCCCGAACCGGGGCTGGTCATGGCCCGGGTCTGGGTCGATCTGTCAACGGACATGATCGCCCGCATTTTCATTCAGGATTTCTACGCCAACACCAACGACCTGACGCTCACCGGCGTGGCGGTCAACCCCAAGCTCGCCGACAGCCTCTTCACCTTCACGCCGCCCAGGGACGCCAAGGTCCACGACAACGCCCCGGCCAAGGAGCGCGACCTCAAGTAGCCTGGCGAGGCGTCCGGGGGGGGGCTTTGGCGGCGTCGAGGGGCAGACCGACGGAGCGGCGCAATGCGGCCAGTTCCTCCCCGGTCAGTTCCCGGCATTTTCCCGGAGCCAGCCTCCCCAGTTCCAGGGGGCCCTGGGCGACGCGCACGAGCGTCAGGACGGTGAGCCCCAGGTCGCGGCACATGCGGCGGATCTGGCGGTTGATTCCCTGGCGCAGTTCCATCTCCAGGATAAAGCGATCGGCGGCCAGCCGCTTGGTGATGCGGGCCCGGATCGGGGCAAGCTCTTCCCCCTCGGCCAGCCGCATGCCGCGTCCCATGGCCTTGATCGCATCGGGGACGATGTGGCCGCGCACGGTGACCATGTAGCGCTTGGGCGCGTGCCAGCGGGGATGGGCCAGCCGGTAGGCCAGTTCCCCGTCGGTGGTCAAAAGCAGCAGTCCTTCGGAAAAAAAATCCAATCGGCCCACGGAAAAGAGGCGCCTTTTACGGTACGCTTCCGGCAGGGCGTCGAAGACGGTGGGACGTCCCTCGGGATCGCGGGCGGTGGTGACGCAGCCCGGCCGCTTGTGGAGCATGATGGTCAGGGGCGCGGCATTGTCCGGCTTGCTGATGTCCTTGCCGTCCACGGTCAGGCGCGTCCGGGAAGGATCGATCTTGCGTCCGAGTTCCGTGACCACGCTGCCGTCGACCGCGACTCGGCCGGCGGCGATCAGCGCGTCGGCCTGCCGCCTGGAGCAGACTCCGGCCTCGGCCAGCGCCTTGTTGAGGCGCACACCCGTGTCGTCAGCCATGGGTCAGCCCGGAAGCCGCAGGAAAACCCGGGTTCCCGCACCCGGAGCGGAGGTGAAATCCACGTCGCCGCCCAGACATTCCTGGGCGAAAAGCCGCATGCCGTAGGTGCCGAAACCACGGCCCACGCCCTTGGTCGTATATCCCCGCTGAAAAAGACGCATGCGGGTCTCTTCGGGCATGACGGCCGGATTGTGGACCCAGAAAACCACGCCGCCATCCTCGCCGGGCGCGCAGCCAAGCGTCACGCATTCGCCCGGAGCCGAGGCCTCCAGGGCATTTTTGATCATGTTGACCATGATGCGCTGGATGATGCGGGAATCCGAGGCAAAGGCAAGCGAGGGCGAATCGGGATCGACGGACAGGACGCGCTTGGGCTCGTGGTTGAACGACTGGCAATAGGCAGCCAGATAATGCAGGATTTCCAGCGTCTCGAGGCCGGTGCGGGCATAGTGGTATTCCTTGGCTTCCACGGCCAGGAAGTCCCGCTGGGTTTCCACGATGTCCTGGATGTCGTTTATGGCCCGGCGCAGCAGATCGAGGTCCTGGGTTTGGTTGTCCGGCAGTTCCAGGGTGATAAGGTCGTGGATGCCCTTGATGCCGGACACGGCGTTCAGGATATCATGGAAAAAGAGGCGCTCGAAATTGCGCAAGGCCTTTTCATGCGCGATGTCGAGGGCGGACGTCAGCACCAGCTGGTGTTGCCCCTGTGCCATGGGGGCCGTCCAGACCTGCAGGTTGAGGGCCTCGAGATGCGACGGCGTCAAACGGTCTATGGAACACTCCTGGGTGGCGTGTTCGCCTTCAAGGCCTTTGACGATGGCCCTGGCCGCGCCGCAATACTGGCAGAAGCGGGTGGTGCCGCAACCGCCGGGAAGCTCGACGGCATGGGCGCAGCCAAGAGCCTCCCCCAGGCGCATGCCGAGGATTTCACCGGTGTCCTGGACGCCGACCAAACGGACGAACCGCATGTTGGCATAAACGATCTGCCGGGTGTCGTTTAGAATAGTCACCGCCAGCGGCACGAGCGCCAGGGAGATGGCGGCCGGAGAATTGGCGATCTCCTGGGCGATGCGCAAAATCGCGTCCTGCCCCAGACGCTCTGGCGGCAAAAAATATGTCGTTGCTGCGTCTTCCTGCATGGACTTTCCGATAGGCGTTATGTCGCTACAAGATGGACGGATGCGCAAACGGCCGGCCTGCGTCCGCACGCGCCGCATGGGGCGGGAAGCTGTGGTGGGCGGTGACACCGCCCAAGCGACTATATCTGGATGACCTTGTCGGCCAGATCGAGGCTTGTGACCACGTCGAGCATGTTCGTTGTCTCACCGACCTCCTTTTGCTCCAGGATGCCGAAAAAGTCCAGGCAGGTGCCGCAGACCAGGATGGAGACCCCAGCCTCGGCCAAGGCCTTGAGCTTGGGCAGGACCGGGCTGCCGGCGACCGCCAGCTTGACCCCGCCGTTGACCAGGATGATGCGCCAAAGGCCCTCGCCCAGTTCCGGCAGGGTGGCGATAAAATTGACCATGAGCTTGGCGCCGAGTTCCGGATCGCCCCGGCCCACGGTGTCGGCCGTGATGAAGACGGCGGTCTTGGGATTGTCGACTTTTTCCCGGGGCGTGCCGGCGGTGGCGGGTTGGGGCGGCGGCACGGCCTCGCCCGTGGACGTGGCCCGCAATACGAAAAGACCGTCCTTTTCGGTCGCCGTGACGGCGTAGCCGCGCATGCCCAGAAAACGGGTGACGTTTTCCCGGGCCGCTTGATTGTCCACGGTGACGGCAAGCGTCTGCGGCCGGTCTTCCGCCTCCACGCATTCCTTGCAGCGCAATACCGGTCCCGGACAGGCCAATCCCCGGCAGTCGAGCGTGATTTCCATGGCAATGCTCCTTTTGGCGAGGAGCATAGCCCCGTCGGCCCCGGGCTGGTCAAATCGAATGATATAATCTTTCTGCGGCGTTGTAATAGATTCTGTCTATGAGTGATGCGGACGGAAGGCGGATCAAGTCTGGTGCGCTCGTTTCTGGCGACAGGGCACTTTTGCAGGGTGCGGTCCGGATGCCGCCGGTAGTGGCCGCGAGGCGTTTCTCGGGCAGAACCCGCAAACGCGATGGCGGCCCGTCAGCGGATCGGCGTGACGGGCCGCCCGGTCAAAACGGGCTTTTGAAGCCGAAGGTCTGGGCCAGCCACTCCATGTACCGGCGCGCCCCGGCCGTGGCTTTCGCGGTCTGGAAGGCCCTGCCGGCCAGGTCCTCGGCTTCGGAGAGTTGCCCGGCCATGCACAGCACGTAGACCCGGGCCGGGGCCAGATTGCTCGGATAGCCCATCTCCTGGGCGCGCTTGAGCTTGGCATCGGCCAGCAGGTAATCGCGGTCGGCCAGGGCCTTGATGCCGAGCTGGAATTCCGTCTCCGCTGTGGGCTCCATGCCGTGTTCCAGCACCCGGGCGACGATGGCCTGCTTCTTGGCGTCGGATTTCATGAGCCACAAGGGCAGCACGCGCAGGTCCGTCCCGGACAGGACGTAGTTGACGGCCGGCAGCGGCGGCGGCGGGGTGAGCATGTTGTTCAAGTAGGTATTCATGACCTGCTGGGTCTCGAACCAGCCGTCGGCCTTCTCCCGTATTGCCTGGGGCAAAAGCAGCGCCGCCTCGGCGGAATGCTCGAAACGTTCCTTGGAGGCCAGGGCGTCGAGGAGCTTGTTGTGGTCGGCCAGGTATTGCTGCTGCATCTGCGGGCTTTCGGGATAGCCGCGCAGCCGCTTGGGATAGTTGTCGGTCAGCGGCTTGGCGCCGCCGAGATAGTCGGCGAGGGCTTTGCCGTCGAGCATAAAAAGCGCGCCGAGCTGGCCCGGCTTTTCCACGGCGATGTGGCGCAGCCCCGGTCCGGTGCCCGGCGCTTCCCAGGGCTTGGCAAAATCCGCGGCCGGCTTGGGGCCTTTGGGCTTTTTGACGCCCACCATCATCCAGTTGAAGTTGTCGCCGGTCCAAAGCGAGGTATGCTCGAAGACGTCGGCAAAGGCCTTGAGAATGGCCTTGGCGTCGGCAGGCGAAATCTCGAACACCGGCAGCCAATAGGTGACCATGCCGCCGTCGTTTAGGCGGTCGCGCATGAGCTGGAAGTATTCCCGGGAATAGAGGTTGACCACGCCGGCCATCATGGGCGGCGGCGGCTCGGCCGTGATGATGTCGTATTTCTTCGGGGTGGCCAGCAGATAAAAGCGGCCGTCCTCCACGTGGCTGGCCACGCGGGGGTCCTCCAGGGGATTTCGCTCCGGCTTGGGGTAGACGATACTCGCCCCGCGCAGCACGTCGCGGGAGATGTCCACCACGTCGATGGAGGTGAGCCGGCGATCCTCGACCAGGGCCGAGGCCGTGGAGCCCGTGCCGAAGCAGATGAGCAGCGCCGTTTTCGGGTTCGGCAAAGTAGCTTCCGGGAAATAACCGAAAAGCTTCATGTAGCGCTTGGCGCTGCGGTCCGTGGAGGACATGGAGTAGCCGTCGGTGACGAGCCTGTAGGCGTAGGGCTCGCCCAGGTAGTCCTGACGGAGGTATTGCAGCGTGCCGGTGACGCCCTCGATGGTGGCCACCACCTTCTCCCCGTCCTTGATGAAGTCGGCGCAGGCGCGGTTCAAATAGCCGCGCATGGCCCCGAAGGGAAAAATGGCCAGGAAAAGCACGAAGGCGAATCCGGACGCCAGCAGGAAGCGGCTGGTGCGCGGCGACGGCCAAGGCTCGACCCGCCCGGCGCAAAGGAGCGCCGGCAGGATGTAAAGGGCGCACAGGATAAAAAGACTCAGTTCCATGCCCACGGCCGGAATGAGGATGAACCCGGCCACCAGCGGCCCGGCCATGGCCCCGAGCGTGTTGGCCATGGCCACCAGCCCGGCCGAGCGGGCCCGGTCGCCGACCTCCCGGTGGAAGGCCTCGCCGAGTGTGGTGAAGACCATGCCCGAGACAAACGCGGCCGGAAACATCAAGGCCAGGGACAGCGCCGTCACATAGCGCCAGTCCAGAGTCTGGTAGACGCTAAACGACAGGTCGGCGGCGGATTCGAACAGGCGAAAGGAGAGCAGGGCGGCCGCTCCGACAAGCAGGACCAACGGCGCGGTGACCCGGCGTCCGTCGGCCTCGCGGCGTAGCCACCAGCCGGCGAACATGCCGCCAAGGCCGATGCCGGCCAGGATCACGGCCAGCATCACGGCAAAAGCCAGACTGGTCGAGCGCACGAAGAGTTGGAGAAACCGCGTCCAGACGACCTCGAGGGCCAAAAAGGCCCCTCCGGCCAGAAACCCGGCGGCGAGAAGTCGTTTGGCCCGGCCGGTCAGCGGTCTGATCGCCGGCCTGTCGTCTGCGGTCTCCCGGGCCGGTTCCTCCCGGAAGTGCCGGGCTACGCCGAGCGCGCCGGCCGCGGCCAGCACGTTGAGCCCGGTCGCGACCATGCCGGTGCCGGAAAGGCCCAGGGGGGCGATGAGCAGCGTTTCACCGGCCAACGCCCCAAGACAGGCCCCGAGCGTGTTGACGCCGTAGAGCCGGCCGAGCACCCGGCCGAACTCCCCGGGACGGCGGGTGAGGGCCTTGACCAAAAGCGGCAGCGTCGCGCCCATGGCCGTGGCCGGCAGCAAAAAGAGCAGGAAGGAAAAGGAAAAGCGCAGGGTATTGAGCAAAAAGGGCTTGCCCAGCGCCGGGCTCAGCATGGCCCCGAGCCAGACCGACAGCATGGGGAAGCACAAAACGAGCAGAAGCCCCCACACCCCGACCAGCAGTTCCATGGCGGCGTAAAAGCGTACCGGGTCGAGCACGTCGCGGCCGAAGCGGGAAATGAGCGCGTTGCCGAGGGCCAGACCGCCCATGAAGCTCGAAAGGACCAGGGCGCTGGCGTAGACGCTGACGCCGAAAACCAGTCCGGCCAGATGCAGCCACAGCGTTTCGAAAAGCAGGGCCGATGCGCCGGAGAGGAGAAACACGACGCCGAGAATCAGGCGATCGCGTCCGGAGGATGGCGGAAGCACGGTTGCGGCTGGCATGTTGCGCCTCGGACGTCCCGTCCCGCCGCACGCAAAAGGAGGCGGCGGCAAGCGGACGCGTTGGGTCAAAGTCCCATTTTGGGGCAGATGGTATCAAGGACGCAGGCGTCGCAAAGCGGTTTGCGGGCCTTGCATACCGCCCGGCCGTGCAGGACGAGCAGGTGGTTGACGTCCCCCCAGTCCTTGCGGTCGAAAAGCGGCATCAGATCTTTTTCAATGATGATCGGGTTGTCCGAGGACGTCAAGCCCAGGCGAAAGGACAGCCGGCGGACGTGGGTGTCCACGGCGATGCCCTCGTGTTTGCCCAGGGCGTTGGAGAGCACGATGTTGGCGGTCTTGCGGGCAACGCCCGGAAGCGAGGTCAGGGTTTCCATGGTGTCGGGAACGCTCCCGCCATAGTGCTCGACCATGCGCTTCGCCGCAGCCACCAGATTCTTGGCTTTCTGGCGGAAAAAGCCGGTGGAGCGCACGACCTCCTCCACCGTGGCCACTTCGGCCCGGGCCAGACTGGCCGGATCGGGCCAGCGGTCGAAAAAGTCCGGGGTGACCAGATTGACGCGGGCGTCCGTGCATTGGGCGGCCAGAACCGTGGCCACCAGCAACTCGTAGGCGCTGACGTAGTGCAGGGCCGGCGTCAGGCCGGGGTAGAGAGGGCGCAGCCGGCGGAGAATTTCCCGAGCCCGGGCGGCCGTGTCCATCACCGGATCTCCAGTGAGGGCGCGACCGCCGGCCCGGAGGGATATATTCCCAGGGAGCGCATGGGGTTAGGGAATGAACACCACCGCCGAGATGGTCGTGGTCCACATGCCGGTGTCACCGGTGGTCACGCAGGGCATGGAGGCCGAATCGATGATCTTGCCGCTCATGAGGTAGATCTGGCGGCGTTCGTCGTAGGCGGTCTCCGGATCGAAGTCGATGCCGAGCGTGGTGGCGAGCATGGTGGAGGCGAGGTCCTCGGCGAAGTCGCCGATTTCCTGCTCCTCAGAACCGAAGGCGGTGTGCTCGGAGATGTAGCCGTAGTTGGATTTGTCGGCCGGAAACGCCATCCCGACGGCCGAGCCGACAAGGCGGTTTTTCTCGTCCGTGGCGTTACGGGCCATGACGCAAAAGGTGATCTGGCCGGGATTGAGCAGTTTGACGCCTTCGTCCAAGGTGATCAACTGGCAATGCGGCGGATAAATACTCGACACATAGACCAGATTGAGTTTTTCGATACCGGCTTCACGCAGGGCAAGCTCGAAAGATTGCAGCTTGTTTTTGTGGCGACCGACACCTTTGGTGAAAAACGCCTTGGTGGGGACGAAAGAGCCTGGGATCATGGGCGGTCCTCTTTAATCTGTTTTGCCGCGAAAGCGGGCAATCCTCATAAGGGTTTTTTGCCGAGAAGTATAGGACCTTTTTCGCCTGTCCGCTTGAGCTCGGCGGCGATCTCCGACTCGGTCCCCTTTAGCCTCACATCCACCCGAAAGAGCTTGCGATTGCCGGCCGATCCCTCACGAATGGAGGCCGACAGGCCCTTGCGGGAAAGCTCCTTGATCATGTTGTCCGCCTGCTCCTTGGTCTTGAAGGAGGCCACCTGGTAGCTGGCGGTGAAGCGGCCGGAC
Organism: Desulfovibrio sp. JY; assembly: GCA_021730285.1. Classification (NCBI taxonomy): domain Bacteria; kingdom Pseudomonadati; phylum Thermodesulfobacteriota; class Desulfovibrionia; order Desulfovibrionales; family Desulfovibrionaceae; genus Desulfovibrio; species Desulfovibrio sp. JY. The sequence goes on from CP082962.1 coordinate 3,486,039, forward strand.
TCTTTTTTGTCGGCGGCGCGTTCGGCCTTGGTTTTGGACGGTTCCGCCTTGGCCTTTGCCGGTTCCGCCTTGATCCTGGTCGGTGCGGGCGGCACGACCCTGGCCGCCGGGGGCACCGGCGGCGGCGCGGGAATGGAGGTGGCCGCCGTGGCGGTGCCCATCGGCGCGACCTTGGCGTCGGGCAGGTCATGGCCCTGGGGACCAGCCGTTTTCTTCCCGTCGACCGGGGATTTCTGGGTGGAATCCGTCACCACCGTGCCGTCCTTGCCCTGCAAGCCTTCCATGAACTGGAGTTCTTCGGGCTTGAGCACCTTGGGCGGTTCGGCGGGGGCGGCACCTCCCGGCTGGGCGGTTTCGGTGGTGGGCATCATCTGGGCGATCTGGGGCACGGCCGCCTCGGGCCGGTAGCCCCGGCCGACCAGGATGCCGAGGATGAACACCCAGCACATGCCAAGCACGACCACGATACCGACGGAGATGAGGCCGGACATGCTCATCTCGAAGGAGAACTTGCGTGGGCCACCGCGTTCCTGGGTGACGCTTAATCTGTTGAGCAGCTTCATGACATGGGATTCCTTGGCCAAAGTCGCCGCCGCGCGGGCCGGGGCGTCAAAGCAATGCCTACATTTTGTCCGGGGCCGACACGCCGAGCAGGTCGAGCCCGTTTCGCACCACCGTGGCCACGGCGCCAAGCAGGGCCAGCCGCGCCTCGATGAGTTCTTCATCCCCGGCGGTCAGGACCGGGTTGACCGCGTAGTAGTGGTGGAGCTGGCCGGCCAGGTCGCGCAGGTAAAAACTGACCAGATGCGGGGCGAAGGTCCGGGCCGCCGCCGCCACGGTGTCGGGATACTGCTCCAGGAGCTTTAAAAGTTCCAGGTCCTCGGCGGTATCCAGCCGGGCGAGCTTTTCCGGCGTGGCCGGGCGGCACGCCACGCCGCGTTCGGCCGCCTTGGCGAAAACCGATTTGACCCGGGCATGGGCATATTGGACATAGTAGACCGGATTGTCCATCGACTTTTCTTTCACGGCGTCCAGGTCGAAGTCCAGATGGCTGTCCGATTTGCGCGAAAGGAACATGAACCGGGCCGCGTCGGCCCCGACCTCGGCCACCACGTCGGCAAGCGTTTCGAACTTGCCGGCCCGGGTGGACATGGCGATCTGCTCGCCGCCTTTGAGCAGGTTGACGAGCTGGACCAGGATGACCTTGAGGCTCGTTTCGGGATCCCGCCCCAAGGCGGCCACGCAGGCCTTCATGCGCGGCACGTAGCCGTGATGGTCCGCGCCCCAGATGTCCACCACCACGTCGAAGCCCCGGTGGAACTTGTCGTCGTGGTAGGCGATGTCCGAGGCAAAGTAGGTGAGGTCGCCGCCGGATTTGACCAGCACGCGGTCCTTGTCGTCGCCGAAGTTGGTGGTGGCGAACCACAGGGCCCCATCCTTGTCGTAGGCGAGATTTTTCGCCCGCAGATCGTCGAAGGTGCGGGCCACGGCCCCGGCGGCAAGGAGCTTGGATTCGGGAAACCAGACGTCGTGGCCGACCCGGAAGTCCCGCAAATCCTTCTTGATGCCGTCCAGGATCTCTTTTTCGCCGTACAGGCGGCAGATGTCGGTGGCCTTGTCCTCGGGCATGGCGAGAAGGGCCTCACCCTCACGGTCGAGCAGTTCCCTGGCCAGGTCCTTGACGTAGTCTCCCCGGTAGTAATCCTCGGGCTCGGTCACGTCCTTTCCGGCCAGTTCCCGGCAGCGGTAGAGGATGGATTGGCCGAGGATACGCATCTGGCGACCGGCATCATTAATATAATACTCGGTTTCGACGGTGAACCCGGCCGCGCGCAGCACCCTGGTCAGGCTGTCGCCCACGGCCGCGCCCCGGCCATGGCCGATGTGCAGGGGCCCGGTCGGGTTGGCCGAAACGAACTCGACCTGGATTTTCGTTCCCGCGCCGATGGCGAGCCGGCCGTAGCCTTCGCCGTCGGCAGCCACGTCGAGGACGGTGCGTTGCCAGAAGGCCGGCGTATAGGTCACGTTGATAAAGCCCGGCCCGGCGACGGCCACGTCGGCCAGATCGGGACTTGCCGCCACAAGCGCCTCTCGCAGTTCCCCGGCCAGCTGGCGAGGCGGCAGCTTGGCCTCCTTGGAGGCCATCATGGCCACGTTGGTGGCCAGGTCGCCATGGGATTTGTCCCGGGGCGCTTCGATGGTGGTCTTGACCGGCCAGGCGATGCCGCGCTTGGCCAGGGCTTCTTCCAAAAGCCCGCGCAGATGCTCCGTTGCCCGCATGGCTCAAGCCTCCAGGGCGGCCGCGCCGGCCGGGTCGTTTATGGACACGGCGGCGTATTCGCCCCCGGCGTCCTTGAGATTGGCGGAAGCGAGCTTGGTCAGGACGTTTTTGGGGCCGAGCTCGACAAAGGTGCGCGCCCCGGCCGCGTGCAAGGCGGCCATGGTGTCGATCCAGCGCACCTGCGAGGTCATCTGGCGGCAGATGAGCTCCAGCGCCTTGCCGGGATCGCTCTCGGCCGCGCCGGTCACGTTGAAAAAGACCGGGGCCGTGGTTTGTGCGCGCAGCCCGGCCTTGCGCAGGGCCTTTTCCAGCTCCCTGGCCGGCTCGGCCATAAGCGGGCAATGGAACGCGCCGCTGACGGCCAGGGGAATGGCCCGGCCCTTGCGCGCCTTGGCCAGTTCGGCGGCCGCCGCGACCGCTTCGGCCTCGCCGGAAATGACGAACTGACCCGGGGAATTGTAGTTGGCGATCACCAGCAGCTTGCCCGTATCGTTTTGGGCCGTGGCCACCACGTCCTCGATGGCCTCGAGGGAAAGCTTGAGCACGGCGGCCATCTTGCCGTCGCCGCCGGCGGCCTCGGCCATGAGCCGGCCACGCAGGCTGGTAAGCTCCAGCGCCGCCGGCACCTCGAGCATGCCCGAAGCGGCCAGGGCGGCATATTCGCCAAGGCTGTGCCCGGCAAAGCCGACCACGCCGGAAAGTTTATCGCGAAGCGCCAGCCACAGCCCGAGGGTGGCGGCGGTCATGGCCGGTTGCAGGGCGCGGGTGTCGGCCATGGCCGTTTCGTCGCCCTCCCAATAGATCTCGCGCAGGGGAAGCCCCGAGGCCTTTTCGGCCAGAAGCCACAGTTCGGCCGCGTCGGCGGAAGCTTCGGCCAGGGCCCGGCCCATGCCTTTTTCCTGCGAACCCTGGCCGGGAAAAAGCACGGCCAGGCGGTTTTCGGTTGCGCTCACGTTCGCCTCTCCTTAGAGATTTTTCGCGTCATTTAGGCCGCGATTGGTAGAGCAATGGGCTCAAATGTGCAACGGTCAATTTAATGGGGGATACGCATGCCGCAAAGCGATACGACGCCCGATGCCGCCGCCGTGGCCGTGGCCGCCGCGACACTCGGACGGGAACTTTCGCCGGACCAGGCGACGATGCTTGCCGGCTACCTGCAGCTTCTCACGCGCTTTCGGCGCAGGATCAACCTGGTCGGGCCGCAGGACTGGCCGACCATGCTGGAAACCCTTGTGGCCGACTCCTGGCATCTGGCCGATTTCCTGGCCGGTCCCGAAGCGAAAAACGTACTGCCGCCGGGAGACGCGCCCGTGGTGGGGCTGGATTTCGGAGCCGGGGCGGGGCTGCCCGGCATCGGCCTGCGGCCTTTTTTCAACCGGGGGCCGTATTACCTGCTCGAGTCCCGGCAAAAGCGGTGCGTGTTTCTGGCCGAGGTGACGGCAAGGCTTGGTCTTTCCGGGATGCATGTGGCCGAGGGACGGGTGGAGCGCACCGTGCCGGACATTCTGGCCGGCCATCCGGGCGCGTTCGTCTTGTGCGTCAGCCGCGCCTTCGCTCCCTGGCCCCGGTTTCTGGAAATATGCCGGGAATTGGTGCCGGACCCCCTGGCGGTTGTGACCATGACCGGCGAGGCCACGACCGGGGAAAAGACGCCGCCGGGCTGGGAGCTGGCCGCGGGCGTAAGCTACCCCAGCGCCGGCAGGACGCGTCATCTCTCGCTTTTTTCCTGCTCCACGGCGTCCATGTAGGCGTCCTTGAAAATGAGCCGGGTGGCCGTGGCGTCGGCGAGATCGGACAGGTCCATGAGGGATTCCAGGAAATCGAGGATCTCCCCCTTGTCGGCTTCCGAAGCGTTTTCAAAGTCGAAGACCAGGTCGCCGGATTCGAAATAATGGCGCAATTTGTCCAGATAGTTCTGGTCGAGAAGGGGAAAGGGCATGGGGTCCGCCTTTTGCCTGGGAAAAATGTCAGTGGTGGTAGGGGGCTCCGGCGTTGATGGCCGCTGCCCGGTAAAGCTGTTCGTAAAGCACCACCCGGGCCAGCTCGTGGGGCAGGGTGCCGGGGCCGAGGGCCAGGGTCAGGTCGGCCCGGCCAAGCACGTCGCGCGACAGGCCATACGCGCCGCCAACAACGAAGCAAGGGGCCCGGCCGGGGTCCTCGATGCAGGCCGCCAGACGCGTCGCCAGTTCACGTGAGGGAAGCGACCGTCCGCCCTCGTCCAGCACGATCACGAAGTCGCGCGGGGAAATTTTCGCCAGCAGGGTCTTGCCTTCCTCGACCTTGCGCCGGTCGGGATCGGACGTCTTGGCGTCGCGCGCCACGTATTCCTCGGCCGGCAGGTAGCGCCGCAGCGCCGTCAGGTAATGGGCGGCGGCGTCACGAAAATAGGGGGCCTTGGCGGCTCCGACGACGAAGAGGCGTACGGGTTTCATGGGCGTTTCTCCCGGAAGCGGCCGGGCGTCGGCCGGCTGTTAGCCCAGGGCTGCGGTTATTGTCAAAGTGGTCGGCTTGGATTAGGCCAAATGGCGCACCACTGTTTTACAACCCGAAAGGGAGAGGCATGCCGTTTTGTAACCCCGTTCGCCGCCGCCTTCGGCAAAGCGTCTGCTTGCTGATGGCGCTTTTCATGGCGTCGGCTCTGGCCGCGGGGACGGCTTTTGCCCAGGAACTGCTTTTAAGCAACCTGGTGCTCAATAATTTCGAAGGGAAAATACGGGTGCGCTTCGGCGTGGAGCCCACGGGAATCGAGCACATCAGGCAGGCGCTTTTGGAGGGCGAGCGGCTGGAGCTTATCTGCAAGGCCAAACTCGCCGTCAAGCGCGATTACGTCTGGAACAAGGAAGTCAGCCACGCCCGCTTCGAAAGCGAATTGCGCCGGCTCAAGGGCGGCGACTTCGCCATCAGTCTGCCCGGCCAGGGCTCCATGGCGGACCGGGATCTGCCCGCACTTTTCCGCAAGGCCTGGAACGAAATCCTGATCGACCTCGGTTCCTGGGACCGGCTGGAACGCGGCCAGACGTACGTGCTGACCCTGGAGCTGTCGCTGGCCCGCCTGGATGTTTCGCCCTGGGTCAAAAAAGGACTTTTCTTCTGGCCTTTTGACCCCGCCACGCCTGTCTCCTACCAGCTTGACTTTACGTATTAAAACCCGTCGCATCGGTTGCCTTTGCTACCACTTTTCGTATAATGGGCCAGGATTTCCCGATAAATCGCGGGAAGGAGGACCTCCATGCGGGTAGTGATCACCGGCGGCACGGGCTTTATCGGCCGGGCGCTGACCCGGTCCCTTGTTCGGGACGGGCACGAGGTCGTCGTGCTTTCCCGAAGGGCTTCGGGTCGTGGGTCTTCTCCAGGGGTTACCTACGTTCCCTTCGACGGCCGCTCCGGGGACGGGTGGGCCCATCTGCTGGGCGATGCCCGGGCCCTGATCAACCTGGCAGGGGAAAATATCGCCTCGGGCTATTGGACCGAGGCGCGCAAGGGCCGCATCCTGGGCAGCCGGCTCGATGCCGGGCAGGCTGTCATGGATGCCCTGTCACGGGCGACCGCGCGTCCGGACGTCCTCATCCAGGGTTCGGCCACGGGCTATTACGGCGACCGGGGGGACACGCCGGTTGCCGAGGACGCGCCGGCGGGTACGGGATTTCTGGCCGAGGTGGCGCGCCGCTGGGAGGCGTCCACGGCCGGGGCCGAGACGCTGGGAGTGCGCCGGGCCGTCATCCGCACGGCGGTGGTTCTTGGCGCGGGAGGCGGGGCGCTTCCCCGGATGGTCGCGCCGTTTCGTTTTTTTCTGGGCGGCCCGGTCGGCTCCGGCCGGCAGTATCTGCCCTGGATCCACCTGGCCGACGAAGTCGCGGCCATCCGTTTTCTGATCGACCATGAAACGGCTGCCGGTCCCTTCAACCTGGCCGCGCCCGAGGCCGTCACCCAGGACGGGTTCGCCGCCGCCGTGGGGCGGGCGCTCGCCCGTCCGGCCCGGCTGCGGATACCGGCGGCGGTCATGCGCCTGGCCCTTGGCGAGATGGCCCGGGAGCTTTTCCTGGGCGGTGTGCGGGCCGTGCCCGCACGGCTTGTGGAACTCGGCTTTCGCTTTCGTTTCGAGGCCCTGCCCGATGCCTTGTCGGACATTCTCGGTCCTTCCCGGGAATCCCGCCATGTTTGAGAATCCCGCCATGACATCCGAAACCCCACGGGTCCTCATCGTCGAGGATGAGGCCGTTGTGGCCCTTGACCTGACCAAGCGCCTTTCCCGGCTCGGCTATGTCGTCTACGGCCCGGCCGACAGCGGCGAAGAGGCCTTGCGTCTGGCCCGGGAGCTCTCTCCCGACGTCGTGCTCATGGACATTGTGCTGGACGGCGCCATGGACGGCGTGGATACGGCCGGGCGCATCCGGGAGGAACAGGCCATGCCGGTGGTCTTCCTCACCGCCCACACCGATCCGGAAACGCTGCGGCGGGCCGGCGCGGCCGGCCCCTACGGCTACATCATCAAGCCTTTCGAGGATCGGGAGCTGGCCGCGGCCCTGGACATCGCCCTGTACAAGTCCCGGATGGAGCGGCGGTTGCGCGAAAACGAGCAGTGGACGTCCATGACCTTGCGCCATCTGGGGGAGGGGGTGATCACCGCCGATCCGGAGGGACTGGTGCGCTTCGCCAACCCCATGGCCGAGTCCCTGCTCGGGGTGTCGGCGGCGCGCCTTCTCGGTCGCGACCTGGCAACGCTGTACAAAACGCGCCGGGACACCGGGGAGGGCGACCTCACCGACGGGCCGGAATCCAGGAACGTGGCGCTTTTGTGCCGCAAGGACGGGAGTTGCCTGCCTGTGGAGCAGACTTCCTCGCCCATCGTGGACGACAGGGGGCGGGCGCTCGGGACGGTGCTCGTCTTTCGGGATATCAGCCGTCGCCGGGATGTGGAGCGGGCCCTTCGGGAGTCCGTGGACGGTCTGCGCCGGGCGCTCACGGAAACGGTCAACGCCCTGACCGTGACGTCGGAGACGCGTGATCCCTTTACCGCCGGCCATCAGGAACGCGTGTCCCGGCTGGCCGACGCTTTGGCCGGGGAACTCGGGTTTTCCGATGGGGAACGGGAAGGCGTGCGCATGGCCGGGCTGGTCCACGACATCGGCAAGATCCACGTGCCCTCGGAGATCCTGACCAAGCCCGAGGCCCTTTCCGATATGGAAATGGGCATCGTGCGGGACCACAGCACCGTCGGCTATGAAATCCTGAAGGATGTTCCCTTTCCCTGGCCGCTGGCCCGCATGGTGCTCGAGCACCACGAGCGCTGCGATGGTTCCGGCTACCCGGCCGGGCTCACGCGCGAAACCATGCACCCCGGATCGCGCATCCTGGCCGTGGCCGACGTGGTCGAAGCCATGACCGCCCACCGACCCTACCGCTCCGCCTGGAGCCTGGAGCTCGCGCTGGCCGAACTGGCGAAAGGCCGGGGCAGCCTCTATGACGCCGACGTGGTCGACGCCTGCCTCTCGCTCTTCGAGAATGGTAATTTTCAGTTTTAGGTTGGGAAAGGAACGTGCGAGAGGGGAAACCCTTTAAAAAGGGTTCTCCCCTCTCGCTCTCTCCCCTTCCTAAACTTCTTAATTTCTACAGTGTGATACGAACAACACTTCATCCTGATAAAAGTCTTTGGAAAGGGGGCCGGGGGGAGAACCTTTCTTCAGAAAGGTTTCCCCCCGGGAGGCTTTTTACACGCCTTCTTCTTTGATCCAGATCAGGCTGGCCTGGCGGCCGGTGGTCTTGTCGCGGCGGTAGGAGAAAAAAAGCGGCAGGCTTTTGGTGCACAGATCGAGGCCGTAGATACGGTCCCGGTCGAGGCCGGCCGCGACGAGCTGGTCCCGCGTGAGTCGCCACAGGTCCATGCGCTGCGTGCGGTAATCGTACCAGGGGCGGAATTTTTCCCCGAATTCGTTTTGGAAGGCGGTAAATTCCGCTTCCCCCGGGCCAAGGCTCGGCCCGCGAACCGCCAGAAGTTCGCGCGGGTCGAGCCCGTAGCGCACGCAAAACGAGCGCACGGCCCGGCCGCACATGTCGGCCACGTTGCCGCGCCAGCCAACGTGCAGCGCGGCGATGAATTTGCCCGACTCGTGGGCGAGAAGCACCGGCTGGCAATCGGCGGTCTTGATGGCCAGGGCCCGGCCGGGCCGGCTTTCGGCCATGCCGTCGCCCGTTTCGATGCTCGGCTGGTCCAGGGTGTCGAATTCCGGTTCGAACACCATGTAGACGCCGTGCTCCTGCTTGAGCGAATGCCAGATGGAAAAACCCAGTTCCTCGCGCAAGGCGTGCCGGGTGGCGATGACCTCTTCCGGGTCGGAGGCGCCGGTAAAGGCCATGGTGTCCGGGCCGCAGCCAAAGGCGCAGCCGACGCCGGGCAGTCCCGGAAATGCAAAGGGGATGTAATTCATGTGTCAAACCGGTATGTTTGAAGTTCTGTCACCACGACGTCCACGGACTGGTCCCAGGTGTCGGCCGGCAGGTGCGTCACCAGCTGGAAGGCGAAGGCCAGCCCGATGGTCAGGGCCGCCGCCGCCATGGACAGGGCGAGCAGGCGATCGTAATAGCCGCCGCCGAACCCCAGGCGCGCGCCCTGCATGTCAAAGGCCACGCCCGGCACCAGAATAACGTCCGGGGAATAGGCGTCGGGTGGGAGGCAGGCGTCCTGGGGCGGTTCCAGGATGCCGTAGCGGCCCGGCACGGCCGCGTCCAGGCTGGCCAGACAGCCGAGATCGAGTTCGCCGGGCGCATTGGGGCGGCAGCGGGGCAAAAGCACCCGTCGGCCCGATGCCAAAAGCGAGCGGACCAGGATGCCGGCGTCCACCTCGCCCCGGATGGGCAGATAGGCCAACACTTCCTTGGCAGCGGCATAGCGGGGCAGGGCCTCCACCTGCTTGGCCACGGCCTGACTGGCCCGGGCCGCGACATCCGGCTCCTGGACCTTGCGCCTGGCGAGCATATGGCGGCGCAGGGCGTCCTTGTCGGCGGCTGCGGCGGTCGATGGTTGCATTGTTTGCACAACCGCAGCATAGTAGCAGGGAGGTGGCGTCAGGGGAAGGGCGCGCCAGCGGTCGAAATCGAGGGAGAGGGCATGACCGAGGAAACGTTTTTCATCGGAATCGGGGATATACACGACGATATCGCGTCCCTTGCGCGCATACCCGACCTGGAGCTGGCGGCCGGGGTCGTTGTCAGCGGCGATCTGACCATCAAGGGCACGGCCGCCGCGGCCAAGCCGGTCATCGCGGCCCTGAGGCGGCGCAATCCCGTCATCCTGGCCCAGATCGGCAACATGGACACCGCAAGCGTCGACGCCTACCTCACCGCCGAAGGCATCAACATTCACGCCACGGGTCGGGTCATGCCCCAGGGCGTGGGCTTTTTCGGCTGCGGCTGGTCCACGCCGACGCCCTTTCACACGCCAAGCGAGGCCGGCGAGGAGCGCATCGCCGAGTGGCTTGCCGCCGCCCATGCCGTGGTCGCCCATTGTCCGCATCTGGTCATGGTCTGCCATACGCCGCCTTTCGGCACGGCCACGGACGTGGTCGGCTCGGGCACCCATGTCGGGAGCAAGGCGGTGCGGGAATTTATCGAACGCACCCAGCCGGCCGTGTGCCTGACCGGGCATATCCACGAATCACGGGCGGTCGATGCCCTCGGCAGGACGGTCATCATCAACCCCGGGGCGCTTTCCGGCGGCGGTTATGCGCGTTTGGCCCTCGGTCCGGAGGGGATCGCGGCCAGCCTGTTGGCGTTTTGACTGCGGTGACGCGGCCGTTGCGTCCGGCCGTTTTCCAGGGGCGGTCCGACCGGCCGTTGCGGCGTCGACCGGAATGACGACGCCCGGGAGTCGTTGATGCGCGTCGTAAATATCATCGACATCGTCTTTTATCGGGCGTTTCTGTCCAAGATTTATTTGACGGCCGGCATCGAGTACGCTTTCGCCTCTCCCGAGGACGGCGAGGTTTCCCTTTCCCTGAGCAATCCCACGCCCGACGCTGTCCTGATCCAGGACTCCTATATCAACTGCGACAGCGCCGCGCTGATCGAGCGTATCCGGGAGGCGGCCAACGCGGCGGGCAAGCTTATCCCCATCCTTTGCCTGCGCCCCTTCGACGTCGGAAGCGAAGACGACGTCGCCGCGCCCGTTCCTGCCGGCCGGGACATCTATCCCGTCAACCGCATGAACCTTACCGACGTGTTGCTGGAGATCCAGAAAAGGCCGCAACAAAGCGTCTCGTCGCGCCGGTCGATCCTTTTTGTGGACGCCGGCAAGACGCTGCTCCACGTGGTGCGCGCGGCGCTCACTCCGGCCGGCTTTGGCGTGGTACCCGCACACAACGCCGAGCAGGCCCTGGCCTTTTGCCGCAAGCACGACTTCGAGCTCGTGCTCACAAGCGTGCTGTTGCCGGGGCTGTCCGGCCTCGATTTGTGCCGCCAGATCAAGGAGGACAACCCGGGGCGCTATCTGCCGGTCATCATCCTCTCGAGCAGCGACAGCAGCCTCGACATGGAAACGGCCTTCAATTGCGGCGCCGACGACTATCTGCTCAAGGCCTTCACCCCGGAGATGCTGGCGGCCAAGGTGTCGGAACATTTGGATCTGGTCGAGCGCAAACGCCACAACAAGATTCTGGTCGCCGACGACAACAAGCTTATCCGGGAGCTTTTGCGCCACAGCTTCATCAAGGGCGGGCATTGCGTGTTGACCGCCGACAACGGCTTAAGCGCTCTTCAGCTGGCCAAGGAACACCTACCCGACGTGGTGGTCACCGACATCGAAATGCCGGAGATGGATGGCTACACGCTTTGCGAGAAGCTGCGCGACGAGCCCGACCTGCGCAACACTCTGGTCGTGATGATGAGCGGCCGCGACCGGCAAAGCGACATCCTGCGCGGTGAGCGCCTCGGCATCTCGCGCTATTTCGTCAAGCCCTTCGATGTGGAAAAAATGCAGCTCGTGGTGGAACAATTGCTGACCGAGAGCTATCGGCACATCAAAAAAGAACACGAGCACGTCCTGGCCAGCATGTCGGCCCTCATTACGGCCCTCGAGGCCCGTGACGAATACACCAAGGGCCATACGGCCCGCGTGTCGCGCATGGCCATGCGCCTGGGCCGGGCCATGGCGCTTGGCGACCGGGAGCTGCGGGAACTGGAGATCGCGGCTAACCTCCACGACATCGGCAAGATCGGCGTGCGCGACGCCGTGCTCTTAAAGCCTGGCAGGCTCACCCCCGAGGAATATGCCAAGATCCAGGAGCACGCCATCATCGGCGCGGAAATCCTGCGTCCCATCGTCTCGTTGACACCGGTGTTGCCGCTGATTCTCCTGCACCACGAGCGCTGGGACGGCCATGGTTATCCCACGGCCATCATGGGCGAGGACATCCCGCTGGGCGCGCGGGTTATCGCCATTGCCGACGCCTTCGACGCCATGACCACGGATCGGCCCTACAGAAAAGGAATGCCGCTTGCCAAAGCACTTGGCATCATTAAAAAAGAAGCCGGGCAGCAATTTTGTCCGACGTGTGCCAAGGCGTTTTTGACCATGATGCATGACGGCGACGACAGGCCCCAATCCGCTGAGGAGGTTGAGTTTACCATATGATCTTGATGAGTTGGAATGTAAACGGACTGCGGGCCGTGGTGCAGAAGAATTTCTGGGACTGGCTTTCGGGCTGTGGCGCGGATGTGGTCGGCATCCAGGAATCCAAGATCCAGCCCGGGCATGAAGCGGATTTCGGCGGCACGGACGTCTACCGTACGGTGTGGTCCAGCTCCACCGTCAAAAAAGGCTATTCCGGGGTGGGCTGTTTCTACCGCGTCGAGCCCCACGACATCGGCCGGGAATTGCCGGATACGACCTACGTCGGGGAAGGCCGGCTGATCCAGATGGAATTCGAGGAGTTTTATTTCTTCAACGTCTATTTTCCCAATGGCGGGCGCGGTCCCGACCGTTTGGCCTACAAGCTCGGCTATTACGATGCCTTCCTGGCCCATGCCGAAACCTTGCGCCAAAAAAAGCCCATTGTGGTCTGCGGCGACTTTAATACCGCCCATACCGCCCTGGACCTCAAAAACGCCAAGTCCAACGAGAAGACGTCTGGTTTTTTGCCCGAGGAGCGCGCCTGGCTCGACCGTTTCGTCGCCGCCGGCTACGTGGACACCTTCCGAATGTTCGAGCCGGAAGGCGGGCACTATACCTGGTGGGACTATCGCTTCAAGGCGCGCGATCGCAACGTCGGGTGGCGCATCGATTATTTTTTCGTGTCCGAGGAACTGCGCGGCAAGGTGCGCCGGGCCTGGATCGACTCCGCTGTCATGGGCTCGGACCATTGCCCGGTGGGGCTCGAGCTGGACGCCTCGTGACGCGGGTCCCGGCCAGGGGAACGCTTCGTTTTGTTTTGACCGCAGGCGTTATTGTGCTATCGTAAGGCTCTGCATCTTTATTCCCCGGGAGGATACATGATGAAACGTTCTTTTGCCGCAATCGTTGCGGCGGTGTTGATGGCCGCGACCTGCGCCCTGGCCCTGGCCTCTTCGGCCGGCCCGGGGCTGACTTCGGACGAGGCCCTGGCCAAGCTCAAGGAAGGCAACGACCGCTACGTGGCCAAGGCCAGCGTCGCGCCGCGCCGTGACGCCGCCCGGCGTCACGAGACCGCGACCGGCGGCCAGCACCCCTTTGCCACAGTGCTTTCCTGCTCCGATTCCCGCGTGCCGGTCGAGGTGGTCTTCGACCAGGGCGTGGGCGATCTCTTCGCGGTGCGCGTGGCCGGCAACGTCGCCGCCACCGACGAGATCGGCACCATGGAATACGGGGCCGAGCACCTCGGCATACCGCTCATCGTGGTCATGGGGCACACCAAGTGCGGCGCGGTGTCGGCGGTAGTCAAAAACGAGCCGGTCACGGAAAATATCGGCAAGCTGGTGGCCCCCATCGTGCCGGCGGTCAAGGGCGTCAAGGCTCGTTTCGCCACGGCCGACACCGATGAGCTCATCGCAAAGTCCATCGAGGCCAACGTGTGGCAGGCCATAAGCGACGTCTACGCCAAAAGCCCGCTGATCAAGAAGATGGCCGCCGCCGGCAAGGTGAAGGTCGTGGGCGCTCTTTACGACATCGATTCGGGCAAGGTGCAATGGCTTGGGGAACACCCCAACAACGCCATCCTGCTTGGCAAGTAAGGGGCTTTTAAAAGAGACTGGGGGAAAACTTTTCTGAAGAAAAGTTTTCCCCCAGACCCCCTTTCAAAAGACTTTAATAGTATAATGTAAGGTCTTAGTTAGTACCTGTAGTCCCATTATAAACTTTAGGAAGGGGAGAGCGCGAGAGGGGAGAACCCTTTTTAAAGGGTTTCCCCTCTCGCACTTTCTTTTCACACCACATCATACATGCGGGTCGTTGTTGTTTGTGTTTTTCTGCTGGTCTATGCCGCCATGGCATTGGGCCGACTGCCGGGATTGGCCTTGGACCGTTGCGGCGCGGCCGTGCTCGGGGCCATCGTGCTGGTCGCCAGCGGGCTCATGCCGGTCCAGGCGGCCTGGAACGCGGCCGACGTGCCGACCTTGGCCCTGTTGTTCGGTCTCATGGTCGTCTCCGCCCAGTTGCGCCTCGGCGGCTTCTACACGGCTGTCAGCCGTTCCCTGGTCACCGCCGCCGCTTCCCCGGTCGGGCTGCTCGCCCGGATCATGCTCGCCGTGGCTGTCCTTTCGGCGTTTCTGGCCAACGACATCGTCTGTCTGGCCATGGCCCCCATCGTGGTCGAGGCGACCCGGGGCCGGGGACTCAATCCGCTGCCGTACCTCATCGGGGTGGCCATGGCCGCCAACATCGGTTCGGCGGGCACCTTGATTGGCAACCCGCAAAACATGCTGCTCGGACAGGTCGCTCGCCTGTCCTTTTCCGGCTATGCGGCGGAGGTCTGGCCCTGTGTGGCCGTTTCCCTGGTCGTGGCCTGGGGCTTTACCGTGTGGGCTTGGCGGGGACGATTCGCCGGGCCGGTGATTTCCCTTCGCGTCGACGCTCCCGCCTGGAATCCGTGGCAGTCGGCCAAGGGGCTGGCCGCCCTGGCCGTGTGTCTGGCCGCCTTCGTCTGGGGCGGTGTGCCCCGGGAGAACGTGGCCCTGGCCTGCGCCGGGGCCTTGCTTCTCAGCCGGCGCATGGCCTCCCGGGAAACGCTGGCGCTCGTCGACTGGCAGTTGCTGCTGCTTTTTCTCGGCCTGTTCGTGGTCAATAAAGAGGTGGCGGCGGCGGGATTCCTGGACGACCTGCACCGGGGCCTTCTGACCTGGGGCATCGATTTGGGACGTCCGGCCTGGCTCTATGCCGTCACCGCAGCGCTTTCCAATGTGGTCTCCAACGTGCCGGCGGTGATGCTCCTGCTGCCGGGACACGACAGTCCGGGGCAGGCCACCCTGCTCGCCGTTTCGAGCACCCTGGCCGGCAACCTGCTGCTGCCGGGGAGCATCGCCAACCTGATCGTGGCCGGTCAGGCCGAAGAGCTCGGGGTGCGCCTGGGCTTTTGGGAACATGCCCGGGTGGGCATTCCGGCGGCCCTTGTGGGGCTGGCCGCCTCGGGCTGGTGGCTGTTGCGCTAGCTTTTAAACGTTTTGGGGTTTGCGCGATGGAACTGGTGGAAAAAGCCCTTGCCGCCGGCATGATCCGGGAGGCGGACACGGCTGTGGTGTTTCACGACCTGGATATGCTGGAACGTCGGCTGGGCGAGGTGACGGCGGCCTTTGGCCCGGCCACCCTGGCCGCTGCGGCGGTCAAGGCCAACCCGTTGCCGCCGGTCCTGGCCTTTCTGGCCGGGCTTGGGGCCGGGGCCGAGGCAGCATCCCTGCCGGAGGTCGAACTCGCCCTGGAGGCCGGTTTCCCGGCCGACCGCATCGTGTTCGATTCCCCGGCCAAGACGCTTGAGGAACTGCGGTTCGCCGTCTCCCTGGGCCTTGCCGTCAATGCCGACAACCTGGAGGAAGTGGAGCGGTTGGAGACGCTTGGCGCATCCCTTGGCCGCGCGCCCCGGGCCGGGCTTCGCGTCAACCCCCAGGTGGGCCTTGGCCGCATCAAGGCAACGAGCGTGGCTGGGGTCTATTCGAAATTCGGCGTGCCCCTGGCCGACCGCGAGGCCATTTTGGCCGCCTTCGCGCGTCACCCCTGGCTGGAAGGACTCCATGTGCACATCGGCTCCCAGGGCTGTTCGCTGGAGATGCTGGTGGCCGGGGTGGGCGCGATCTACGACCTGGCCTTGGAAATCAACGCCAGGCTGGGGACGCGCCGGGTGCGCCGCTTCGATCTCGGCGGCGGCCTGCCCGTGGCCTACTGCGATACGGACGATCCGCCGATGCCGGGCGTGTATGCGGCGGCGCTGGCGGAAAGGTGCCCGGGACTTTTTTCGGGGCAGTTCGACCTGGTCACGGAATTCGGCCGTTTTCTCCACGCGCCCTGCGGCCTGGCAGTCAGCCGCGTGGAGTACGTCAAGCGCCAGCCCGGGCACAACACGGCCGTGCTGCACCTTGGCGCGGACATGTTCGTGCGCGAATGCTACAACCCGGATCTCTGGACCCACGGTGTGACGCTTCTTTCCCCGGACGGTCGGGACAAAGGCGGGGAGCGCGGCACGTGGCATCTGGCCGGGCCGCTGTGCTTCTCGGGGGATTTTCCGGTCTGGCAGGCGAAGCTGCCGGACGTCGCGCCCGGCGATCTCGTGGCGATCCACGACGTCGGGGCCTACACCCTGGCCATGTGGTCGCGCTACAACAGCCGCCAGATGCCCCGAATACTGGGCTATCGCCAGGGGCGGTTCAATGTGCTGCGCGAACGCGAGGAGCCCGAGGATCTGGTGCGGTTTTGGCGGGGACGGCCTGTCGTGCCGGGCGGCGACGGGCAGGGCTTCGAAGCGTAGCGTCCGTCCACCCGCCGGAAAGGCGTTTGGCGAACGGACGCTACGGCTTGGCTACTTGCAGTGGCCTTCGGCCTTGTAGCTCTTGTAGAATTCGCAGTCGCCCAGATCGCAGGCCTTTTTGTAGTCCGCGCAGGTCCGACCCTCGTTGCCGAGGCGTTCGTGGGCATAGCCCCGGTTGGTGAAGTAGGCGGGGTCGGTCGCCTTCATGGAGATGGCCCGGTCGTAATCGGGCAGGGCGTCCTTGAGCCGGCCCATGTTGCTTAAGATGTTGGCGCGGTTGTTGAAAAGGTTCGGGTTCGACGGATCGGCTTCCACGGCCTCGTTGATCATGGTGAGGGCCGTCTGCTGGTTGCCGGCGGATGCGGCCTTGGCTGCCATGGCGGCCAGGGAGGCGGCGGACGCCGGATCGCGGGCCGGAGTCTGTCGGTTGGGCTGTGCCTTGGGCTGCTCTGCCGGCAGGGACGGGGCCGGCGGCGGAGGCAGGGTGGCCTGGGGCGATTGGGGGCGCGCCGGGGGATTTGCGGCCTGTTGGGGCGCGCTGGTCGTCGGAGCGGACGCCTTGGCTGGCGCTTGGGCCGGTTTGTTTTGCCACAGTCCGCCGCGCGGATCGGGCGAGGGTCGCCGTACAGGATCGGGGATGGGCAGGGGCGCGTCGTCGGTTCTGGCCGGTTGAACGGCAACCGCGGCCGCATTGCGCTCGTTTTGTTCCTGGCGCTGCTGCTCCTCGGTATGCATGACCGGTTCGGCCTGACGCATCTTCTCCAGACGTCGCTGGAGGATTTCCTCCCTGGTCAGGGCGCTTGCCGCCCCGGCCACGGCCAGCAGCACAAACGTCGTCACAACGATTCGCAGCACTCGCAGCATGATCTTGATCCTGTCGTTCGCCGGCCGTCTGCAGTTACTGGCGGGGCGGAATGGTCAGCGTCTGTCCGTCGCGCAGGGTATCCGGATTCATGCTGCCGTTGGCCCGCACGATGTCCTCCACCGTCACACCGAAGGTATGGGCGATGCGCGTCAAGGTATCCCCGCGCTGCACGGTATACTGGGTCGGTTCGGTCCTGGCGGCGTCCGGCCGGGACTTTTGCTCCTTGGCTTCCTTTTTCCCCTTTTCGGGCTTGGACTTGGCCTTTTGCTCGAGGCCGGGGGCCGGGATTTCGATGACATCCTCGCCCTTGAGCGGCGTGGCCGACGGCTCGGAGACGCCGGGGCGCGCCTGCCCCTTGGGCGCGGCCGGGGTCCCGGCGGCCTTCTTGCCGGCGGCGGTCGCGTCGCCCTTCAGGAAGGCCTTGTATTCCGCTTCGGACAGACCGCCGCTGCCGTCGGCGTCCAGCTTGGAAAAGACATCCGGGGTGACGTCGGGGAAGACGAACAGCAATTCCTCGTAGGAAATCGCGCCGTTTCTATCATGATCGACATTGCGGAAGGAATCCTTGTCCCCTCCGGAGCAGGCGCAAAGCCCAATGCACAATGCAAACGCCGCACAGGCGATAGTCGGCCGCATAGGCTCCTCGTTTCTGGCTTTGAAAAAGCGGCGTAATCGCCGCATTCGCAGGTGGCGCTTACCATGGGGACAAAGGCCAAGTCACGTGAAAAAACCGCCGTCTTCCGTTGGATAGCCGGGGGAGCGCCTGCCCGCAAGCCTTTGCCTGAAAGGGTTGCCGCCGCATGTCCACCGGGGTAGGACGGCTGCTGGCCGGACCGCCGGGGCGCGGTCCGTAATACTTTCTGCCATGGGAGGCGCACGATGGATCTGACGACGCTTCGTACAAAAGCCAGGGAAGCTCTCAAGGGATTTTGCCGGGTGTGCCCGGTCTGCGACGGTCGGGCCTGTGCCGGCGAGGCCCCGGGTATGGGGGGGATGGCCACGGCGTCGTCCTTCAAGGCCAACCTGGCCGCCCTGTCCGGCTATCGCCTCAATATGCGCACCTTGCACGAGGTGAAAACCGCCGACACCACCGTCACGCTTTTCGGGCGCGAACTTTCCATGCCCGTACTGGCCGCCCCCATGACCGGCGTGCTCTACAACATGGGCGGCAAGCTCTCCGAGGAGGCCTTCATCCGCATGATCATCGAAGGGGCCGACGCCGCCGGGACGCTCGGGGCCTGCGGCGACGGGGCCGATCCGGCCTTCTTCGGCAGCGGCCTTGCCGCCATCCGTGACCGGGGCGGCCGGGGCATCCCGTTTATCAAGCCGCGCGGCCAGGATGCGGTCAAGGAGATGCTCGCCCGGGCCGCGGACGCCGGGGCCGTTGCCGCCGGCATGGACGTGGACGGCGCGGGACTGCTGGTCATGGC
Organism: Desulfovibrio sp. JY; assembly: GCA_021730285.1. NCBI lineage: Bacteria > Pseudomonadati > Thermodesulfobacteriota > Desulfovibrionia > Desulfovibrionales > Desulfovibrionaceae > Desulfovibrio > Desulfovibrio sp. JY. Next base: position 3,504,534 of record CP082962.1, read on the forward strand.
GCTCAAGGGCCAGCCCGTTTCCCCGAAATCCCCGGCGGAGCTGCGCGAGCTGGTCGGGGCCACCAGGCTCCCCTTTATCGTCAAGGGCATCATGACCCCGGACGAGGCGCTCGTCGCCTTCGACGCCGGCGCGGCCGGCATTGTGGTCTCCAACCACGGCGGCCGGGTGCTCGACCACACCCCGGGCGCGGCCGAGGTGCTGCCGGCCATTGCCCGGGCGGTCAAGGGCCGGGGCGTGATTTTGGCCGACGGCGGCGTGCGCACCGGGGCCGACGTGCTCAAATACCTCGCTCTGGGGGCCGACGCGGTGCTGATCGGCCGGCCGCTGGCGGTCGGCGCATTCGGCGGTGGGGCCGAGGGCGTGAGCTTCTTACTCAACAAAATCAAGGCCGAACTCACCGCCGCCATGCTGCTGACCGGCACGGCCTCGGTCCGCGCGGTCTCGCCACACATCCTGAACCCCCAGCCTGTCTGCGGCTAAGGGGGGAAGAGCCGGGGGGCCGTTGTCCTACGAAAAGTTTTTCCCCGGGCCCCCTTCAACAGGTTGCCACGGCAGAGGGTGGCATAGCGCAAAAAGGGAGGGGAAATCCCTTTCAAAGGATTTCCCCTCTCGCGCAATTTTTGCAACAGGCCTTACGCCCTTAATCCAGAGAGGGCTTTTCTTCCTCTTCCTTCCAGGCCAGCTCGATGGAGAGCTTCCGTTTGGACTTGCCGGGTTTGACCTTCTCCTTGAACGCGATCTCCAGATTGGCCAGAAGCGGCAGGTCGATGCAGACCGGGCCGTTTTCGCCGTTGCCGACGAGTTTGCGCTGGCGCAGGCCGTCCACGATTTTTTCCAGAACGACGGCGGCGTCATAGGTCAGAAGCTTCTCATCGCAATGGAACAGATTGGATTTGTCGCTCATGGTGATCTCCTTTGGGAATCCGTGAAGTATGTCGGAGGGTTTGGAATCCCTATACGCATCCCGACCGGGTTTGTCATGACAAGCGCGAGAAAAAAGAGTCGCGCTTGGAAGACGCCGCGTCAGACCGGCAGGAAATCGTAGGTCCCGGGGCCCTGGATAAGCAGCAGGCGCACCGGGACATCGCCCGCATTGGCCACGCTGTGCGGCCGTCCGGGCGCAACCGTGGCCCGGTCGCCCGGTTCAAGGCGCAGGCGTTCCTGCGGATCGCGCAGCGTCAGGACGGCCGCGCCGGACAGGCAAAAGGTCGTGTCGCTGACGATGGAGTGGAGGTGGGGCGGGATGGACTGGCCGGGGGCGAGGGTGAAAAGCGTTACACGGGCGTCTTCGGTCTCAAGGATGGTTTCCCTCCCGGCGACAGCATACGGCGCGGAACGTTGCGACATGGCGGGCCTCCTTTGCCAACCCCATGGGGAAGTCTCTCGCTGCGCACTGGCGGCCACTGCCGAAACGGCGTGACGCCGTTACATCTGGCTGACGATGAGCTTTTTCCAGAGGGAATAGGCGTTTTTCGTCAGGTGGATGCCGTCCCTGGTGAAATTGGGGCCGAGCTTGCCGTCGTCGGCCACAAAGGAGTCGTAGAGATCGATATAGCGCACGAAATGGTTCTGCCGGTCGCACAGTTCCCTGAGCCGGGCATTGGTGGCGATGATGTCGGCGTTATCGATGTCTTGGCGGCGGGTGGGCAGGATGCTTTGCACGTAGATGCGCGTGTAGGGCGAGATTTCCTGTATCTTGCTGATGATTTTCTCGTAGTTGTCGATGATGCGGTTCTGGGCCTGTATTTCATTGATGCCGATCATTAAAAAAAGCTTGTGCGGCTTCTTGGCGGCAATGGGCTCGATGCGCTTTAAAATATCGCCGCTGGTGCAGGAGTCGACGCCGTTGATGTAGACCTTCTGGGGCTGGTCGAAGAGGTTGTTGATTTCCCAGCCCTTGGTGATGCTGTCGCCGCAAAAGACGATCTGCAAGGCCAAAAGCACGGGCAAGGCGGCATGCACGGCGTATTCCTCCGGACGATGGTCGTTTTCACGGCATTGGAAAAAAGGGGGGCCGTCGACGCGGCTTCCCCACAAAAGCAGAGGATAATGATGCGGTCCTCCCCGGTCAAGGAGGCGCTTACGGACTTCCCGGACGTCTCCGCCCTGGGGGAGACGCCGGGAATGTCGGGAAAAGGGAGGAGCCCGGGCTTAGCGTTCGAGGGCGACCAGGTCTTCGTAGGTCTCGCGGCGACGGGCCAGGGTCACCGTGTCGCCGTCCACCAGCACCTCGGCCGCGCGGGGGCGGGAGTTGTAGTTGGAGGACATGGTGAAGCCATAGGCGCCGGCCGAGTAGACGGCCAGGTATTCGCCCGGGGCCACGGACGGCAATTCCCGATCCCGGGCCAGGAAATCGCCGGATTCGCAGATGGGGCCGACCACGTCGACATTGAGCATCTCGCGCTCGGCCGGGCGCACCTCGCGGATGGCGTGGTAGGAATCGTAGAGCGAGGGCCGGATGAGGTCGTTCATGGCCGCGTCCACGATAACGAAATCCTTGCTCGGCGTTTTTTTGGTGTACACGACTTCGGTGACCAGGATGCCGGCGTTGCCGACGATGACCCGGCCCGGCTCGAGGATGAGCGTCAGCGGCAGATCGCCCAGGGCCTTGGTGAGCGCCTGGCCGAACTCGCGGGGATGGGGCGGCTCCTCCTCGTTGTACTGGATGCCGAGTCCGCCGCCGAGATCGAGATAGCGGAGAGGGACGCCCATGGCGACGAGCTTTTCACGGAAGGTCAGGATCTTGTCCAGGGCTTCGAGGAAGGGGTCGATGGAGGTGAGCTGGGAACCGATGTGGCAGTCGATGCCGACCGGCGTCACGCCCGGCAGTTCCATGGCCCGGCCGTAAGCGGCCAGGGATGTTTCCATGTCCAGGCCGAACTTGTTCTTTTTGAGCCCCGTGGAAATGTAGGGATGGGTCTTGGGGTCCACGTCGGGATTGATGCGCAGGCTGACGCTGGCTTTTTTGCCCAGCCGCGAGGCGATGGCGCTGATGCGCTCGAGTTCGCCCATGGATTCGACGTTGAACATGAGGATGCCGGCGCCAAGCGCCTCCTCGATTTCGCTTCCCCGCTTGCCCACGCCCGAATAGACGATCTTGGCCGGGTCGATGCCGGCGGCAAGCGCCCGGTAGAGCTCCCCGCCCGACACGATGTCCACGCCGGCGCCCATGGCCCCGAGGGTGCGCAGCACGGCCAGGTTGGAATTGGCCTTGACCGAGAAGCAGGTGAGGTGCGCCAAGCCGTCGAAGGCGGAATCGAAGGCTTCGAAATGGCGACGCAGGGTGGCGGCGCTATAGATGTAAAGCGGCGTGCCGTAGGCGGCGACAAGGGTCGAGACAGGCACGTCCTCGGCGTAAAGTTCGCCGCCACGGTACTGGAAATGATGCATGGGTCAGTCTCCTTGGGAAGCATTGCCGCCAAAACGGGTTTTCCAGTCTGTCAGCAGGGTGAGTGCTTCAAGCGGTGTAATCCGGTCTAGTTCGAGCCGGGAGAGTTCGTCAAGAAGTGGGGAAACCGCGGCCTCGGGGGGCGTATCGGGCGTGGGAGCCGGGGCGGTGAAAAGCCCGGGCAGGATGGGTTGGCCCCGTTCACGGTTGCCCCGCGCGGCATGGGCCGGGTCGCGGCTGCGCTCCAGTTCCTCGAGCAGCTGCCGGGCGCGGCGCACCACGTTTCGGGGCACGCCGGCAAGCCTTGCCACCTCGACCCCGTAGCTGCGGTCGGCCGGGCCGGGCAGAAGTCGCCGCAAAAAGACGATGTCGCCCTTCCATTCCTTGACCGCGATGTTGGCGTTTCGAAGGCGCGGCAGCCTGCCTTCCAGGGCGGTCAGCTCATGGTAATGGGTGGCGAAAAGGGTGCGCACGCCCTGGCCGTCGTCACGGCCGCACAGATCCTCGACCACGGCCCAGGCCAGGGCCAGACCGTCGAAGGTGGCCGTGCCCCGGCCGATCTCGTCCAGGATGACGAGGCTTCGCCGGCCGGCCTGACGCAGGATGCGGGCCGTCTCCATCATCTCCACCATGAAGGTGGACTGGCCCTGGGCCAGGTTGTCCGAGGCCCCGACCCGGCAGAACACCCGGTCGACCAGCCCGATTTCGGCCTTGGTGGCCGGCACGAAGGAGCCGATCTGGGCCAGCAGGGCGATGATGGCGGTCTGGCGCAGCACCGTGGATTTGCCGGCCATGTTGGGGCCGGTGATGAGCAGCACCCGCGTGGCGTCGTCGAGGGTCACGTCGTTGGGGATGTAGTTGCCGACGCCCTGGACGGCCTCGATGACCGGATGGCGGCCGGCCCGGATGCGGATGTCCAGGTCCTGGCGCAATTCGGGCCGCGTCCAGTCGTTGACGACCGCCGCCTCGGCCAGTCCCTGCCAGACGTCGAGCCTGGCCACGCGGGCGGCCGTGTCCATGATGCGGTCGCGAAGCGCGGCGATGTGGTCGCGCAGGGCGACGAAAAGATTGTATTCGAGGGTCTTGCGCTTTTCCCCGGCCGCCATGAGCTTTTCCTCGAGCTCTTTGAGCCGTGGGGTGACGTAGCGCTCGCAGTTGGCCAGCGTCTGGCGGCGCTCGAAATGCTCGGGCGGATAGCCGGCGGATTTGGTCAGTTCGAAATAGTAGCCGAAAACCCGGTTGTAGCCGAGCTTGAGCTTCGGGAGCTTGCAGCCTTCCCGTTCCTCGGCCAAAAGCTGGCGGATGCGCTCCTCGCCGTGCTCGGTCAGCTCCATCAGTTCGTCGAGGTCGGGGTTGTAGCCGGGCTTGAAAAGTCCGCCCTCCGTGACCAGCACCGGCGGCGAATCGACCAGGGCGCGCGAAAGCAGTTCGCAGGCGTCGTCCAGGTCGTCCCAGCCGGAAAGGAGGTCGCTCGCCGCCTTGGGCGGTTCGGCGGCAGCGGCCGCCAGGGCGCGCAGGCTCGGCAGGGCGGCAAGGGACTGCCGCAGGGCGGTGAAATCCCGTGGCGCGGCCCGATTGAGAAAGATGCGCGTGGTCAGCCGCTCCAGGTCGTAGACGCCGCCGAGCGCCTCGCGAAGGGCCGTTCTGCGTTCTTCGTCTCCGACCAGCCAGGCCACCGCGTCCTGGGTCTCGAGGATGGGCGCGGGATCGAGCCAGGGCTGGCGTAGCCAGGATTCGAGCAGCCGCCCGCCCATGGGCGTGACGGTACGGTCCAGGACATGCCACAGCGTGCCTTGGCCCTTGCGACCGTCCAGACGGCGGAAAATCTCCAGATTGCGCTCGGTCACTTCGTCGATGAGCATGTGCCGGCCGAGGTTGACCGGCTTGAAGGGGGCCAGATGCCCGATGTCGCGCATCTGGTTGCTGGCAAGGTAGGTCAGGAGCGCCCCCATGGCCCGCACCAGCTGGGGCTTGTCGCCGACGTCCAGGGCGGCCAGATCGGCCACCCCCTGGGCTTTTAAGACCTTGTCGCGGCCGCTGCTCAGATCGAAATGCGGGCGCAGGGGAAAGCGGCTGATCTGCATGCCCTCGCGGGCGAAATCGCGGGGCGGCTCCAGGCCGTCGGGCAGAAGCAGTTCCCGGGGGCCGATTTTTGCCGCCCACTGCCACAGGCGCGCGGCGTCGCGGGCGAAAAGGCCCGACCACTCGCCGGTGGAGAAATCGACCCAGGCGAGTCCGCCGGCCCGTTCGTCGGCGTCGAAGTAGAGGGCGGCCAGGAAGTTGTGTTCCTTGGCCCGCAGGTTGCCTTCCTCGACGGCCGTGCCCGGGGTGAGCACCCTGGTCACGGCCCGCTTGACCAGCCCCTTGGCCTGCTTGGGGTCCTCGATCTGGTCGCAGACCGCGACCTTGAACCCCTTTTCCAGCAGTTGGGTCAGATAGCCCTCGATGGCCTGGTGCGGCACCCCGCACATGGGAATGGGGCTTTCCGCCTCGGGATTGCGCGAGGTCAGGGTCAGCTGCAGTTCTCGGGCCGCCGTTTCGGCGTCCTCGAAAAACATCTCATAGAAATCCCCCATGCGATAAAACAGCAACGCGCCGGGATGATCTCCCTTGAGGCGCAGGTACTGCTCCAGCATGGGGGTCATTTTGATTTCCCCCACGGCGTAACGGGTGGCGACGAACTAGGCGTCGTCTTTTTTTGCAGCGGCCGTGTCCTCGCTTGTGGACAGCGTCGGCGTGCTGGCGGTGGCGGCGGCGTAGTTGGGCGTCACGAGGGGAGAGGCCACGGTGGATTTTTTCTGGGCCAGCTGCTTTTCCATGGCGTTGACCTTGTTTTGCAGGCTGCGCACCGCAGAGGCCAACCGGACTTTCTCGGCCAGGAAATACAGGGTGCAAAAGAAGCCGCCGGCGACAAAGGACAAAAGGAGCACCACGTAGAAGGGAACCGCGGCCGTTTCGGCGTGGAGGCCGAAGACCTCGAGTTTCAGCAGCAAAGGGGTTTCCAATATGGCCGTGTTCTGCACGAAAAACAGCATGCAGAAAAAGAAGAATGCAAGCAGGAAAAGCACCTTGATCACGCGCATGGAGGCCTCCTTGTCACGACGTAACGGTTGCGGGGTAATCCGTAAAATAAGGCAGAAGCCGGTCATAGGTGGAGAGCAGATGCTGCGGTACGACCCGCGTCTCCCCGAAAACGGCCATGAACGAGGAGTCGCCGTTCCAACGGGGTACCATCTGGAAATGCAGGTGGGCGGCAATGCCCGACCCGGCCGCCTCGCCGAGGTTGAGGCCGATGTTGATGCCTTGGGGATGCATGGATTCCTGCATCACCCTGGTGCAATAGGTCAGCCCCCGGGTCAACTCCAGGGTTTCCTCGGGCGTCAGTTCGGTCAGGCAGCTCGCGTGGCGAAACGGCGTGACCATCAAGTGTCCGCAGTTGTAGGGGAACTTGTTCATGATCACGAACGTGTGCCGCCCTCTGGCCAGCACCAGCCGTTCCCTGTCTTCGTCCCGGTTCTCGGGCAGGCAGAACACGCAGGCGTCCGGCTTGGGTCCGAGAATGTAGTCCATGCGCCAAGGCGCCCACAAAACTTCCATACGTACCATTTTCTCCGAAAATTCAAGCAACGCCGAGCAGGGAAGCGGTCAGCGCGACAGCTTCCTCGGGCGTGGCGGCGGGCCGGACGCCGGAAAGGGCCGCGTGGTGCCCGATGGCCACCACCGGGCGGCCGATTTTGAGCGCCACGCCGATTTCCGACAGGGTCCCGGCCCCGCCGGAAACGGCTATCGCCGCTTCGCCGTTTTTGACCACCAACACGTTTCGCGCAATGCCAATGCCGGTGACGATGGGCACGTCGACGTAGGGATTGGCCGCTGCCGGGTCGTCGCCGGGAAGGATGCCGATGGTGCGTCCGCCGGCTTCGCGCGCGCCCTGGCAGACGGCGGTCATGACGCCGCCAAGTCCCCCGCATACGACGGTCCATCCCCGGCCGGCCAGAAGGGCGCCAAGACGCCGGGCCACCTCGGAGGTGGCCGCGTCGCACGTCCCCGCGCCGATGACCGAAATCCGCCTTTGCAAAGCCGTGTCCATGTCCGCCTCGTATTACACGCCTCTATCTCCAAGGGCAAGGGACCCTTAGCCGCAAGGCGACAAGTTGCGGCTAAGGGGGGCTTGAGTCCGGACGGCGACCGGACTAGAATTCTTTTCCATGTTCGATTTTGTACCTCAAAATTACCCAACGTCCCCGGGTGTTTATCTTATGAAAGGCGCCAAGGGGAAAATTCTCTACGTCGGCAAGGCCAAAAACCTGCGCGCCCGGCTCGGTTCCTATTTCCGGGGCGAGGCCGGCCACAGCGTCAAGACCATCGCCCTGGTCGCGCGCATCGCGGCGGTGGAGGTGCTGCTGACCGCCTCGGAAAAAGAGGCGCTGCTCCTGGAGTCGAGCCTGATCAAAAAGCACCGCCCGCGCTACAATGTGGTGCTCAAGGACGACAAAAACTACATCCTGTTCAAGCTCGACAAGCGCTCGCCCTACCCGCGTCTGGCCTTCACCCGGCGCGTGGTGCGCGACGGCGCGGCCTACTTCGGTCCGTTCACCTCGGCCGCCGCGGCCCGGACCACCTGGAAGGAGCTCGGCCGGGTGTTCGCCCTGCGCAAATGCGGCGACAAGACCCTCAACAACCGCATCCGGCCCTGCCTGTACCACTTCATCGGCCAATGCCTGGCCCCGTGCGTCAAGGCCGTGGAGCCCGAAACGTACATGGCGTTGGTGCACCGGGTGGAGGCCTTCTTGACCGGCCGCTCGGCCGAGGTGCTCAAATCCGTGCAAAAGGAGATGGAGCAGGCCTCCGAACGGTTGGATTTCGAGGCGGCGGCCCGGCTTCGCGATCTTCTTTTCGCCATGCGGCGCACGGTGGAGGGGCAGGCGACCGTGCTGACGCGTCTGGTCGACATGGACGTGGCCGATTTTACTGTCACCGACCACGGCGTGGGGCTGTGCGTGCTTTTTGTGCGCCAGGGGCGGCTCCTTGACCGCAAGACGTTTTTCTTTCCGGGCATCGAGGCCGGGGAGGCGGTCGGCGCGGCCGGCAGCGCCCTGGTGCAGTTCTACCGGCCCGAGAGCTTCATTCCGGCCCGGGTGGTGGTGCCGCCAAGCCTGGCCCCGCAAACGGCCGCGGGTTCCATTGCGGACGGCGAATCCGAAGTCGCCGATGCGACCGGAGAGACTTCGGGCGACGGTGCGGCCCTGGCCGAGATTCTGGCCGAGCGCCGGGGCGGGCCGGTGCGTTTGGGCGCGCCGCGCGGGCGCGAGGAGCGAAAGCTGCTGGAGCTGGCCGGGGCCAATGCCCGGCGCGCCGCCGAGGAGGCGGTCAAGGCGGCCGAGCGCGACGTGCTGCCTTCGCTTGCGACCGCCTTTGGTGTGGCGGCGCTTAGCCGCATCGAGGCCGTGGACGTCTCGCACCTCGGCGGCAAGGGCGTGCGGGTGGGGATGGTGGTTTTCGAGGAGGGGGCGCCCAAAAAAAGCGATTACCGGGCCTATGCCTTCCCGGAACTCGAGGGCACGTCCGACGACTACTTGGCCCTGGCCTCCTTTGCCGCCAAACGGGCCGCATCCGGGCCGCCGTGGCCGGACCTGCTCCTTGTCGACGGCGGCAAGGGCCAGCTCGAGGCGGTCCTTCGCGCCCTGACCGAGGCGGGAGCCGGCGGGGCCTTTGCCCTGGCGTCCATCGCCAAGGGCGACACGCGCAGCCAAAACGAGATGGGGGACGTCATTTACGTGCCGGGCCGCAAGAATCCGCTGGCGCTTCGGCCCGGATCGCCGGAACTGCTTTTTCTCCAGCGTGTGCGCGACGCGGTCCATGATTTTTCCATCGGCCGGCAGCGCCTGGCCAGGAATAAGACGGGACTGCAAAGCGCGGTGCTCGATCTTCCGGGAGTGGGGCCCAAGACGGCGCGAAAATTGTGGGAGGCGTTCGGCTCGGTTGCGGCCATGAAAGCGGCCAGCCCGGCCGATATAGCGGCCAAAGCCGGCCTTGGCCCAAAGCAGGCGGCCAAGGTCGCCGACAGCCTGTCCGGGCTTGCGGGTTGATTTGTGCGGACTTTCTGGTCTACCAAAGGTGAATCTTTTGTAATCGGAGCCCGCATGCCCCCCCTTCAGGAATTTTTGGCTCTGGCCGACGCCATCGCGCCGGAGCATCGCTACCGTACGGTGTATGACACGGATTTTCGTGTTCTCGTGCCAGGGAAAGAGCCCATCGACGCCGGGACCCTCGACGCCTTTTCGCGCATCGATTTCGCCGGCCGTACGGTGGTCGACCTCGGCTGCAATTTCGGATTTTTCAGCTTTCAGGCCCGCCGGCTCGGCGCTGCCTCGGTGGTGGGTGTGGACCGGGAGCCCATGGTCCTCGACGGCTGTTCGCTTTTAAGGGAACACTTTCATATCGACGGCGTGGCCTTCGAGTGCCACGACCTCGAGGATCCGGCCTGCACGCTGCTTTCGCGCACATTCGACATCGCCATGCTGGTGGAATTTATCGGCAAGACCTTTGTGATGCAAAACCGGGTGGCGCCGGCCCTGGCGTTCCTGGAGCGGCTTTCGGATCGGGAGTTGATCGTGTCGGTGCAGAAAATCTACTGGATACGCAAGGAACTCGGCTCGACGCCCGGACGCCTGCGGGACATCTATCCGTCCCGATATATCGACGGCGGCGATTTCCGGCTCCTCGACTATGTGCGGGACTATCTTGCCCCGCGCTGGCGCATGGAAGCCCTTTCCCCCCTGGCCGACGGCTACGAGAAACCGCGCAAGTTTTTGCGCTTCGTGCCGGCGTAGGGGGCGTCATCATGCCAGACGGCACCAAACGCGCCGACATCCGCCCGGGGCTCGCCGTGGCCATCGTGCTCAAAAAGGACCAGCGCTCCGGCGCGCTGACCGAAGGCGTGGTCAAGGACATCCTGACCAAGTCCCCGTTTCATTCGCGCGGGATCAAGGTCCGCCTGACCGACGGGCAGATCGGCCGCGTGCAGTTGATTCGGTCGCCGGAGTAGTTTTTTTGGAAGAGTGCCGGGGGAGAACCTTTTTGAAAAAAGGTTCTCCCCCGGACCCCTTCTCCAAAAACTTCTCACGGTAACAGCATCGTATCGCTACGGCCACTACCCATTAAAAAGTTTAGGAAGGGGAGAGCGCGAGAGGGGAAAACCTTTTCAAAGGGTTTCCCCTCTCGCATCTCTTCAGCCTCAGGCCCGGCTGAAATGCCGGTATTTGATGCGGTGGGGGATGTCGGCGTCGGCGCCGAGGCGGGCCTTGCGGTCGGCCTCGTATTCCGTGAAGTTGCCGTCGAAAAAGACCACCTGGCTTTCGCCATCGAAGGCCAGGATGTGGCTGGCCACGCGGTCGAGAAACCAGCGGTCGTGGCTGATGACCAGGGCCGAGCCGGCAAAGGACAAAAGCGCGTCTTCCAGTGCCCGCAGGGTATTGACGTCCAGGTCGTTGGTCGGTTCGTCGAGCAGCAGCACGTTGGCGCCGCTTTTGAGCATCAGCGCCAGGTGCAGCCGATTCTTCTCGCCGCCGGAGAGCACCTTGACCTTCTTTTGCTGGTCCTGGCCGGTGAAGTTGAACCGGGCCACATAGGCGCGGGCGTTGACGTCCCTCGTGCCCAGCCGGATGGTGTCGTAGCCTTCGCCCACGGCCTCGAACACGGTCTTTTCCGGGTCGAGGCTTTCGCGGTTCTGGTCCACGTAGGCCAGCTGCACCGTCTCGCCGAGTTTGAAGGACCCGGCGTCAGGCGTCTCCTGACCGGTTATGAGCTTGAACATGGTGGTCTTGCCCGCGCCGTTGGGGCCGATGATGCCGACAATGGCTCCGCGCGGCACGGTGAAGGTCAGGTTCTCGAAAAGCAGCTTGTCGTCGAAGCCCTTGGCCACGCCTTCGGCCTCGATGACGTTTTTGCCCAGGCGCGGTCCGGGCGGAATGTAGATCTCCAGATCCTTGGCCAACCGGTCGGATTCCTGGGAAGCCAGGGATTCGTAGGCCGTGATGCGGGCCTTGGACTTGGCGTGGCGGCCGTGCGGGGACATGCGCACCCACTCGAGTTCGCGGGCCAGGGTCTTCTGGCGCTCGCTTTCCGACTTTTCCTCCTGGCGCAGCCGTTCCTGTTTCTGCTCCAGCCACGAGGAATAGTTGCCCTTCCAGGGAATGCCCCGGCCCCGATCGAGCTCCAGGATCCAGCCGGCCACGTTGTCCAGGAAGTAGCGGTCGTGGGTGACGGCGATGACCGTGCCCGGGTAGCCGTGCAGGAAATGCTCCATCCAGGCCACGGTTTCGGCGTCCAGGTGGTTGGTGGGCTCGTCGAGGAGCATGATGTCGGGCTTCTGGAGAAACAGCCGGCACAACGCCACGCGGCGACGCTCGCCGCCCGAGAGCACAGACACGGGCGTGTCCGGCGGCGGACAGCGCAGGGCGTCCATGGCCATCTCCAGCCTGCTGTCGAGCTCCCAGGCGTCGCAGGCGTCGAGCTTTTCCTGGACCTCGCCCTGGCGTTCGATCAGCGCGTTCATGGCGTCGTCGTCCATGGGCTCGGCAAAGGCGGCGTTGATGTCCTCGAATTCCTTTAAAAGCGCCACCGTTTCGGCCACGCCTTCCTCGACCACCTCGCGCACCGTCTTTTGCACGTCCACCAGCGGGTCCTGCTCCAGGTAGCCGATGGTGTGGCCCGGGGTCAGGACGGTTTCGCCCTGGAAATCCTTGTCCACCCCGGCCAGAATTCTGAGCAGCGTGGATTTGCCCGCGCCGTTGAGCCCCAGCACCCCGATCTTGGCGCCGTAGAAATACGACAGCGAGATGTCCTTGATGATCGGCTTCTTGTCGTGAAACTTGCTGACGCGGATCATCGAATAAATAATTTTATTAGGCTCAGCCGCCACGGGTCCTCCTTAAAATAAAAGGCAGTGCGAGAGGGGAAACCCTTTAAAAAGGGTTCTCCCCTCTCGCGCTCTCCCCTTCCTAAATCTTTTAAATGTGATGATGGAACGGACAGTTGGCGAAAACATGCCGTTATTACGAAAAGTCTTTGGAAAGGGGGTCCGGGGGAAGAACCTTTCTTCAGAAAGGTTTTCCCCCGGCACGCTTTGAATCCCTTTATCCCTTCTTGCGGGACAGGGCTTCCTGGAGCTTTTCGCCAAGGAGGCCCAGGCCACCGCCGGAAACGCTGGCGGATTTTTCCTTTTTGTACTGCCGCCAGTCATCGTTCTCATGGTCGCCATGGCCACCACGGTGATCCCGCTTGAAATCCCGTTCCTTGGTGCCGCCGACCGGGGAGAGCGTCATCTTGCGCTTTTCCGTGTCGATCTCGGAGATGATGACCGGGACCGTGTCGCCGGACGAAACCTTTTCATAGGTCGCCGGCTCCAGGGCGTCGCGCAGCTTGGACGCCGGCAAAAGGCCGGTCACCCCGGGGGCCAGGTTGATGAACAGCCCGTACTGCTGGCGGTTCTCCACGGTGCCCTCGACGGTCGCGCCCACGGTGAAGGTCTCGGGGACCTTTTCCCAGGGATCGCCGGCCGCTTCCTTGAGGCTTAGGGAAATGCGCCGCTTGGCCAGGTCGATGTCCTTGATGGACACGGTGACGACGTCGCCCGGATTGACCACATCGGACGGCTTGGCGATGCGGCGGGTGTGGCTCATCTCGCTGACGTGGACGAGTCCCTCGATGCCCGGGGCAAGTTCCACAAACGCGCCGAAATCGGCCAGGCGCGTCACTTTGCCGTCGACCTTGTCCCCGACCGCGAACTTTTCGCCCACGCTGTCCCAGGGATCCGGACCGGCCTGTTTGATGGAAAGCGAAATGCGGGGGCGGCCTTTCTTGTCGCGGTCAAACGCCAGCACCTTGACCGTGGTGGCCTGGCCGAGGGACACGGCGTCCTCGGGCTTTTCGGCCCGGGACCAGGAAAGCTCGGACAGGTGCACCAGCCCTTCGAGCCCGGGCGCCACTTCGGCGAAGGCCCCGAAGGTGGCGAAGCGGGTAATCACAGCCGGGATGATGTCGCCGGGATTGACCGATTCCAGGAACCGCAATTCCGATTCGGCCCGTTCCTCTTCGAGCAGCTTGCGCCGGGAGACGACAATGTTACGGCCGTCACGCTCGAAGGTGGTTATGGCGAAATTGTAGGTCTGGCCGACATGGGCTTCGGGGTTTTCGGTGAAGGCGATGTCGATCTGGCTGACCGGACAAAACGCCCTCTGGTGGAGAATTTCCACATCGAAGCCGCCCTTGCGCGAGGCCGTCACCTTGCCCTCGACGGGTACGCCCGCCTCGAACGCCGTCCGCAGCGCCTCGGCCCCGCCTTGTCCAGTCAAAGCCTTGGACAACAGGACTTCGTCGCCGCGCAGGGAAACGACGTACAGGGTCACGGATTCGCCTTCGCTGACGGTCAGCGCGCCTTCTTCGTCGAGAAATTCCGACTTGTCGGCCACTCCGTCGAGCTTGGTGCCGGTATCCACCACCACGGTGGTATCGGTGATGGTGATGATAGGTCCGGTGATACGGTCGCCAACGTTGATTTCGCCGCCGCATTCGGCCAAGGAGGCCTCCATGAGCGCGGCGAATTCGCCATCGGCCGGCATGTCCTTGGTGTCCGGCGTCTTGTCTGCCATGATCGCTCCGAAATAAAAGGGGATGATTTGGGCGCGAACGCGCCGGGGCGCACTGTAGCGCAGCGGCGCTCCTTGTCAAATGCGAAATCGGCCCTATTCTAGGAAAATTGACTGACAGGGCATTTTGGGAGGCTCCATGGACCCAGTTACCCACATCGCGGCCGGCGTGCTCATCGGGCAGGCCGCCAAGGACCGCTTTCCGGCCGGGCGGGCGCTCGTGCCCCTGGCCGCCTTTGCCGCCTGGATGCCCGACATCGACAACGTTGTCACGTTTTTCGGCCCGGAAGCCTATATGCGCTACCACCGGGGGCTGACCCATTCGCTTTTGGGCGGTGCGGCCATGGCCTGGCTTTTAGCCTTTGTCGTGAGCCGGTTCTGGCGCGAGGCCACCCTGGCGCGGCTCTTTGTCCTTTTTTACCTGTGCGTGCTGTCGCACCTTTTTCTCGACTGCATCACCACGTATGGCACGGGGATTTTCCTGCCGTTCTCCGATGTTCGCGTCTCCTTTCCCTCGGTCTTCATCATCGACCCGCTCTACACCCTGACCCTGGTGGCGCTGGGGGTTGTCGGGGCGCTTCGTCCCTTGGCCCGCAAGAAGCTGGCCACGGCCGGATTGGTCGTACTGCTGGCCTGGCCGGCGTTTGGCTTCGGCGTGGGCCGGTTCGTGGCCGCCCGGGCTCAGGCGCTTCTGGCCAGGCAGGGAGATACGGTCGCGTCCATCACCGTGCAGCCCGACGCCTTTGCCCCGCTGTGGTGGAAGGTCGTGGCCGACAAGGGGGATTCGTATCTGCTGACGGGGTTGACCCTGACCGCGCCGGATACGCTCTTGCCCGTACGCCTTTTCCACAAGGCCGGCCGGGCCGAACTCGAAGCCCTGGGCCGGCAGGCCCCGGTTTTTTCCGAGTACGTCTGGTTCACCGATTTTCCGGTCAAATCCGCGGACACCACCCCGCAAGGCTCCACCGTCACCTTCAAGGACCTGCGATTCATGGCCATAAATCCCCTGGTGGCCGAGGTGCGCGGTCCGGCCGTGCCCTTTACGCTCACGGCCTATCTCGATCCGGCCGGCAAGCTGGTGCGGGCGTTTTTCTCCCAGGTGGGCAAGGCGGAGGTAATTTTGCCCGCTATGGCGCTTCGATGACGGATTGCGGCTCCGGGGTCAGGCTCTTTTCCATCCGCACGCAGCGCAGGGCGATCCCCTCTTCCAGGAAGAAAAATTCCTCTCCGGCGGCGCGAAAGCCGTGAGCCGTGTAGAAGCGCACGGCATTGCAGGAAGCGGTCAGGCGCAGGGCGGCCAGTTCTTCCCGCCGCGCGGCCTGCTCGGCCAGAGCCAGCAAAGCGGCTCCCAGCCCCCGCCGTGAATGTTCCGGCAGGACATACATGGCCCAGACGTTACCTGGGTCAAAAAGCACGAATCCCGCCACGTTCCCGACGGCCAGGGCCACGAGGAAGGTCTTGCCGGTATCGGCCAGGGCCTGCCTGACGGTTTCCGGACGCATGCAAGCGGCCCAGGCCGCCAGTTCTTTTCCGGTGTAGCAGTCCCCGGCCAAGCCAAGGACGGCTTTCCGATGGGCTTGGCAGATGCCTGCAATATGCCCGGGCTGGGCGGCGATAAAGCGGTAGGACATGAGGGTTGGTAAACGCCGGTTGGGGATCGGGGTCAAGGGGCGGCGCGCAACATGCCGCCCCTGTGGCATCTCTTCGCGCCTATCGGGCCGCTTCCAAGGGCACGCAGATTTCCGTCAGCCATTCCTCGGGCGGCGTGGTCTTGGGGTCGTTCAAGTAGAACTCCAGGCTCGGCGCGCCGGCGAATTCCCGTCCCGAGTCCGGCCCCCATACGCCGCACAGCCAGGCATAGGCCCCGGCGAGCAGGGTATATGGCCCCTTGACCACGGCCGTGGCGTAGTCGCCGTCGCCAATGACCGCCACCGGCAATTCCGGCGTGCCGGCAAAACCCTCCGGCACGGTCAGGCAGGCGTCGTAACGGATCTTCTCCGGCGGCGTGATCTGGGGATCGTCATGCCCCACGCCGATCATTTGTGTCTCCGGCCCGAAAAGGCCGCGTTTGCCGGCCTCGGCGCACAGCTTCGCCCAGGCCGCCTCGCACTGGTCATACGGTCCCACATGCCGTACGCAGGCCACGCGCAGCGGCGGCAACTTCTTGATCGTTACGGTCAGTTCCATGCTCTTTCGCTCCTCGATAGGGGGTAAAAAGTCCGTTAATTCCCGGGCCTGGCCCGGGTCCCGGCGTTGTCCGCGCCACACGGAGGGAGCCATGCCGTAGGCCGTCCGAAAGGCGCGGCCAAAGGCGTCGGGCGAATCGTATCCGGCCTCCAGCGCCACCTCGGTTACGGAGCGCGCTCCGTAGGCCAGTCGGTGGGCCGCCCGGGCCAACCTCAGGCGTCGCTGAAACGATCCCACCGTCTCGCCGGTCATGCCGGTGAAGATGCGGTGGAAATGAAAGGGCGAAAAATGGGCTGCCCGGGCGATTGCCTCCAAGGGAAGCTCGGCGTCGAGTCCCGCTTCCATGGTCCGCATGGCTGTCAACACCCGCCGCCGCCAATCCCGCCGCGTCGCTTCGCTCATGTTCCCTCCAAGTCTTCCTATGGCCTGTTTCCCAGCCGTTCGCCCGACTTCCCTTGCGCTTTTCGGCGTTTCTGAAAATGGGGTTATATGATTTTTATACGGCTAAAAATTATTGTTGAACGATAATTTATTTTCGATTATCAGACAGGCATTCGGGCATTGGTCCAATCGGGGACCCCTTGCATCCGCAACCACAACAACAGCTTTCGGAGGACACGATGCAACCAGGAGACAACATGGACGGGATCAGACGGCTGGGCGGCCTGCTCGAACGCGTCTGTCTGATCGCCGCGGTGGCCATTATCCCGCTGATTGGCCTGTACTGGGCCATGTTCAACAATCTGCCGTCCGCCATGACCGCCGAGGCCGTCAGGCAGGCCGCCTCTCCGTTGCTCCCGATCTGGGTGCGAGGGCTGTGTTTCCTTACGGCCCTGGTCCCTGGCACGGCGCTTGTGCTCACCCTGTTGCGCCTGCGTCATCTTTTTGCCCTGTATAAGGAAGGCCGCATCTTCACCCTGGCCAACGTGACCTGCTTCCGTTTGGTGGCCAGGGCGCTTTTGTGGTGGGCCATTGCTTCCATCGTCCATACGCCGCTTTACGGGCTGGCCGTGACCGCCGCCAATCCGCCGGGACGCCACTTACTGACGCTCGGCATCGGTTCCTCGGAATTGGCGCTTTTCTTCGTCGCCGCCATGGCTGTCGTCATCTCGCGCGTGATGGACGAGGCCCGACGCCTGGACGAAGAACAAGCCCTGACGGTATAGAGGCCGCCATGTCGATCGTCATCAATTTGGATGTGATGCTGGCCCGGCGCAAGATGGCCTCCAAGGATTTGGCCGAGGTGGTGGGCATCACCGCCCAGAACCTTTCCATTCTCAAGACCGGAAAGGCCAAGGCCATCCGTTTCGCCACTCTGGAAGCCATTTGCCGGGCGCTGGCCTGCCAGCCCGGCGATATTCTGGAATACCGACAAGATTCCGCCGCATCGGAATAAAAGGGGAACCATGCCGTACTCCGTCATCCTCGCCCATCCGCGTCCCGGCAGCTTCAACCATGCCCTGGCCCACGCCGCCTGCGCCGCCCTGGGGCATCTGGGGGCGGAGGTCCGCTTTCACGACCTCTATGCCGAGGGCTTCGATCCCTTGCTCGAAGCGCCCGAGATGGGCCGCGAGGCGTCGTTGTCCCCCTCCCTCGCGTTGCATTGCCGGGAGATCGTCGCCGCCGAGGGCATCGTCATCGTGCACCCCAACTGGTGGGGCATGCCGCCGGCCATTCTCACCGGCTGGGTGGATCGCGTCATGCGCCCCGGCGTCGCCTACGAATTCCTGGAAGGCGACAATGGCGAAGGCGTGCCGCGCGGGCTGCTTTCCGCCCGGGCGGCCGTGGTCATCAACACCTCCAACACGGCCCGGGAACGCGAAGTGCGCGTTTTCGGCGATCCGTTGGACCATATCTGGAAAGATTGCGTCTTCGGTCTGTGCGGCGTGGCCGATGTCCGCCGGCGCATGTTCGAAACCATCGTTACCAGTTCTTCCGAGACCAGGCTGGAATGGCTGCGCCAAACCGAAGCCCTCATCCTGGAAACCTTTGCCGTCTCCTGACGCCAGATCAAGGAGTGCCCCATGCCCTTCGTCAACATCAAGATCACTCGCGACGGAGCCACCCCGGAACAAAAAGCCCGCGTCATTGAGGGCGTCACCAATCTCCTGCGCGACGAACTCGGCAAGAACCCCCAGACCACCGTGGTCATCATCGAAGAAGTCGATACCGACAATTGGGGCATCGGCGGCGAGACCATCACGGTGCGCCGCGCGCGGGGGTAACCGGGCGAGGTGGGGTCCAGGGGAGGCGGAGCCTCCCCTGGCGCTTACATCCGAATCAAATACACGCCCGCCAAAAGCAGCACACTTCCGAGCAGCCGTTTGCCGTCGAAGGGGATGTGGGGGAAGCCGAGGAGGGCGTAGTTATCCAAGGCCATGGAGGCGGCCATCTGGCCGGCCAGGGTCAGGGCGATCATGGCGCCCGCGCCGATACGCGGGGCCAGGATGACGGTGGCGGTGACGAAGAAGGCTCCCAGCGAACCGCCGACCCAGTACCACCAGGGGGTGACTGGCAGGGCGCGGGACAGGGGCACGCTTTGGGCCATGACGGCGAGCACCAGGCCAAGGACCAGGGTGCCGACGAGAAACGACACGAAGGCGGCGGGGATGGCGCCGTTGATGACGTCGGCGAGCTTGGCGTTGATGCCGGCCTGGACGGGCATGAGCATGCCGGCGACGATGGCCAGGATGATAAAAGCCGTTTGCATCGGGGTGCTCCGTGATCAGTATTGCTTGTCGACGACGGTCTTGCCGATGGGGGCCAGGGCGAGCGTTGCCAGCTTGAGGTGTTGCAGGGCGAAGGGGATGCCGATGATGGTCACGAAGTTGGCCACGGCGGCGAGCAGGTGTCCGATGGCCAGCCACACGCCGCACAGTACGAACCAGATGATGTTGCCGAGAAGCCCGAACGGCCCGGTACCGATGTCTTCGCCCGAGACGTGGCGGCGATCGATGACTTCCTTGCCGAAGGGCCAAAACGACAGGTTGCCGAGAACGAAGCAGGCGCGGGTCCAGGGGATGCCGATGATGGTGATGGCCATGAGGATGCCGGCCAGGTACCAGCCGATGCCCATCCAGAATCCGCCGAGGATGAGCCAGAAGATGTTCATGAGGAAATTGACGGGCTGCATGGGCGCTCCTTTGGATTAGGTGGTGGGGATTTTGGCCAGGAGATTGGACACGGCGCGCAGATGGGTTTTTTCCTCCTGGGCGAGGGTCGTGTAGAGGCTGGCCGATTCGGTGTCGTCGGTTTTGGCGGCGAGCCGGGCGTAAAGGTCCAGGGCCTGGGCCTCCACCGATGAGGCCAGTTCCAGGGCTTCCCGGGCCGAGGCGGGCGTGCCGCCGAGCTGTTCCAGGAAAACGGCGCCGGGGAGGCCGCCTTCGAGCTCCGGGGACGCTCCGGCAAGCAGTGCCTCCAGGGCGGTCTCGTCGCCCGTTTCCTTGCGGTAGAGGCCGTGGACGTGGTGCAGGTGGCGCTGCTCGAAGCCAGCCAGGCGTTCGAAGGTGGGCTTGGTCGCGGCGTCCGCGTCTTTGGCCAGATTCGTGTAGAATCCGCCCAGGGCCGTTTCCATGCCGATGGCGGCCAGCAGGATTTCCCTGGGGGATTCGGTGCCGGTAAGAAGGGTCATGCCGGCGTCGGGCTTGCCGGTGGCGGCCGCGCCCTGCCAGGCCATGGCCCCGCCGAGCATGTTGATGATATGGGGGAATCCCGCGCCGGACAGGAGTTTGGCGGCGGCGGCGCTGCGACCTCCGGAGCGGCAGTAGACCACCACCGGTTTGTCGCGGTGGATGTCGCCCAGACGGTCGGGCAGGTCGGGCAGGGGAAGGAGCTTCGCGCCGGGCAGGTGGAATTCCTCGTATTCCTGCTCCATGCGGACATCGAGAAGCGTCAGGTCTTCCGGACGACTCTTGGCGAGCAATTCCCGGACGTCATCGGCCGAAGTATTGACCACGCCGGCGGGGCCGGACTGGTCTGGAGCGTGGGACATGGGCGTCTCCGGGGTTACGGGTTGCGCTTTGGTCGGCGGGTAGGGTACGAAACTGCCAACCTTGCCCATAGCATATGCTCGTGGGCGGGAAATCTTGTCAAGGCGGGCAGGTATGACGCACGGGCGCGGGCTGACCCCTTTGTGGGCCGAATTGCTGCTGATCGGCCTTCTTGGCGGCGGGATGGCGGTGGCCATGAACATGGCCCGGGCCGAACCCGTGCCATGGGTGATCGATTTCGCGGCGCAGGACAGGCGCGAGGCGCTGCAGCGCGGGCTTGAGACCATTGACGCCACGGGCGCCCGGATCATGCTGGGCAAGCCCGGCGTCGTTTTCATCGACGCCCGCACGCCCGGGGAATTCGCCGCAAGCCATGTGCCCGGGGCGAAGAACCTGCCCCAGGAAGCCATGTACGGCGATCTGGACCAGGCGACGAGTGCCTTGGGGCTGACCCACGAGGACAGGCTCATCGTCTATTGCGGGAATATTTTTTGCGACAAGAGCAAGGAGTTGGCCGAGGCGTTGCGCACGGCCGGCTATGCCTACGTCACGGTGGTGTCCGACGGGTTTGACGGCTGGCTGGCCGCCGGCGGCCCCACGGAGGGCGGCATATGAGGATTGTCGGCGCGGTGTTGCGCGTGGCGCTGGGGCTGGTCTTTTTGGCCGCCGCCTGGGACAAGATCGTTGACCCCATGGCCTTTGCCAAGATCATCCGCAACTATCAGATCGTCCCCGGCCAGCTTGTTGCCGGCGTGGCCCTGGTGCTGCCCTGGATCGAGGTGGTCGTCGGCATGTGCCTCATCACCGGTTTTCTTTCCCGTGGGGCCGGCCTGTCGGCATCCCTGATGATGGCCGTTTTCCTGGCGGCCATGGCCTGGACTTGGCACAAGGGCATCAGCACCCAGTGCGGCTGTTTCACCACCAAGGCCGACGACGCCATTTCCGCGAGGACGTTCGTGCGGGACGGGAGCATATTGGCCCTGGCCGTGCTCGTGACCGTGGAGAGTTTCGTGCGGGCCAGGCGCGTTTGAGGCAGGCCCCATGTCCGGGGTGAAGATCATTCCCATCGGCAAGCCGCTCACCGTGCGGCAGCGACTGCTGGAATCGCTCGGCGACGTGCTGGCCAGGCAGGGCTTCGACGGGCTGACGCTTGAGGCCGTCGTCAAAGAGGTCGGGCTCACGCGGACGGTGGTCCTGCGCCATTTCCAGAACCTCGACGACATGGTGACGGCTCTTGGCCAAAGCCCGGGCTTCTGGCCGCCGGTCGCCGAACTGCAGGACGGGGTGCCGGGCAGGTTCGCGGCCATGCCGCCCCAGGCCCAGTTGGCCCATTTTTTCAAGGCCACCATCCGGGGGCTTCTGGCCCGGCCGCGCACCCTCGACATCATGGCCTGGGAACTCCTGTCCCGAAACCGTTACTCCCGGCTGCTGGAATATCCCCGGGTGCGCCGCTCCCTGGAATTTTTCGAAACCGTCACGGGCGAGGTGCCCGAATCCCTGGACCTGACCGCCGTGGTGGCCGTGCTTGGCGGCGCGGCCATGTTCCTGACCGTGCGCTCCCGGCAAAGCGGGGTGTTCGGCGGACTCAACCTGTATGACGACGGAGACCGCGACCGCGTGGACAAGGTGCTGGATCTGCTGGTGGCCGGCATCCTGCGCGAGGGGGGGGACGGCTAGGGCCGCGTCCTGGGTTGCTCCGTTTTTGGGGTAAAAAACTCGCCAGTTTTTGCGGAAAAGCATACGTGGTCGATGAAGCTGTCTTCGTGATCCCTTCGCACGGGCCGCGAGGACGCAACACAAGTCGACCAAGGAGAATGCGATGTTGATGTCGGGAAAAAAGGTGTTGGTTTTCGGCGTGGTCAATGAACGCAGCATCGCCTACGGCATAGCCAAGGCCCTGCGCGACCAGGGCGCGACCCTGGCGCTCGGCTATGCCGCCGAGCCCATCCGCAAGCGCATCGAACCCATTGCCGCCAACCTGGGGGCGGACTTCGTCTTTCAGTGCAACGTGTCGGCGGACGAGGAGATCGCTAAAGCGGCCGAGCTCGTCCGCGAGAAGTGGGGCACGGTGGACTGCATGGTCCATTCCATCGCCTACGCCAACCGTGAGGACCTGACCGGCCGGTTCATCGACACCAGCCGTGAGGGATTCCGCATCGCCCTCGACGTTTCGGCCTATTCGCTGGTGGCCCTGTGCCGCGCCTTCGAGCCGCTCTTTTCCCCTGGCGCGTCGGTCATCACCATGAGCTATTATGGCTCGGGCCGGGTCGTGGCCAATTACAACGCCATGGGCGTGGCCAAATCCGCCCTGGAGGCAAGCGTCCGCTACCTGGCCGTGGACCTCGGCAAATCCGGTGTGCGCATCAACGCCATCAGCGCCGGCCCCGTACGCACCATGGCCGCCTCGGCCATAAGCGGCTTCCGCTCCATCCTCGAGACCATCGAGAAACGTTCGCCGCTTGGGCGCAACATCGGCCTGGAAGACATCGGCCGTTGCGCGCTCTACCTCGCCTCGGACCTGTCCTCGGGCACCACCGGCGAGGTGGTTTTCGTGGATTCCGGCTACAACATCATGGGCGTCTAAGGCACGGCATGGATGCCCGAAGCGAGGCGCTCGCCAGGTTGACCCGCCTTGGGGCGCTGCCAGCCGCGAACGGGCGCAAGCCGGATCACGTCGACATCCATAGGGTGCGCGGCGCGGTCGGGCTGCGCCGGTTCGTGGCCGGACTGCTGGGCCGTCGTCCGGGCTGGCTGCGGCTGCTCTACCGGGCGCGGGCGGTGCTGGCCCGCCTTCTTGGCCTGCAACAGGCCGGGGGGGCGCCGGCCGACGTGGGACCCGACGATGTGCCCATGACGCCGGGCGAACGGTTGTCCGTGTTTACGGTCGTGGCGGCCGATGCGGACAGCCACTGGGTGGCCGAAGGCGCGGATAAGCACTTGCGGGCCGTGCTGGCCGTTTTGGTCACGCCGGAACAGGACGGCCGCAACCGCTTCGATGTCGTGACCGTGGTCGAGTATCTGCATTGGACCGGACCGGTCTATTTCAACCTTATCCGACCCTTCCATCATCTCGTCGTCTGGCGGCTGGCGCGAACCGCGGCCAGGGGCTGACGTCCTTCGCGGCAGTATCCGTCGCCGGCAAGACGCTTGCCGACGTGCCGAAACCTTCTTTCGAGCCGGAGCGATCCGGCTCTTTTTTTATCCCTTCGTGGCGGTTGACAGGCCGGGTGAATTTTGAAACACACGTTCTAAACAAGTGTATAAAACATGTGTATAGGGGTAGGTATGGGCAGTGACACGCCAGTCGGCGTCAAGGAACGGCTGTTCCACGCGGCCGTACGGGTCTTTGCGGCCAAAGGCTACAAGGGCGCGACAGTTCGGGACATCTGCCGCGAGGCAAAGGGGGCCAACCTCAATGCCGTGCAGTACTATTTCGGGGGCAAGGACAAGCTGTACCAGGCCGTGCTCACGGTGCTTTTCACCGAAGGGGACCGACGTGTGCGCGAACGGCTCGCTTCCGACGACGAGGCGCTTCCCGAGGTGCGGCTTAGGCTGCTGCTGGAGGTGTTTTGCCAGGTGCTTTTTTCCCATAGCGAAATCGGGGATGCCTTTTTGCGCTTGTGGGCCATGGAACTGGCCAATCCGACGCCGTTTTTCGGCGACATGATCGAACGCCACAGCCGTCCCCAGACGCTGGCCATGCTGGACATCCTGTCCGCAATCCTCGGCCCGAAGGCGTCGCTGGAAGTGCTTGTGGAATGCATGATGAGCGTGCTTGGTCCGGCCGTGTATCAGGCGCTGCTTTGGCCGACCCTGCAGCGGATGTTCCCGGAGCATCCGCCCATGACGGAGCATTGGCCCCGTCTGGCCGACCACCTGTACCGTTTTTGCATGGCCGGGCTTGCGGCCGTGCGTGAAACCCTTGGAGAATGACGCCATGCGGGAACTGACGCCACAACCTGGGAGAATCCATTTTTTGGACAATATGCGGATGTTCGCGGTCGTAAGCGTCGTGGCGCTGCACGCCGCCATCGTGTATGCGCCGGTCGTACCGTGGTGGTATGTTCTGGACGGAAGCAAGAACGCCGTGTTCGATATTATTCTGGTCGCGACGGACGGCTATGTCATGCCGACGCTCTTTTTCATCGCCGGCTACTTTGCCTTGTCCTCCCTGCGGCGTCAGGGGCCCGGCGCCTTCCTGACCGCCAAGCTCAAGCGATTGGGGCTGCCGCTGGTCGTGCTGACCCTTTGCACCTGCCCGATCATCTCCTACGTGATTTATCGCGGCCAGGGGGGCAGCGAATCCTACTGGCGCTATTGGCTCGGCCTGTTGCCAACGGCCGTGGACTGGCAATACCGTCCCCTCCTTCCCGAGGCCATGGCGCGCGCCATATTGCCCTTTCACTTGTGGTTCCTGGGCCTGCTGCTGCTTTTTTGCGGACTCCTGGCCGTCGCCCGCATTGCTATTCCCGGGCGGGAGCGGGGCCGGCCTGATGCCGCCTCGGGTCCCGGATTGGGCCTGTTCGCCTGGCTGGTGTTGGCTGTTGGCGTGGCCGAGGCCGCAGCCCAGGTATTCGTTTCGGACATCGCCTGGTTCGCTTTTGGCCCGTTTTTCTTGTGGCAGCCGGCGCGGTTGCCGCTTTATCTGGGGATGTTCCTGCTCGGGGCCTACGCCTGGGATCGCGGCTGGTTCAGGGCGCACCGGGTGTGCGGGAAAACCTGGCTGTGGGGCCTGGCGACGCTTTTGGCCTTTCTTTTCATGGCGGGCATTGGCGGGAGCCTGGCGACGCGGCATTTCGTGTGGCTCCTGGCGGCCTACGGCCTGGCCCGGACGTTTTTCGCCGTGGCTGTCCTTTTTTTGCTCGCGGGATTCGGGCAGCGGCGCTGGAACCGGCCGGGTGGTGTGAGCGGGAGCCTTGCCGCCGTCTCCTACGACATCTATCTGGCCCATTTTCCCCTGGTCATCGTGTTGGGATACCTGCTGGCGGGAAGTGATCGGACGGCCCTGCTCAAGTTTCCGATCGTCTTTTTCGGCAGCCTTGGCGTCTGTTGGGGAGCGAGCCGGATCGTCAGGCCGTTGCGTCTGGCCTGGGCGGCGGCGCTTATCGTCGGGGCCGTGGCCTTGTGCCTGATGCCGTGGCGATAACGGGCCGCATCTCTTGCCGGGCGGATGCGGAAAAGCCTATACGCGACGAAACGCCGGCCGCCCGTGCCAGGGCGAACGCCGCCAACCGATCCTGAGGCTCGTCGCCCGAGGAGTCCGATGCAACATTCCGAACTGCTGCGCCGCATCGCCCCTTGCGGCCTGGATTGCGGCCGCTGTCTGGACAATCCCGAAAGCCCCATCGCGCGCCATGCCGGGGCGCTCAAGGAGGAGCTGGGCGGTTTCGCCAAGCGGGCCGCCATGTTTGCCGGGTTCGATCCGGTCTTTGCCGCCTATGCCGATTTCGAACGTGTGCTGGACAGGCTCGCCGCCGGCTCCTGCCGCGGTTGTCGGGAAGGGGATTGCCTGTTCGCCGCCTGCCGGGTCAAGGACTGCGTCGGCGAGCACGGCCTGGACTTTTGCTGTGACTGCCCGGAGTTCGATACCTGCGATCCGGGATTGCCGCCGACCCTGGCCAGGCGTTGGCGGGAAAACAACCGCCGGATGTTTACGCTGGGCCTTGGCGCCTATGCGGACTGGCTTGCCGAGCAACCCCGCTATTGATCCCGCCTTTGCGGGCAACGCCCCGTGGTGCTTCGCGCCGGGAACGAGGCCGCTCCTTCGCCGCCCGGACGAAAAACGGCCCGTGTCTTTTATCGACCGGCGTTTTGCCGTGTGCCCCCAGCAAAAATCGACTTCCGTTGCCATGGCCGTGAAGAGGGTGTAGGCTGAAAGAGCAGGCCTCATGACGGCCAGGCAGCGGCGGTGGCGTGGTGATTTCGGCAAACGGCAACCGGCGGCAGGGCATGGGCAAGCTTTGGGGCTATCTCGCCGTCTCGGCGCTGGTGGCAGGCGGCGTGGTCGGCGCGCTGCTCTACATCCGCGCCGGAAACCAGGCGTCCGAGCCCGTGTGGTCCGGGCCGGGGATACGGATCGGCTATTCCAGCGAAGCGCCGTACGCGTTTCGTGCCGAAAACGGCGACGTTACCGGCCAGTCGCCCGAGATTGCCAAGGCCGTCCTGGAGAAAATCGGCGTCGCCCCCATCCGCTGGGTGCTGCTCGATTTCGGCCAGGCCATCCCGGAGTTGCTTGCCGGCCGCATCGACATGATCGCCAACGGACTTTTCGTCACCCCCGAACGGGCGGCCAGGGTCCTTTTTTCCCTGCCCTACAGCCAGGCCTTGCCCGGGCTTTTGGTGCGCCGGGGCAATCCCCACGCTTTGCATTCCTACGCGGAGGCGGCAAAAAAGGCCGGTGTCACGGCCGCCGTGCTGGACGGGTCGGTGGAGCAGGCCGAGTTGACAGCCCTTGGCATGCCGCCGGGACGTCTTTTCGTCGTGCCCGATCCTATGGCCGGGCTTGCCGCCGTACGCGCCGGTCGGGCCGACTGTCTGGCCCTGACTGCGCCGACGGTGTCCTGGTTCGCGCGTCAGGCCCCGGATGACGTCGCCGTTGCCGAGCCCTTTTACGAAGCGCCCGATGCCGTGCCCGGAGAGAACGCCTTTGCCTTCCGTCCGGTCGATCGCGATCTGGCGGATCGGGTCAACACCGCCCTGCGATCCTACATCGGCACGCCGGAACATGAAAAGCGGGTGGAGGCGTTCGGCTTCGACCCGCAGTCCCTGCCGGCCTGGAGCCGCCGATGAGGCGGGAATCGGAAGCGGGCCGGTTGATCGTTTTCGGCTCCAGGGGGTGGATCGACCTGCATCTGTACGCCATGGCCTCGGTGGCCATCCTCTCCGGCGTGCTGCTGTGGTGGACCAACGCCTCGTGGCGGGAAAACTTCGCCTTCTATCCCCCGATCGTCGAGAGACTGCGCCAGGCCAGGGCCGATATCGTCCGGGGTTATCTGGCCGTGGAGCGCCATCTGGCCGGCGAACCCGACATTCGGTTGGCGGATGCCGACGCCTTTTTCGAGCAGGCCGCCCAGAGTGTGGCCGACATCCAGGTCAAGCTTCGCGCCGTGGCCGCGAGGAGCGAATTTTCCGACGGTCTCGCGCAGTTCGAACTCAGGCTCGGCGATTACCATCAGGAAATTCTGCGCTTCGAGGCCCTGTCCCGGGCCAGTCTCAAGGCCGTCGTCGCCCGGAAGGGGTATTACGGGGTGGAGCGGCAGGCTTCCTACGCGGCCATGGAAAAGCTGGCCGACGCCATCGACGCGGTGCTGGATAAGCGTATCGCGACCGTGGCCCGCCAGCGGGACAGGATCAACCGGGTACTTTTTTTCGTTTGGCTGTCCTTTCTGGCTTTTCTGGCCGTAAGCCTCGCCCTGGCCGGGGCCAGACGCCGCAAGGCCGAAAAGGCCCTGATCGAAAGCGAGGGCAAGTACCGCTTGCTTTTCGACCAGGTCATGGACGTCATTTTGCTCGTGGACGAGCAAACGGGGCGCATCCTCGACTGCAACCAGGCCGTGGCCACGGAATGGGGCTTCGACCGGGAGGAAATAATCGGCAAGAACCCGTCCAGGCTGCGCCTGCCGCCGGATGGCTCCGCGACCGAGGTCCGCTATGCCAACGGCCGTCGGGCGGTCCTGCGCGAAACCCGGCTGGTCACGCGTCTGGGAGAGGTGCGCATGGCCTCGGTCCGGACCGGCTTTTTCAGCTTCGGTGGCCGACAGGTGCGGCTCGACATCTTTCGCGACGTCACGGAACGCAACAAGGATGATACCGCGCTCAAGGAACGCGCGGCCATGCTGCGCGGGCTCGGGGACAACCTGCCCGACGGCGTGATCTACAAGTACGAACTCCTGGCGGACAGGACGCGGCGGTTCCTGTACGTCAGCCAGGGCGTGGAGCGGCTTTTCCACGTGACCGTGCCCGAGGCCCTGGCCGATGCCTCCTCCGTTTTGTCCCGCATCGAGCCCGAGGGACTCGACGCCCTGCGCCATGCCGAGATGCGGGCCATGGACAATCTGGCGGTCATCGACGTGCAGGCGCGTTTCACGGACGGGCAGGGGACGCTGCGTTGGGGCCAGTTTCGGGCCGCTCCCCGGCGTACGGCCGCGGGCGGGGTGATCTTCGACGGGTTGCTCTTCGACGTGACCGGGCAAAAGCGCACCGAGGAAAGTCTGCGTCTGGCCAAATCCGAAGCCGAGGCGGCAAGCCTGGCCAAGAGCGAATTCCTGGCCAACATCAGCCACGAGGTCCGCACGCCGCTCAACGGCGTGCTCGGCATGCTGCAACTGCTCGAGACCTCCCGCCTGTCGGCCGAGGACGCGTCGCATGTGGCCACGGCGCTTGCCTGCGGGCGCGGCCTTGTCCGGGTGCTGGCCGACATTCTCGATTTCAGCCTGATCGAGGCCGGCCGGCTTGTCCTGCGCCGGGACGCCTGCGACATCCGAAGCGTGATCGCGGACGTTTTCGGCGTGCTCTCCCTGGAGTGCGAGAAAAGAGGGTTGTGCGCCACCTTTGACGTGGCGGGGGACGTGCCGGCCTTTGTCGCCACCGACGCCGCGCGGCTGCGGCAGATCCTTTTCAACGTGGTCGGCAATGCCGTCAAGTTCACCCCGTACGGCACGGTGCACCTGCACGTCTCCCTGGCCTCGCGCCGGGGAGAGGAGACGCATCTGCTTTTTGCCGTGCGCGACACCGGCATCGGCATTCCGGAAGACCGGATGGAAGCCATTTTCGAGCCCTTCACCCAGATCGACGGGTCCCTGACCCGCAAATACGGCGGCACGGGCCTGGGCCTTGGCATCGTCAAGCGGCTGGTGGGGCTTTTGGACGGCCATATCACCGTGGAGAGCCAACCGGGCGGCGGCACGGAGTTCGCCTTCACCATCCGTTGTCGCGAGACGGCCCCGCCGGCGCCCAAAGCCGCCCCGCCGCGCGACGAAGCGGGCGCGACGGCTCCAGCCCGCGTGCTCGTGGTCGAGGACGAGGCCATAAACCGCATGGCCACGGTTTCCATGCTGGGCAAGCTCGGGTTTGACGCCAGCGCCGTGACGGATGGCGACGAGGCCCTCGACGCCCTGGCCGCCGGCGACTATGACGTGGTGCTCATGGATATCCAGATGCCGAGACTCAGCGGCGACGAGGCGACACGCCGCATCCGTCGCGGGGACACGCCCGGCGTCGATCCGCTTATTCCCATCATCGCCCTGACCGCCCATGCCATGGATGGCGATAAGGATCGCTACCTGGCCTGCGGTATGAACGATTATCTCTCCAAGCCGGTGGACATCACGGCGCTTGGCCGGGCCGTGGCCAGAGCCGCCACCCTGCGCCGGGCCATCACGGAAATGAATTGACATTCCTTTCCGCCGTCCGGGTGTCTTGACTCCATGGCCTGGACGTGTTTGACCATGAAAGATGCAAACAAGCGGGAGGTTTGTCCATGACCGCGACTGTAGTGGAACATTTGATGACGCGCCTGAAGCAGATCGGCGTGACGGACGTGTTCGGCGTCCCCGGGGACTTTTCCTTCGCCCTAAACGACGCTGTGGACAACGATCCGGACATGCGCTGGATCGGCTGCTGCAACGAACTTAATGCCGCCTATGCCGCCGACGGCTATGCCCGGGTCAAGGGTCGCTCCGCCCTGTGCACCACCTACGGCGTGGGTGAGCTTTCGGCCCTGTGCGGCGTGGCCGGCTCCTACACGGAGCATCTGCCCGTCATCCATCTGGTCGGCATGCCGACCGTATCCACCCAAAAGGCCCGGCGCATCGTGCACCACACGCTCGGCACCGGCAATTTCGAGGCTTACGCCGACATGACCAAGCCGGTGGTGGCCGCAAGCGCCATTCTGACCCCGGAAAACGCGGCCTGCCAGATCGAGCGTTGCCTGGAAGCGGCCGTGGCCCGTAACCGGCCCGTCTACATGGCCCTGCCCCAGGATTACGCCGACAAGGCGTTGGCCGGGGAGCTCGTCTGCGCCCCCGAGGCGCCGCAAAGCGACCCGGGCGCCTTGGCTGCGGCCATCGACGCCATCACCGAGAAGATAGGCGCGGCGCGCTCGGCCGTGGTTCTGGCCGGCTATCTCATCGCCCGGCTCGGCCTGCGCCAGGTGGCCAAGGGGCTTTTGACCCGCACCGGGCTGCCTTTCGCCACCATGTTCATGGACAAGACCGCCCTGGATGAGACCTTGCCTGGCTACATCGGTCTCTACGACGGCCGGATCATGAACCCCGAGGTGCGCGATTTCGTCGAGGGCTGCGACTGCGTGCTCAATATCGGCGCGCTGTGGAGCGATTTCAACACCGGCGCTTTTACCGCCAAGATCGACCCCACGCGCATGATCGCGATCATGCAGCACGAGGTGCGGGTGGGGCACGCCACCTTCCTCGATGTGGAGATGCGCGACGTGCTGGAAGGGCTGGCCAAGGTCCTGCCGGCCAAACCGGCGAAGGTGAAAAATCCGGCCGGCCTCGGCGAGCCCAAGGGCGCGCCGGACGACCCCATCTGTCCGGACTACCTGTACCCGCGCTTCGAGAAGTTTCTGTGCGAAGGCGACATCGTCATGGCCGAGACCGGCACCATCTCCATGGGGCTGGGGTTTGCCAAGATGCCGACCGGGGCGGAATTTTTCAACCAGACCCTGTGGGGCTCCATCGGCTGGGCCACGCCGGCCGCCTTTGGCGCGGCCATGGCCGCGCCGGACCGCCGCACGCTCCTTTTCACCGGCGAGGGCTCGCATCAGATGACGGCCCAGGAAATCGGCCAGTTCGGCCGCTACGATCTCAAACCCATTATCTTCTGCCTCAATAACGACGGGTACCTGATTGAACGGCTGCTCTGCAAGGACCCCAAGAGTTCCTACAACGACCTCGCGCCCTGGAATTACACCCAGCTTCCCGCCGCCTTCGGCATGGCCGACTGGTACTGCGCCAAGGCTTCGACCAATGCCGAGTTGGAAGCGGTCATGGCCAAGGCCGAGACCTGCGGCACCGGAGCCTATATCGAGGTGGTCATGGACCAGATGGCGGCCTCACCCCTGGCCAAAAAGCTCGGGGAATCCATCCAGACGCTGTACAGCAAGTAGAGTAAGAGCGGAGGTAGAGAAGAAAGTGCGAGAGGGGAAACCCTGTAAAAAAGGGCAGTAGCCCCTCTCGCGCTCTCCCTTTCCTCCATTTTTCATCCGGCACCTGTTGCCCGTAACGCACTCCACATTAAAAATTTTGCGAATGTGGGGGCTGGAGCAACTTCGGAGTAGCGACATGAAGAGCTATCGCAAGGAGCTTTGGTTGAACGTCCCCTCCCGGCGGGGATTTATCAACATCACCCACGAGGTCGAGGCCTGCCTCGCCGAATCCGGCGTGCGCGAAGGGCTGTGTCTGGTCAACGCCATGCACATCACCGCCTCGGTCTTCATCAACGACGACGAATCAGGCTTGCACCACGACTACGAGGTCTGGCTGGAAAAGCTCGCTCCCCACGAACCCGTCTCCGGCTATCGCCACAACGTCGGCGAGGACAATGCCGATGCGCATATGAAGCGGCAGATCATGGGGCGCGAGGTTGTGGTGGCCATTACCGAAGGGCAGCTGGACTTCGGCACCTGGGAGCGCATCTTTTACGGGGAATTCGACGGCCGGCGTAGAAAGCGGGTGCTGGTCAAGATCATCGGCGAATAGCGCGCCTGTTTCGCAGCCGCCGCCACACCGTTTGTACCACCCCATCCGTTAAAAAGTTTCGGAAGGGGAGAGTGCGAGAGGGGAACCCCTTTGAAAAGAGGTTCTCCTCTCGCCTTTCTTCGTTCTTATTTCTCCAGCTTGAACGGCCAAGCGACAAGGCCGCCTTCCATGACGGTCACGTTGTCGTAACCGTTGGCCGCAAGCACTCGCTGGGCCTCGTAGCCGCGCATGGACACCTTGCAGTAGGTGACGATGGGCGCGTGCTTGTCCGCCGGCAGCTCGCCAAGGCGTTTGCGCAGCTGGCCGAGCGGCACCAGCTTCTCGCCGAGCCCGAGGCGCATCTGCTCGAACTCGTTTTGGCCGCGCACGTCGAGCAAAAACGGCTTTTCCCCGGCGTCCAGGCGTGCCTTGACCGCCACGCTCGTTTCTCCGACCAAAAGCCCGCGCATCTTGTTTTGCAGCACATGGGCCGTGGCGATGGCATGGTCGATGGCCAGGGAGAACGGCGGGGCGTAGGGCAGGTCGGCCATGGCCACGTCGTCCACGGTCAGGCCGCCGAGGATGGCCATGGCCATTTCCGAGGCCTGCCGGTTGACGTTGCCGAGGCCCACGCAGGCAAACCCGAGGATGCGGCCGGTCTTGGCGTCGGCGATGAGCTTGGACACCACCGGCTTGGCGCCCATGAACCCGGGCTTGTCCGGGCTGGCGTTTATGGCCGTGACCACGTCGAAGCCGGCTTCCCGGGCCTTGCGCTCGGAAAGCCCCGAGGAGGCGGCGGCGAAATCGAACACCTTGCAGATGCCGCTGCCGATGGTTCCGGGGAAGGTGGCCGTATCGCCGAGGACCGCGTTTTCGCCGGCCACGCGGCCTTCGAGGTTGGCCAGGTCGCCGAAGGGGGCCAGCATGGGCGCGTTCGTGATCCGGTTTTTGATCTCCACGCAGTCGCCGGCTGCGTAGATGTCCGGATCGGAGGTGCGCATGTGTTCGTCGGTGACGATGCCGCCCGTGGGGCCGAGCGCCAGGCCGGCGTCCTTGGCCAGGGCGGTGTTCGGGGCCACGCCGATGGCCATGACCACGAGGGTGCAGGGCAGTTCCTTGCCGTCGGCCAGGGTCACGCCGGACACCTTGCCGTCCTGGCCGTTGATGGCCGAGATGCCGACGCCGGTGATGATCTTCGCGCCCTTGGACGTGGCGTGCTTTTGCACGAGAAGCGCCAACTCGGGGTCGAGAAAGCTCAGGATCTGAGGCAGGGCCTCGACCACGGTCACGTCCATGCCGGCCGTGACGAGCGCCTCGCAGGTCTCCATGCCGATGAGCCCGCCGCCGACGATGACGGCCTTGCCGCCTTTGCTGGCCGCAGCCAGGGCGCGCAGCCCGTCGGCGTCCTCGAGGCTCGCCAGCGTGGTCACGCCGTCGAGTTCGCGTCCCGGGATGGGCGGTACCTTGGGCCGGGAGCCGGTGCACACGATCAGCTTGTCGTAGGGCAGATGGCCCGTCTCGCCGGAATCCACGCGTTTCCAGGCCACGGTCTTGGCCTTGCGGTCGATGGCCGTGACCTCGGTCGAAACCTTGGCCGTGATGCCCTTGGCCCCGGCGAAAAAGGCCGGGTCGCGCACCACCCCGGCCGGAGTGGCGAGCAGCATGTCGCGGCCCTTGACCTCGCCGGCCACATAGTATGGATAACCACAGGAGGCCATGGACAGTTCCGGGGCTTTTTGCAGCAGGGTGACTTCCGCTTCCTCGTTGAGCCTTTTGGCCCGGGAAGCGGCCTTGGGACCGGCGGCCGTGCCGCCAATGACGACGATGCGTGCGGTACTCATGAAGAAATGCTCCTTGTTGGTTTGCGTTGTATGGGTCGGCCGCGTCCGCGGCCTGGGGCGCTCGCTCTCAATTTCGATACAGTTCATACCGTAAACTAAAATGGGGCGCAAGTATTCTGGCGGAAAGAAGATGGTGTCGCGGCAAGTGAGGAAAGGCGGGAAGAGCGGCCGATCGGTGGGCCAGGGAAATACGATCGTATTCCCGAAAAAATGATTCGAAGGGGCGGCGTATAAACGGCGCCGGGACGGAAACTAGCGCCGGCCGGTGTGGGCCGCTTCTTCCAAGGCCTCGAGGGTGAGGCGGGCCGTGCGTGCCCAGGTGTAGCCGGCCTCGTTGGCCAGGCCCTTTCGGATGAGCGATTCCCGCAGTGTTTCGTCGGTGGCGACGCGCACGAGCGCCTCGGCCCAGGCCGCAACATCGGTCGGATCGACCAGGAGCGCGCCGTCCCCGGCCACTTCGGGCAGGGACGTGGCCCGGGCGCAGACGACCGGCGTGCGGCTGGCCTGGGCTTCGAGCACCGGCAGGCCGAATCCCTCGAAAAGGGAGGGAAAGGCGAGGGCCCTGGCGCTTTGGTAGAGAAGCGGCATCTCCGCCGGGGCCACATGGCCAAGGCGTTTCACCCGGCCGGCGAGGCCGAGCCGCGCCACGGTGGCCGCGAAATCCTCGCTCCAGGCGTAGCCGCCGGTAACGGCCAGGTCGCAGGGGAGGCGGTCGCCGGCGGCGGCAAAGGCGGCTAAAAGCGTGTCCAGGTTTTTTCGCGGCGAGATGTTGCCGGCATAGAGGATGAAGTTGCGCTTGAGGCCGTGTTTGTGGCGAAAGGCGTCGAGGGCCTCCTGCGACGCCGGACGGCGGAAGGCCGGATCGCAGGCCAGCGGCGTGACGCTGACCCGTTCGGGCCGGGCGTGCGTTAAGCGCAACACATCGGCCCGCGTGTGCTCGGAGATGGCCACGAGCCTCTCGGCCCGTCTGGCGCTGTAGCGGATGGCCCGGCGCATGTAGAGGGTGTCGGCGCGCTTGTACATGCGCAGCGTGGGGTGGAAATAACCGAGGTCGAGCATGGCCGTCACCGCCGGGCAGGGGATGTTCGGCGGCATGTTGGACGACGGGAAAAAGGCCACGTCCGCCCCGCTTCCGCGCAGGGCCAGGGGCAGGGCCAGCCAGTCGAAGGCCAGGCGGTTTCGTACCGGCAGCACCACCTCCGTGGCGTCGGGAAAGGTGCCCAGGTGGCTTTTATGCGGATAATAGAGGATGAGTTCGTGCCCGCCGAGGGTGAGAAGCGCCCGCACGAGGCCGAGCAGGTATTCCTTGGGGCCGCCGGAAGGGTAGTCCAGGCTGCGGGCGCTGATGGCGATGCGCATAACGTTAGCCGGCCAGCCCGTGTTTTTTGCGGGCGTAGGCCCGCATGGGTTCCAGGCGGGCGTTGACCTGGGTCGGGAGTTTGCGGCCGCCAAGGAGCGCGCCGAGCTGGGCCAGGATCGATTCCAGCCGGATTTCCAGGGTCACGAGCTTGATGGCCAGCTCATGGAGCGGCCCACTGCCGTGGCGGTGCTGGCAGGCGTGAAGGTCCCGGCGAAAAACGTCGCGCCAAGTGGCGGTCTTGGCCGAAGGGTGCAACCGGAAGGAAGCGATCACACGCGGAATGCGCACGATTTTCCCCTGCCGGCTGATGCGCTCGAACAGGTCGTAGTCCATGCAGTAGGTGAAGCGGGCGTCCATGCCGCCGGCGGCCAGGTAGGCCTCGCGCCGGAAAAAGGTGGACTGCTGGGGCACGGCCATGGTGTGGCGCATCTGCCGGGCCGAAGGGGCGAGCACCATGTCGATCATGACGGGCTTGCCGTCCGGGTCGGTCAGCACCGTGTCTCCGGTGACCATGACCGCCTCGGGGTGTCGGGCGAAGGCTTCGGCTACGGCGGCGAGCGCGCCGTCGTCCCAGAGGATGTCGTCGGAATTGAGCCAGCCCATGACCTCGCCCGTGGCCATGGCGAAGCCTTCGGCCAGGGCCGCCGTCTGGCCGGCGTCCGGGGCGCTGCGCCAATAGGCGAGTCCTTTGTCCCACTTGCGCAGGATATCCGGTGTGGCGTCGGTGGAGCCGCCATCGAGCACGATATGCTCCACGGTGACGCCCTGTTGCCCGGCCACGCTGGCGAGCGTTTCCGGGAGAAAATCCGCCTGGTTGAACGACGGCGTAACGATGCTGACCTTGGGCAGGCGAAGCGGCTTCTGGCCCGAGGCTTCGTGCAGGGCGGCGTAGACGTGTTCGGCACAAGCCTTCCAGGAAAAATACGCGGCCCGGTCAAGGCCGAGCGCGATTTGCCGGGCGCGCAAGCCGGCGTCACCTCGCAGGCGGGTCAGAATAGCGGCCAGGGCCGCATCGTCGTCGGGAGGGAAGGGCAGGCCGGCCAGCCCGGCGGCTTCGGGCAGCGAGGCCGCGTCGGCATAGGCCACGGGAATGCCACTGGCCATGGCCTCCAGAATGGGCAGGCCGAAGCCCTCGTAGCGCGAGGGGAAGACGAAGGCCGTCGCCGCCCGGTAGGCAAGCCCCACGTCCGCATCGGAAAGGTAGCCCAGACAGGTGAGCCAGTCCGCGCCCGCCGCCTCCGGGGCGAGCCTGGCCAGGGCCGCCGGGTCGCCGTGCCCCACCAGGGCCAGGCGCAGGGGGCTTTCGGACGAGGCGGCATTGAAACGCGCCATGGCCCGCAGCACCACGCCGAGATTTTTGTGGGCCATGAGGTTGCCCACGCAAAGGACATAATCCCCCGTGAGCCCATGCGCCGCCCGAAATGCGCTCACGGCCGGCGCGTCCTCGGGACAAAGCGGCCGGAACCGCTCATGGTCCACGGCGCAAAGATCCGTCGGCCGCACCCGGCAGGCGAGCGGGCCGTAGACCCGCACCAACTCCCGCCGGGTGAAGGCCGAAAGCGTCAGGGGAATGGTCAGGCGCGTAAGGCTCGCCTTCTGGCGGGCGGCGAAAACGGCCCGGATGTGCCAGGGCAGCGTGTGGGGCAGGCACTTGTAGAGCACGTCATTGACCACGCCGACGCTACGCCCCAAAAAAGCCAGGGGCAGCAGCCCATCCGGGGCGTAGTGCACGTCCGCCCGGGCGGTCAGGATCTGCCAGGCCATGCCGGTCTGCTGCCAGGCATAGAGCGAGGGAACGTTGACCGTGTGGGCCCGCGCGCCGCCGGCGGCGACGACATCCAGGGCGGTGCGGTTGACGAGGGGCTTGCCCGAGACCAGAATCAACTCGTCGCGGCTGGCCGCCAAGTGCGCCAGATGCGGCAAAATGGATTCCAGACAGCGGCCGATGCCGGTGCGCTGGGGATGGGAAAGGGAACTGGCGTCTATGGTGATGCGCATGAATCGTGTTCCAGGGAATGAAGGCCGCGAGACGACCGTATCGACGGATGCGTTGACATGCGTCAATTCCATCGAATATGCAACCGGCTCCATGCAGGCGTCTCAAATGGTTATGGTCGTGCGAAGGCCCCGTGCCGGATCGTTTTGGTCCGGCCTTTTGGCCGGTCTTTCGCCGGCGGGCTTTGCGCGGCATTTCTGGCGACGGCGCGAGGTGCTTGCCACCTTTGCCCGCATCGAATTTCTGTCGCGCTACCACGGCGCCCAACTTGGCTTTTTGTGGGGGCTGGTTTCCCCCCTGGCCACCCTGGCCGTTTATACCTTCGTTTTTTCGGTCGTGTTCAAGGCTCGATGGGCCGGCGGCGCGGGCCATGACGGGGGCATCACCGGCTATGCGCTGATCCTTTTTACGGGCTTGGCGATTTTCGAAGTCTTTGCCGGCAGCGTCAACCGCACGCCAAGGCTGCTCACGGAAAACGTCAATTTCATCAAAAAGGTGCTCTTCCCCCTGGAAATCCTGCCGGTCGGCATCCTGTGCGCCGCCATTCTGGAATCCTTTATCAGCCTGGGGTTGGTGGCCCTTGGCGTACTCATTACCACCGGCTCGCTTTCCTGGACCATCGTTTTCGCGCCCCTGGCCTACATTCCGCTGACCATGTTCACCCTCGGCATCTGCTGGTTCCTGGCCCCGGTCGGCGTGTTCCTCAAGGACCTCGGCAACATGGTGGCCGTGGCCGTGCAGCTCTACTTTTTCGCCACGCCCATCCTGTATCCGCTTTCCGCCGTGCCCGAACCCTACCGCCACCTGCTGGCGCTTAATCCCCTGCATCCCGTGGTCGACCACCTGCGCCGCACCATCATCTGGGGACAGATGCCCGATTGGACGGCGCTCGCCCTGGTCACGCTCGCCAGCGCCCTGGTCATGCTGGCCGGATACGCCTTTTTCATGAGCGTCAAGAGGCTTTTTGCCGATGCCGTCTGACGTATCCCCCGTCATCGACGCCCGGGGCGTCTCCAAGATGTACGAACTCTACGACCGGCCCCAGGACCGGTTGCGCCAGCTGCTCTGGCCCGGCGGCAAGCCGCTTTACCGCGAGCATTGGGCGCTTCGCGACATCTCCTTTACGGTCATGCCCGGCGAGGCCTTCGGCATCATCGGCAAAAACGGGGCCGGCAAATCCACCCTGCTGCAAATCCTGGCCGGCGTCCTCGAGCCCACCGCCGGCGAGGTGGTCCTGCCCGAACGCACCACCGCGCTTTTGGAACTCGGCTCCGGGTTCAAGCCGGAATTCACCGGCCGCCAGAACGTCTACGTCAACGCCGCCGTGCTCGGCATCCCGCGTAGCGTGGTCGAGGAGCGCATGGAGGAGGTGGCGGCTTTTGCCGACATCGGCCCCCATTTCGACCAGCCGGTCAAGACCTATTCCAGCGGCATGTTTCTGCGTCTGGCCTTTGCCGTGACCACGAGCCTGGAGCCGGAAGTGCTCATCATCGACGAGGCGCTGGCCGTGGGCGACGTCTTTTTCCGCCAGAAATGCTACCAGCGACTGGAAGGGCTGCTTTCGCGCGGCACGGTGGTGGTGCTCGTGTCCCATGCCATGAACGACGTGGCCCAGTTCTGCCACCGGGCGCTTCTTATCGAACGCGGCCGGGCCGCGTTTCTCGGCGACGCGGCAGCGGCGGTCAAACGCTACATGGTCGGCGACGGCGGCGGATCTGCCTCCCGGTCCTCCGGTGAAAATACACCCCTGTCCCTGGAGCTTCCCGCCGAGGAGGATGACGACGGCTTTTGGCCGGAGCCCGACGCCTTCCTTGACCTTGCAAGCGTAGCCGCCGCCAGCAACGACTGGGCCGCCTGCACCCACGTGGCCGTCTGCGACGCCTCGGGCCATGCCTGCCGCAGCTTCGAGCAGGGCGAGACCGTCTCCATTTTCTGCCGCTACGCCGTCGCCCATGACCTGGAAGTGGCCGTGGCCGGCGTGGAGATCATAAACGACAAGCGCGTCATCGTGTTCGGCAAGAACACCCTGCAATTTAACTGCGAACACCCGACCGCCACCCCGGCCGGGGCAAGCCTGCGCGTGCGCTTCGATATCAGCCTGGACCTGGCTCCCGGCGAATATACCTTCAACCTTGGCTTTTCGGCCCTGAGCCTCGCGGACTTCAACCGCCGCTCGAACCTTTCCCATCAGGAACTGGAGAGCCGCACCACCGTCATCTCCATCCTGACCAAGGCCGGGGATCTCATGGTCACCTTCCGCAGCCGCGACACCACGCCCGTGCAGCTCACCCACCACGGCGTGGCCAACCTGCCCGGACAGGCGGCCATGCGGCTGTATGGTGGCGGCGGGGAAGGCCGCCGGGGCGCTGCCCCGGGCCCCGGCAGGGGAGGCTCTGCCTCCCCTGCACCCCTTCGCCGGGGGACTTGATGTCCCCCGGACCCCCTTTTACCGGGGTGGGGTAGGGTGCCGAGTTTTTGGGGAACGGCGGGGCCTCGACGTTTGTCGCCGCAATCGGCCCGGCGGCACGAGGGGCTGGGGCCCCTCGACGCCGGACGCGATTGCGGCGACAAGGTGCGCCAGCGGCGAAGCGCCGCATGGAAGAATTTAAGGAATAGGGCGAACGGAATGGAAGATAGCGCATTCCTCTATCCCCTTTAAGAGTTTTTGGGGAGGGTGGGGGTCCGGGGGAGGGAACCCCTTTTTGCAAAAAGGGGTTCCCTCCCCCGGTTCCACCTCTTCTTCCTCTCCTCCCCAAGGAGCCACAATGCGGCAGTGTTGGTGCGGAACGGGCGGGCTGGAGCCTTATAGCGACGGGTACATGTTGTGTCCGGCCTGTGGCACGTTGGTGTCTCGGGAGGATCGCGAGGAAGGCTATGGCCGCGACTATTGGTTCGGGCACCAGGAGTCCGATCTGGGCCAGCCGACCATCGAGACCCGGGCGCGGCTGGATTTGCCCGAGCGGTGCGTCTATTGGCTGCGGCGGTTCTTGAAGGCCTGTCTGCCGCCCGGCGACGTGCTGGAACTGGGCTGTGCCCATGGCGGTTTTACGGCGCTGTTGGGCAAGGCCGGATTTCGGGCGCGCGGATTGGAGCTGGACGCCTCCGTTGCCGGGATCGCCGGCGGACTTTTTGGCGTGACGGTGCTGTCCGGTCCGCTGGAGGAGCAGGAGATCGCGCCGGGGAGCCTTTGCGCCGTGGTGCTTATGGACGTGCTGGAGCATCTGCCCGATCCGGTGGAGATGTTGCGCCGCGTGGGCACGCTTCTGGCTCCGGGCGGCATCGTTTTTGTCCAAACGCCCCGGTTTCCGGCCGGCATGGCCCATGAACGGCTTCTGACCGAGGGCAATCCGTTTTCGCGCATGTTGCTGCCGGCGGAGCATCTGTATCTGTACAGCGAAAAGGCCGTGCGCGAACTCTTCAGCTTTGCCGGGCTGGGGCATTTCCGCTTCGAGACGCCGCTTTTCCCCTACGACATGCTGTTCGTGGCCGGACGGCAGGAAATTGCCGACCATGGCCGGGAGGCTGTGGAGAAGGTCCTTTGCGCCACGCCGGACGGTCGCATGATCCAGGCCATGCTGGACCTGACCGGCCGGGCCGAGGCGGCCGAGAAGCAGGCGGCGGAGTTGTGCGGAGCCGAAGCGGCGAGCCTGGGCGGCCTGGAAGGCGTGATCCGCGAGACGGCCTCGGGCTGGACGGCTCAGGGACGGCTGCCGCGCCTTGTCAACAAGGTGCTTTTGCGCTGGGGCCGGGCGGCCTGGGCTTTCAATAAAGCCGTCAAGTACGTGCTGGCCGCGCCCGGGTTGCGTCGGGAGCTTGCGGCGCGGGATACGGCCGGGGACATCCTGGTGGCCGTGGACCTGACGCCGGTGCTCCCTGGCGGGGACAACGGCGGGGCCAAGCTCATGACCATCCTGCTGCTCCATGCCCTGCGCGACATGCGACCGCACTGGCGATTCGTATGCATTGTCTCGGACGCGGCGTATGACGAGTTGTCGCACCTGGACGCGCCCAACATGGAGCGCGTCAAAGTGGGCGCGGTCGGGGCGGGCAAGGCGCTGTCGCACTGGCAGGGCAAAAAGGTGGACCTGCTCTTTTGTCCCTTCACCATGCCCTATTTCCATCATCCCGACGTGCCGGCCGTTTCGGTCATCTACGACCTGCAATACGCCTATTATCCACAGTTTTTCAGCCCCGACGAGGAAGCCGGCCGGGAGCGGACGTTCCTGACCGCCGCCCGGTGTTGCGAGCGGCTGGTATGCATTTCCGAATTCGCCCGGCGCACCGTGCTGGAACAGGGCAACGTGCCGGACGGCCGCACGGCCACGGTGCACATCTCCCTGCCCAGGCGGCTTACGCGCACCGATGCGGCGGCTGTCGCGGCCATACGGGAACGGCTGGGGCTCGAGGGGGACGACTATCTGCTCTATCCGGCCAATTTCTGGCCCCATAAAAACCACCGCATGCTCTTGACCGCCTTTGGCATGCTGGCCGCCGGCCGGCCGGAGCCGTTGCGGCTGGTCCTGACCGGCGCGGATACGGGCCTGCGCCAGGAACTGGGACAGGCCGTGGCCGCCCTTGGCCTGGAGGGGCGGGCGGTCTTTGCCGGCTACGTTTCCGACGCGGACCTCTCGACGCTTCTGACCGGGGCCCGGGCCCTGGTCTTTCCCTCGCTCTTCGAGGGCTTCGGCATGCCGCTGGTCGAGGCCATGGCTGTTGGCACGCCCATCGTCTGCTCCGACGTCACCAGCCTGCCCGAGGTCGGCGGCGACGCGGCGCTGTATTTCGACCCCCGGCGACCCGACGACATCGTGGCGGCGCTGACCCGCCTGTTGGACGAGCCCGGGGTGGCCGAGGAGCTTGTGCGCAAGGGCCGAGAGCGCCTCGGCTTTTTCGGCGGCCCGGACGATATGGCCCGCAAGTACCTTGCCGTCTTCGAGGACGTGCTGGCCCGACCCGTGTCCCAGAGCACGGCCGTGCGCGGGCTCTATGGCGACGGCTGGTGCGGCTCGCGGCTGTTCGTGGCCTGCGGCCCTGCGGCCCATCGCCAATGGCTGCGGGCACGCTTCGATCTGCCGGCCGGCGCGCCGTCGGGACAGGTGCGCATCGTGACCATGGTCAACGGCAAGCCGTACGGTAAGCCGGTGACCCTGACTCCGGGGAAATCGGCCGCTATCGACCCGGACGTGCCGCCTCATGGCGGCTACGTGGAATTTCTTTTCGAGGGCGCGCGGCGCGACGACGCCGTCGGTCCTGGGGCGGACCGGCGCAAACTCTCCGCGCGCTGCCTGGAGCTGCGCCTGACCGACGGGGCCCGGGACGTGGACCTGCGCTATGGCGATGAGGGCAGGGCATGTTAAGCGTCAGCGCCATCACCCCGTCCTACAACCAGGGGCGCTTCATCGGCCGTACCATCGAAAGCGTGCTGTCCCAGCAAGGCGCGTTCGACCTGGAATACGTGGTCATGGACGGCGGCAGCACGGACGAGACCGTCTCGATTTTACAAAGCTACGGCGGCCGGCTGCGCTACCGTTCCGAGCGCGACAAGGGGCAGCCCGACGCCATCAACAAGGGCATTGCCGCGACCACGGGCGAGGTCCTTGCCTGGCTCAATTCCGACGACGTCTACTCCCCCGGAACCCTTCAAGCGGTGCTTGAGGTTTTCGAGGCCCGACCGGACGTGGATGTGGTCTACGGCGACGGCGACCATATCGATGTGGACGACGCCGTCATCGAGCCCTATCCGGCCGAACCGTTCAGCCTGGAGCGGCTCAAGGATCGCTGCATCATCTGCCAGCCGGCCGCTTTTTTCCGGCGGCGGGTGGTGGAGCGGTTCGGGGCCCTCGACCTGCGCTGGCAATACACCCTGGATTACGAGTTCTGGCTGCGGCTGGCCAAGGGCGGGGCGGTTTTCGCCTATCTGCCGCGAAAGCTGGCCGGCTCGCGTTTTTATCCCCAGACCAAGACCTCGGGCGCGAAGCTTAAAGTGCATGCCGAGATCAACGACATGATGGCCGCCACCTTCGGCCGGGTGCCCGACCGCTGGCTGTGCAACTACGCCCATGCCCTGGTCCGGGAGCAGTGGAAGCTTGCCGAAAAGGGCCTGGCCTTCACTCCGGCCGTGGCCCTGGCCTCGCTCGGCGCTTCCGTTCGCTGGAACCGGGGTGTTTCGGCGGCGCTTGCCCGCACCACGCTGTCGTGGCTCACGCGCGGGCTCGTTCGTCCCGGCGGGACGCTATGAAAATCGGCTTCGACGTGTCCCAGACCGGCGCTGGCAAGGCGGGTTGCGGCTATTTCGCCGCCGGCCTGCTTGCCGCCCTGGCTGCCGTCGACCGGGACAACGACTACGTGCTCTATCCGGCCTTTGGGGATTTCTGGTGGGAATCCCGGCCCAAGGCTTGCCTGCGTCCGGCCGGAAGCCGCTTTCGCCTGGGGCCGACCTTTCGTCGGTTCTGGAATCAGAAACGCTTTTTCCGCCAGCCGCCGGCCGATTTCGAAGCCAGGCTCGGCAACCCGGATATTGTCCACGCCAACAATTTCTTTTGTCCCACGGGGCTTGCCCGCGCCCGGCTTGTCTACACGCTCTACGACCTGTCGTTTCTGGACAACCCGGTCTGGACCACTGAGGGCAACCGCACCGGCTGTTTCGACGGCGTGTTCCGGGCCGCGACCACGGCGGATTACGTGGTGTCCATCTCCGAATATTCCCTCGACCACTTCTTGAGGATTTTTCCGCAGTATCCGCGATCCCGGGCGGTTGTCGCGCCCCTGGCCAGCCGCTTTTCGACCGCTTCGCCGCAGGCCCGGCCGCGTAACGCCGACGCTCTCGCGCCCGGGGGCTATTGGCTTTGTGTGGGCACCATCGAGCCGCGCAAGAACCATGAGCGGCTCTTTGCTGCCTACGCCGCCTGGCGCAAGGAAACGGGTGGGGAGATGCCGCTGGTCCTGGCCGGGGGCAAGGGCTGGCTCATGGACGATGTGGCCCGCACGGTGGGGGAACTCGGCATTGCCGACCATCTCGTTTTTACGGGCTATGTGTCCGACGCCGAGCTGGCCTGGCTCTACGCCAACTGCCACGCCTTTCTCTATCCCTCGCTTTTCGAGGGCTTCGGCCTGCCGGTGCTGGAGGCCATGAACCTTGGCGCGGCGGTCATCTGTTCCGACGCCACGTCCCTGCCCGAGGTGGCGGGGGAGGCGGCCATCATGGTCGATCCGCTGGATGTGGCGGGACTGGCCCAGGCCATGGCGAAGCTCGCGGACGTTGCCGCCTTGCGGGAAGCGCTGCGGCAGAAATCACTGGCCCGGGCCGGGCTTTTTTCCTGGGAGCGCACGGCGCAGGTTGTGCGCGACGCTTACGCCGCCTGTGCCGCGCTGCCGCGATTGGGTGCCTGACCGGACACGGCCAGGAAACAGCATTTTCTTCATCCATCAGTCTTTTCAATAGTTTTTAGAAAAT
Organism: Desulfovibrio sp. JY; assembly: GCA_021730285.1. Classification (NCBI taxonomy): domain Bacteria; kingdom Pseudomonadati; phylum Thermodesulfobacteriota; class Desulfovibrionia; order Desulfovibrionales; family Desulfovibrionaceae; genus Desulfovibrio; species Desulfovibrio sp. JY. Next base: position 3,549,094 of record CP082962.1, read on the forward strand.
GCAACTCTTTTGCATTTTGAGGACCGGTGAGGCTTGACTTTGCCATGCAACTCTGTTGCATCTGCCTTTACCCTGCCCGCGCAGGGAAAAGGAGCTGCCATGAAACGCCTCATGTTGTTGCTGGCGGGACTGCTGTTCGCGGCCGCCGTGCCGGCCCAGGCCAAAATGCTGGTCGCCGTCAGCATCGCGCCCCAGGCCTATTTCCTCAAACAGATCGCCGGCGACCGGGCCGACGCCCTGGTCATGGTCCCGGCCGGAACCGATGCCCACACCTATGAGCCCAAACCCCGGCAACTGGCCGAACTCGGCAAGGCGGCCGTCTATTTCGGCATCGGCATGGATTTCGAGAACGCCTGGCTGCCCCGGTTCAAGGCCGCCAGCCCGAAGATGGCTATCGTGCCTACCGACGCGGGCATCGAAAAAATGCCCATGCTCGCCCATGACCACGAGGCTGAGGAACACGAACACGAGCATGCAGCGGAAGGCCAGGACCACGACAAGGCCGGCCATGCCGAGGCCCACGGCCATCACCACCACGCGGGAGAACCCGATCCCCATATCTGGCTGTCGCCGGAACTGGCCAAGAAAATCGGGGCCAACATGCGCGACGGCCTGATTGCGGCCGATCCCGCCGGCGCGGCCGACTACCGGGCCGGCTACGAGCGCTTCGCTTCCTCGTGCGACGCCCTTGACGCCGCGATAAAAAAAGAGTTTGCCGGTCTGCCCCCCGGGGAACATGTTTTCATGGTCTTCCACCCTTCCTGGGGGTATTTTGCCCGGGATTACGGTCTGACCCAGGAGCCCATCGAGCAGCTCGGCCGCGAACCCGGCCCCCGGGCCCTGGCCACGCTGGTCAAGGAAGCCAAAAAGGATAACGTCAAAGTGATTTTCGTGCAGCCCGAAATGAGCGCCAGGCAGGCCGAGACCATCGCCCAGTCCATCGGCGGGACCGTGGCCACCCTCGATCCCCTGGCCGCCGACTGGGCGGACAACCTCACCAAGGCGGCAAAGGCCATACGCCAGGGCATGGCCGGTCCGTCGGAGGCCAAGTGAGCGAAGCCGTCGTCGACATCCGCGACTTGACGTTCGCCTACAACGGTCAGGCGGCCCTCTCGGGGGTCAGCCTGGCCGTTGCCCCTGGTGACCGGCTGGCCGTGCTCGGCCCGAATGGCGGCGGCAAGACCACGCTGTTAAAGCTCATCCTCGGCATCCTGCAGCCGACGTCCGGCACCATCCGCGTTTTCGGCCGCGAGCCCGGACGCCAAAGCGCCCGTATCGGCTACGTGCCCCAGCGCCTGGAAGGCGTGGCCGAGCGCAAGGACCTGCCCATACGGGTGCGCGAGGTGGCGCTGATGGGCCTGCTTGCCTCGGGCAGATACGGCTTTCGGTTCAGTCGCGACGAAATGCGACGGGCTGATGCCGCGCTTACCCGCGTGGAAATGCTGCCCTTGGCCGACAAGCGCTTTTGCGAGCTTTCCGGCGGCCAGAAACAGCGAACGCTCATTGCCCGGGCCCTGGTTTCCGACCCGGACCTGCTCATCCTCGACGAGCCCACGGCCAATATCGACCCCCAGGGCAAATTCTGTCTTTACGAGGTGCTCTCGCGCATCGGCCAGGGCGTGACTTCCCTGGTCGTCAGCCATGATCTCAGCATCCTGGCCGCCGGGGTCACGGCCGTTGCCTGCGTCAACGCCCGGGTGCTCTACGCCCCGCAGCCGAAGCTCACCCAGGAGATGGTGGACCTGCTCTACGGCGTTCACAGCCACACCTGTCCCCTGGACGCCTATCTGCGCCGCATCACGCCCGAACTGGCCGGCCTTACCCCCCTGGAGACGCGATGATCGCGGATATGCTGACGCTGCCCTTTTTGCAGCACGCGCTTATAGCCGCGCTTTTGGCCGCCGTGTGCTGCGGTGTCATGGGCACGCTCATCGTGGCCAACCGCATGGTCTTTCTGGCCGGCGGCGCGGCCCATGCCGCCTACGGCGGGGTGGGGCTGGCCTACTTTCTGGCGCTCCCCGTACTGCCCGTCACCGTGGCCTTCACCGTGGCCGCGGCCCTGCTCATGGCCGCCGTGACACTCAAGCGTCTCGAGGACACGGACACGGTCATCGGCGTGCTCTGGGCGGCCGGCATGGCCTTCGGCATCATCCTGCTCGACCTGACCCCGGGCTACAAACCCGACCTCATGAGCTATCTTTTCGGCAGCATCATCACCGTGCCGGTCTCCGACCTCTATGCCCTGGCCGCGCTGGCCGTGGTGCTTATCGGGCTGACGCTGCGGCACTACAACGGTTTCGTGGCCATGGCTTTCGACCGGGAGTTCGCGGCCGTACGCGGCGCGCCGGTCAGGTTCCTGCACTATCTGCTCACGGGACTCGCCGCCGTGACGGTGGTGCTTCTCATCCGCGTGGCCGGCCTGATCCTGATCATCGCGCTTTTATCCGTGGCCCCGAGTCTGGCCATGCGCCGCGTCGCTTCCCTGGGCCGGGCCATGGTCGTCGCCTCCGTGCTCAACATCTTTTTCTGCCTGGCCGGGCTCATGCTTGCCTACCACTTCGACCTGACCTCCGGCGCGGCCATCATCGCCGTGGCCGCGGTCACCTTTTGCCTGACCCTGGCCGTGGGGTTCCTGCCCCGCCGGAAAAGCGTATAGGAAGGGCCATGGCGGGGCAGGGACACCAGACGCCGGCGGCGGCCATGCTGGCCCGGGCGGGCATCGAACCCACGTCCTTGCGCCTGTGCGTGGCCGAGGTGCTGTCCGGGGAGGGACAGGCCCTGCCGGCGACCGACATTCTGGCCCGGGTCCGGGAGCGCCACCGGGCCAACAAGGTCACGCTCTACCGCATTCTCGATCTCTTTGTGGAAAAGGGCTTGGCCTTTCGCCACAGCTCCGGCGATAGGGCCTTTCGCTATTGCCTGGGGCCGCGCTTTTCCAGCCGGGCCCACTGCCATGCCTACTGCCTGCGTTGCGGCCGCATGGAGTGCCTGCCCGCCCCGGAGACGCTTGTGGACATGACCGCCCTTGGCGAACGCATGGCCATGGACGTGATGGGGGTGGAGGTGCGCATCGACGGCATTTGCGCCGCCTGCCGCAAAGCCGCCGAAGAGGATGGGGAGACGACCGGGCCGGTTGACGCCGAGCCGGGAAACAACTAGCTTCACTGTTTCCTTACACTGGCCTTATGATTTCCCATAAAGGCCGTTTCGGATGCCATCCACATGAAAAAAGCGCTTATTTTCGGAGTCTCCGGTCAGGACGGAGCCTATCTTGCCCGGTTGCTGCTGGAGAAGGGCTATCAGGTGACCGGGACCTCCCGCGACGCCCAGATGACTTCCTTTCGCAATCTGGCCGCGCTCGGCCTGCGCGACCGGGTGGCGCTTTTTTCCGTGACGCTGACCGATTTCCGCAGCGTGCTGACCGTGCTGACCAAGGTCGTGCCGGACGAGATCTACCACCTGGCCGGGCAGTCCTCGGTCGGGCTCTCCTTCGAGCAGCCGGTGGAAACCTTCCACTCCATCAGCCTCGGCACCCTCAATCTGCTCGAGGCCGTGCGTTTCCTGAATGCGCCGGTCAGGCTCTACAACGCCTCGTCGAGCGACTGCTTCGGTGACACCGGCGGGGAACCCGCGACGGAAACGACTCCCTTTGCCCCGCGAAGTCCCTATGCCGTGGCCAAGGCGGCCGCCCATTTCGAGGTGGCCAATTACCGCGAGGCCTATAATCTTTTCGCCTGCAACGGCATCCTTTTCAACCACGAATCGCCGCTTCGCCCGACGCGCTTCGTCACCCGCAAGATCGTTGCCGCCGCCTGCCGCATTGCCAAAGGCTCCGGCGAACGCCTGCGCCTGGGCAACATCGACGTGGCCCGGGACTGGGGCTACGCCCCCCAGTACGTGGAGGCCATGTGGCGCATGCTCCAGCAGGACGCGCCTGAGGATTACGTCATCGCCACCGGCCAAACCATCACCTTGCGTGATTTTACCGCCCACGCCTTCGACGCTGTCGGCCTTGACTGGCGTGACCACGTCGACGTGGACCCCTCCCTTTTTCGTCCCTCGGACATTGCCGTAAGCCGGGCCAACCCGTCCAAGGCGGCGCAGCGCCTGGGCTGGCGGGCGACGCTCGGTCCCGCCGACGTGGCCCGGGCCATGGTCGCCCACGAAATGGGTCAACCGCAACCGGAGAAAACCGCTCCATGAAGAACAAAGTCGCGCTGATCACCGGTATCACCGGGCAGGACGGTGCCTATCTGGCCGAATTGCTGCTGCAAAAGGGCTACGAGGTGCATGGCATCAAGCGCCGGTCCTCGCTTTTCAACACCCAGCGCATTGACCATCTCTACAGCGACCCACACGACACCGGCCGCAGACTGATGTTGCACTACGGCGACCTGTCCGATTCCACCAACCTCATCCGCATCATGCAGGAGGTCCGGCCGGACGAGGTCTACAACCTGGCCGCCCAGAGCCACGTCAAGGTCTCCTTCGAGTCGCCGGAATATACCGCCGATGTGGACGCCCTGGGAACCTTGCGCCTGCTCGAGGCCATCCGCATCCTGGGGCTCGAGAAACACACCCGTTTTTACCAGGCCTCGACCTCGGAGCTGTTCGGCAAGGTGGTGGAGACGCCCCAGACCGAGAAAACGCCGTTTTATCCGCGAAGCCCCTATGCCGTGGCCAAGCTCTATGCCTACTGGATCACGGTCAACTACCGCGAGGCCTACGGCATGTATGCCTGCAACGGCATCCTTTTCAATCACGAGTCCCCGGTTCGCGGTGAAACGTTTGTGACCCGCAAGATCACCCGGGCCATGGCCCGTATCAAGCTGGGGCTCCAGGATTGCCTGTATCTCGGCAACATGAGCGCGCTTCGCGATTGGGGCCATGCCAAGGATTACGTGGAGATGCAGTGGCTCATGCTCCAGCAGGACGCGCCGGACGATTTCGTCATCGCCACCGGCCGGCAATCCTCGGTGCGCGACTTCGTGTCGATGACCGCGGCTGAGCTCGGCATCCCCCTGCGTTTCGAGGGCGAAGGCGCAAACGAGAAGGGGTATGACGCCGAAACGGGCAAATGCCTCGTGGCCGTCGATCCCCGCTATTTCCGGCCGACAGAGGTGGAAACCCTGCTCGGCGATCCCACCAAGGCCCGGGAGCGTCTGGGCTGGCAGCCGAGGATCACCATCGAGCAGATGGTGTCCGAGATGGTGCGAAATGATCTGCGCGAGGCCGAGCGGGATGCGCTCTGCAAAAGCCAGGGATTTGCCGTTTTCGACTACAACGAATAGATTGTCGGGCCTTGACAGGGCTTCCCCCGTGTCTAGCTCATACAGGCGGCGCGTTTTCGCGCCGCCAATTTTGCCCAAGGAGAATACCACATGGCTTATGACATCCGCCTGGTGAAGCTGATAAACGGCGAGACGGTGCTCGGCAAATGGGACGAGGCCGCCGGCAAGCTGACCGACGTGGCCCTGCTCCAGACCATTCCTTCCCAGCAGGGCGTGCAGATGCTGCTTCTGCCCTTCGGCTATCCCTTCGAGACCGAGGTCGGCGGCGAGATCGAGCTGTCCCACGTGCTCTATCAGTTCAAGAAGTTTCCCGACGAGCTCAAGACCCGCTACCTGGAAGCCACGAGCAACCTCACCCTGTCCACCCCCGGCGACCTCAAGACCCTGTCCAACCTGGGCGGCGGCAAGGGTAATCTCTCCAGCATCCTGAAGAAATAGGGTTTGTTTCCGCAATTCATCCGCGCTTGGCGCGCCCGCAACACGCAAAAAAAAGTTTAGGAAAGGGAGAGCGCGAGAGGGGAGAACCCTTTGCAAAAGGGTTTCCCCTCTCGCATTTTCTTCTCACAACTATGCGCGAATTCGCTCCCTGGCTGCAAAAGCCCACCCAGTATCTTGGTGCCGAATGGGGCCGTACGGCCAAGGACGCCGCTTCGGTGCGCGCCCGGGTCGCCCTGGCCTTTCCGGATATGTATGAAGTCGGCATGTCCTATGTGGGCGGGCGTATCCTTTACGAGACCGTCAACCGTGTTGCGGGCCTTGCCGCCGAGCGCGTCTTCACGCCGACCGACGAGGCCGCGGGGCTTCTGCGCGAGAAGGGCGCGCCGCTTTGCACCCTGGAGTCCGACACGCCGCTGGCCGCCTGCGACGTGGTGGCGTTCCACCTCACCCACGAGCTGTGCTACACCAACGTGCTGTACATGCTGGATTTGGCCGGCATCCCTTTTCGCGCTGCCGACCGGAGCGAGGACGGGCCGCTGGTCATCGCCGGCGGCGGTTGCGCCTTCAATGCCGAGCCCGTGGCCCCGTTTTTCGACCTCATGGTCATCGGCGACGGCGAAGAGGCCCTGCCCGCCATTTTGCAGGCCGTGGCCACGGCCAGGGAGGAGGGCGGCCTTTCGAAGCGCGACGTGCTCCTGCGCCTGACCGCCATCCCCGGCGTCTATGTGCCGTCCTTTTTCGACGTCGGCCCGGATGGCGCGCCGGTCCCCCTGGTGCCGGGCTACGCGCGTGTGACCAAGGCGATTGTGGCCGATCTGGACACGGCTCCCTTTCCCACCTGTCAGGTGGTGCCCTTTGCCCAGGCCGTGCACGACCGCTTGGCCGTGGAGATCGCCCGGGGCTGCACGCGCGGCTGTCGTTTCTGCCATGCCGGCATGATCTACCGGCCGGTCAGGGAGCGCAGCCTGCCCGAGCTGGAAAAACTCGTGGCCGAGGGACTTTCGCGCACCGGCTACGAGGAACTGTCCTTTCTTTCCCTGTCCACCGGCGATTTTTCCGCTCTGGAAAGCCTGTTCGCCCACACCATCGACCGCTGCCGCCGGGATCAGGTGGCCGTGTCGTTGCCGTCACTGCGGGCCGGCACGCTCTCCGACTCCATCCTCGACATGATGGCCGGCATTCGCCGCACCGGCGCGACCGTGGCCCCGGAAGCCGCCACCCAGCGCCTGCGCGACGTCATCAACAAGGGCATCACCGAAGAGGACATCCTGGCCCACGTGGCCAAGCTCTTTGGCCACGGCTGGCAGCAGGTCAAGCTCTACTTCATGATCGGCCTGCCGACCGAGACCGAGGAGGACGTGCGGGGCATTTACGAACTGGCCAAAAAGGTGCTCGCCCAGGCTCCTCCCGGGACCAAAAGGCTCCAGGTCACGGCCGCCATCTCGCCCTACGTGCCCAAGACCCATACGCCGTTTCAGTGGGAAGCGCAGATCAGTCTGGAACAGATCAAGGAACGGGTGGGGTATCTGCGCGATCTTTTCGCCACGGACCGGCGGCTGACGCTGCGCTGGCACGAGCCGGAGATGAGCTTTCTCGAAGGCGTCTTTTCCCGGGCCGGCCGGGAGCTTGCGCCCCTGGTCGAGGCCGCCTACCGCCAGGGCGCGCTTTTTTGCTCCTGGATCGACCGGTTCGACCTGGCTCCCTGGCTGCGGGTGTTCGACGAAGCCGGGCTGGACCCGGCCAAGTGGCTGGCCGCGCGCGACCCGGATGCGCCGCTGCCCTGGGACCATCTTTCCTGCGGCGTCACCCCGGGCTTTTTGCGCCGGGAGCGCCAGAAAGCCCTGGCCGGGCGCATCACGGCCGACTGCCGCTACGGCGAGTGCTCGGGCTGCGGCGTGTGCGACTTCGAGGGGCGCAAGAGCGAACTGCGCGCCGCCGGGGACGCGGAAATCCGCCCGCGCTGCAACCGTCCCGAACGCGAACACGAGGCCGTGGCCGCGCCGCCGCCCCCAGCCAAGGAAGATTTGACCCGCAAGGCCGTGCATGTGCGCCTGTGGTTTACCAAGACCGGCAGCGCCGTGTACCTGAGCCAGCTCGAACTCACGCGTCTTTTCGAGCGCGCTTTGCGCCGGGCCGGGCTTCGGCCGAGCTTTTCCGCAGGCTACCATCCGCTGCCCCAGATGTCCTTCGGACGGGCCCTGTCGGTGGGCGTTGCGAGCGAGGCCGAGTGGATGGGGCTTTTTCTGCGTGAGCCGGTGGCTCCCGGCGACATCCCGGCAAGGCTCAATCCCAACCTGCCCGAGGGGCTGGTCATGGTGGCCGTGGAGGAGTTGCCTCCGGGCCGCAAGGTGCCGCATCCCATCGAGGAAACTTTCGAACTTGTCATACCCGCCGCCTGCGCCAAGGACTGCCTGGAACGCTGGGCCGCGTTTACGGCGGCGGACAGCTTTGCCGTGACCTGGGAATCGAAAAAAGGTCCGCGCTCCATCGACGCCCGGCCCCTTGTCACCAGTATTGCCGCCGGCGAATCCGATCATACGGTGCGCTTCACCTGCCTTTTCGCCGAAGCCTACGTGAGCCCCTTGCGGCTGGTCGAAGCGGTCTGCCCGGGACTGGCGCGCGGTCGCTACGCCCTGACCAAGGTTGCCGTGGCCTTCGAAGCGGGTGGGGCGGCGTTCCCTTCCGGTTTGATGAACCAGAATTAAGTTCCCTTGCCGCGCAAAATACCTATGCTTTATGTGCCGCCCGCACCACCGCGTGCGGCCGGCCCCCTATTTGAAGCAAAGGAGTTCCCCTGATGCGTTGGCGTTTTTCCCTTTTCCTTCTCACGTCGCTGCTCGCCCTGGCCGCTGTCGCGGCCGCAGCCGAGCCGCCGCATGTCGTGCGCCTGCCCAACGGCCTGACCGTCATGGTCATCGAGGACAACCGCTTCCCGCTGGTGTCCGAACGGCTTTTCGTCCATGCCGGCTCGGGCTACGAAACGCCCAAACAGGCGGGTCTGAGCCACCTGCTCGAACACATGGTCTTCAAATCCACGGCCAAACGTCCGGCCGGCCAGGTGGCTTCGGACGTCGAGGGCGCCGGCGGGGAGCTCAATGCCTCCACCAGCTTCGACAGCACCACCTTCCGGGTGGACATGCCGGCGGACCGCTGGAAGCTCGGCCTCGACGTCATCAAGGACATGATTTTCGGGGCCAAGTTCGTGCCTGAGGAGCTTGATTCCGAACGCAAGGTGGTGTTGTCGGAACTGGCCCGGGGGCGGGACAATCCCGACAACCGGCTGTTCCAGATGACCCAGGCCATGGCCTGGCCCGGACAGTCCTACGGCTGGCCCGTCATCGGTTTTCCCGAGACGGTCTCGAAGTTCACCGCCGACGACCTGCGCGCCTACGTCAAGGAACGCTACCAGCCCCAGTCCATGCTGCTGGTGGTCGCCGGCAAGGTGCGGGCCGAGGATGTCGAGCAGGAGGCCGGGGAACTTTTCGGCTCCCTGGTCAACGACCGGCCCCAGACCCCGATCGTCCCCTACGTCCAACCCGGCATGGCGGTGGGTCAGCCCATGGTCAAGGTGGAATACGGGCAGTGGAACAAGGTGCGCCTGCAGCTTTCCTTTCCCACGCCCGGCATCCGCACCGCCGACGAGGCTTCCCTCGACGTGTTGGCCCAGCTTTTGGCCGGGGACGAAACCAGCCGGCTGTACCGCACGTTCAAGTACGACAAGAAGCTGGTCGACGACATTTCCTGCACGTCGATGACGTTGGAGCGGGGCGGGCTTTTTATTATCGACGTTTCCCTGGACGCCAAGAACGTGGCCGCCTTCTGGCAGGGCCTGCTTACGGAACTGGCCCATCTGCGGGGTTCGTCGTTTACCGACCATGAACTGGCCCGGGTCAAGCTCAATATCGAGGACGGCCTGTACCGGGCCAAGGAAACCCTGGCCGGAATGGCCATGAAGGCGGGCTATTTCCGTTTCTACGGCTACGATCCCAACGGCGAGGCCAACTATCTGCGCGCCGTGCGTCTGGTGGACCAGAAGTCCCTGCAAGCCGTCATCGAGGCCACGCTTCGCCCCGAGCGCCGGCTGGTCGCCGCCTTGGTGCCCAAGGCCGACGAAAAGGTGGTCACGGCCGACGCGCTGACCGCCCTGGCCAACAAGGCCTGGCCCGCGCCCAAGGCCGCCTCCGCCACGACAACGCAGGCCGCCGGCGGCGTGGCCGCGCCCGAGGTGGCGGATCTCGGCGGCGGGCACACGCTGGTGCTGTTGCCCGACAAGACGCTGCCCTACGTGTCCGTGTCCCTGGTCTACAACGGCGGGGACGCGCTTTTGGCGCAAAATAGGCAGGGACTGGCGGAACTCGTGGCCAACAGCCTGACCACGGGCACGAAAAAGCTTTCGGCCAACGCCCTGGAGGATTTCCTGGCCGACCGGGCCGCCGACCTTTCCGCGACGGCCGGGCGCGACGCCTTTTCCGTATCGGCCAAGTTTCCCAGCCGGTTCCAGAAAGACATGTTCGGCCTTGTGTCCGATGTGCTGCTGACCCCGGCCCTTTTGCCCGCCGAGGTCTCGCGCGAGGTGTCGGACCAGCTCGCGGCCATCAAATCCCAGGAGGACAAGCCGCTCGGGCTCGCCTTCCGCAAGCTCTTCCCGTTCCTGTATACCGACACCGCCTATGCCTATACGCGCCTGGGCCAGCCGGACACGGTGCGGACCTTCACGGCCGCGGACGTCGCCGGTTTCTGGACGGCCCAGAGGCAGCGGCCCTGGGTAATGGCCGTGTGCGGTGATTTCGATCCCGCCGCCGTGCGCGCCCTGGCCGATAAGCTGGCCAAGGCCGACGGGCCGGCCAAGCCGTTTAGCTTCGCCACGCCCAAGTGGGGCGAGAAGCGCGAGGATACCGTGCATCTCCCCGGTCGCAACCAGACCCATCTGCTCATGGTCTTTCCGGTGCCGGGCCTGCGCTCGCCGGACACCCCGGGTCTCGAGCTCTTAAACAACGTCCTGGCCGGGCAAAGCGGGTTGCTTTTTTCCCGCCTGCGCGACGGCGAGAGCCTTGGGTATTCCGTGACCTCGTTTCTCTGGCAGTCGGATACGACCGGTTTTTTGGCCTTCTACATCGGCACCTCGCCCGACAAGGCCAGTGCGGCCCTGGACGGCTTTGCGCGGGTGGCGGCCCAGTTGCGCCAGACCCCGCTTCCCGACGAAATGATGCTGCGGGCCAAAAACGTCCTGTCCGGGGATTATTACCGGGACCGGCAGGCGCTTTCCTCGCGTAGCGCCGAGGCGGCCCGGTCGCTGTCCCAGGGCCTGCCGCTGGACAACGATCGCCGGGTGGTCGAGGCGGCCCAGTCGCTTACCCCGGAGAACCTCAAGGCGCTGGCCGAGAAATATCTGAAGCCGGAGGCGGCCTACGTCTTCAAGGTGCAGCCCTGACCCGGCGCTAAAACCCGATCGAGCCTTGGCCCCGGTTTTTCGACCGGGGCCTTTTTCTTGAAATCGTAAACGATCTGTGCCAGTTCCAAGAAAACAGACACAACGGGGAGGGACTTGTCATGATACGATGCCGCACCCTCGAGACACCGTTTCAGGTGGAGTTTTCAAGCGGCGGCCATACCGGCGTGTGCGACGCGCCCGCGGACAAGGGCGGGCAAGGCCAGGGCTTTCGGCCCCACGAACTGCTGGAAGCGGCCCTGGGCTCGTGCACGTCCATGATCATCACCATGTACGCCAAAAATCACGGCATCGCCCTTACGGGCGTCAGCGTCGACGTGTCGCTCGATCGCAGCGAACCCGGGACTACGGCCTTTCACTGCGCGATCACGCTCTCCGGCGACCTGACCGACGAGGAGCGCCAACGCCTCTTGCGCGCGGCCAGGGCCTGCCCGGTGCGCAAGACGCTTTCCGCCAAGCTGGTCTTTCGTGAACAGGGGTAATGGAGGATTGGATGCCTCCGGCGGCCAAAGGGCTCACGCCCTTTGGAATCCCTTAAGGATTTCGCAGCATTGCTTTGCCGCGAATTCGAATCGTGAACATCCCCTGTCACCGTGAAAGTTTTTTGCGGAGGGGGTCCGGGGGAGGGGCTTTTTTTCAAAAAAGCCCCTCCCCCGGCGGCTTTCCACCTTCCTAGCGCAGGTTGTTGGCGGTGATGAGCCGCACCAGGATGACGATGAGGCAGGCGGAAAAAACGCCGAGGGTCAGGTAGCCGAAGAAGGCTTCCGAGGCGGCGAGCAGGCGCAGGCTTGGCGTGGGAATGCAGTCGGTGCAGCCGGTATTGGTGAAAAGCGATACGCTCAGGTAGAGGCAATCCCGGAAGGATTCCGTGAGCCGGTTGTTGCAGACGATCTGGAAGGCCATGAACGTCCTGGCGTAGCCGGCCACGATGCAGGCGGCGTAGACCGGCAGGGAAACGGCCAGGACGACGAGGCTGCGAAAGAGCACAAGCGACAGCAGGATCAGTGTCGGGAAGGTGATGGAAAAGGCGAAGGCCAGAAAGATGACCTGGTCGGGCGTCGTGGTCTTGGCCTGGCTCAAATAGACCAGATAGATGAGAAACGGCAATGATACGGCCAGGCCGACCAGTCCGAGAATGGAGCGAAGGCTCATGACGCGGCACGCCTTTTTGCGCTAACTCCCCCGCTTCGGGGCGGCCGGGAGGTTGTGGACAACGAAAAGCCGGCAGCCGTGCGCATACGTGGGTTCTTGCCGGCGATTATGCCCGGGCCATAAGCGCGTTGACAAGCTTCATGAGGAGTTCCGGCCTGTTGTGCAAGTCGGAATTCTGCAAGAACACCCGGCGCTGGTGAAACCGGTCTTTGAGGGTTTCCAGATAACGGTCGCGGTTTTCCACGTTCTCGGGATCGTAGGTCGCGGCATAGCCCGGCAGGAGCCGTTCCACGCTTTCCCTTTCCGGAATCTGGGCGCCGGGGAGCAGGTCCCAGTCGCGCCAGGCAAGCTGGTCGAGGAGCAGGGCGGTTTGCAGGGTCAGCGAGGTGGCCAGCGGAATCTTGCGCAGGTCCCTGTCCGACGACTTCCAAAAGCCCACGGAATTGAAGGCGTAGCCCACGGCGCCGGCCACGAACACGTTCAGGAACGCCTCCACGTCCTTCCACAGCTCATAGACCCGGAAGGGGTTGGCGAAGGGCTCGAAAACGAGCTTTTTGAGTTCGTCCTCGCTGACGTTCTCGGCCAGGTTGCGCCGGGTCATCAGCGATGCGCCCATGGCCACGGCCAGCCCCCGGTCGGCGAAACGCACCACCGGCGGCAGGCAGGTGTCCTTCATGAGCCAGACCATGATGTCGGGAAAGGCGCAACGGTTGACGTAGGCCCCGAGCAGGTCGCGGTCGATGAGCGCCCGGCCGTTGGGGTTGCGCACGTCCTGCCCGAGCGGCAGCACCTTGCCGTCGGATTCGGTGAGGGCCAGGTTCATGGCCGAAATCGTGTAGCGCCAGTCCGGATGCCCCAGCGGCCGGGAGTCGGTCTTGTCGAACAGCGTGGGCTCCCAGACCCGGCAGACCTTGCCGGCGCAGTCGATCTGGAAGGCGTCGTCGTGGAGCACCACCTTGGAAAAGCCCGCCGGCAGCGTGCCGCCGTTGTCGTGGGAATTGGTGTGGGACGACTTGCCCGTGCCGGAAAGGCCGAAAAAGGCGATGGAACGCTTGCCCTTGGCCTTGACGTCCGGGTCCTTGCAGCCGGAAAAGTCCATCTCCTTGATGCCGCCGTGGCAGGCGGCCATGCCGAGCCGCATGCCCGAGGTCCAGGCCAGGGTCAGGGTGCCCTTCTTGCGTTCGCCGAAATAGCGCATGCCGAGGTTGAAGATGACGTTGGCTTCCTCGTCGACCAGGGCCAGTTGGGCGCCGCCCTCGTTGTGATAGTACGGGTCAGTCGTGGTCCACTGGTTGAAGCCCACGACCAGGATGTCGGGGATCGGCAGCGCCGGGCTTTTGGCGTAGACCGCGGCCAGCTCTTCGTACGGGGTGAAGTTGGCCAGCCAGTTGAAGACGTTGACCGCGTCGTCCTCGGTAGTCACGAGGGTGGCCTTGAGCATGAGGTCGGCGTCGAGGCCGAGAATGGCCTCGGCCTTGATCAGCGGATAGCGCTGCATATCGTAGACGGCCTCGCGCAGGTCCGCCTCCACCTTGCGCCGCTCGGTCGGCTCCATGCGGTTGTAAAAGCGCCTGGCCTTGGCCGTGCGGCCGACGATGCGGCCGTGGCAGTTGTCGATGACCGTCGCGCCTTCGGGCAGGCCCAGACGCCGGGCCGCCGGGGGATAGATCGGCAGGTCCGTGTCCATGACGTCATGCTGCTCTCTGGCCAAGGCATAGGCCTCGGCTGCCGTGACCTTGCGCACGCGGCGATCCAGGCAAAGCGTTTGGGCGATGGAGCGCAGCGGCGGCATCCTGGTCATGTCGTCGCGGTAGTAATCATGACTGGCGCGGCTGGCCATGAAACCTCCGATGGGAGATGGATTGGCGTATGATCGTACGCGGTTGGCTGGGTAGGGTAAACCGTTTTCTGGACAATTAGCTGTGGCGACCGGGGGTGAAACGCTTGGGGTCGATACCGTACTTCTTGACCTTGTAGTTGACCACCCGGTAGCTCTCGCGCAGGTTGCGCGCGGCCTGGTACATGTTGCCCTTGGCCTTTTTCAGGGCTTCCACCAGCAGCTCGGTCTCGAAATCGGCCACGGCCTCGCCAAAGGACAGGGACGGTTCCGTGTCCGAGGATTCCCCGGTCTGCAGCGTCGGAGGCAGGTGGTAGGTGCGCAGCACGGCCTCGTCGCACAAGGTGGCGGCCCGCTCCATGCAATGGGCCAGCTCGCGGACGTTTCCCGGCCAATGGTACTGGTTGAGCAGATCGATGGCCGGGGTGGAGATGCGGCGCACGTTGTTGCCCGTGCGGCGGGAGAATTCCTCCAGAAAGCGCTCGGCCAGGGGCAGGATGTCGCCGGTGCGTTCCCGAAGCGGCGGCACGAAGATCGAGAAAACGCCCAGGGCGTAATAGAGGTCCTCCAGGAATTCGTTCCTGGCCAGGGCGTCTTCCAGGGAGGTGCGGGTCGCGGCCACCATGCGGGCATCCACGGGCACCGGCGCGTCGCCGCCGAGCCGTTCCACGAATCCCTCCTGGATGATGCGCAGCACCTGTTTCTGGGCGCTTATGGGCAGTTCATCGATGTCGTCGAGAAAGACGATGCCGCCGGCCGCCAGCTCGAAAATACCCCGGCGGGAGCGGGTGGCCTTGGAGCGCTCGCCCTTTTGCACGCCGAAAAGCGCCTCCAGCACGGCTTCCGACGGCTTGTCGCCGCAGGCCAGACGCACGAAGGGACGATGGCGACGGTCGCCCTGGGCGTGCAGGAAGCGAGCCAGGGTTTCCTTGCCCGTACCTTCCTCGCCGCGCAGGAGCACCGGGTCGCCGGCGTCCGCCGCCTGGGCGATCTGGCGCAACACCAGACGCATGCTTTTGGAGGCGGCCACGGGCGCGATGCTTTCGCTTTCGACCGACGGCGCCACCGGTTCCGGCTTGGCCTCGGACGCCTGGGGGACGGCCGACGTACGCCGACGGGATCGGGCCAGCTCATCGCTCAGGCGCAAGGCGCTGTTGCCGATGACCGCGCCGACCACGCTCAGAAATTCCCGCTGGGCTTCCAGAAAGACCATGGGCGCCTTGGGCAGATCGACGCTGAGCGCCCCGACCACGCCGGTGCGGCTGACCGGCTCGAAGCCCTCGACCTGGCCATCCGGCTCGGGCACGGTCACCGGCACGCAGATGTAGGACAGGCTGGTCAGCTCCTCGGGAGGGCGGCCCAGGAAGTCCGGGTGGTCCTTGATGTCCTGGAGCACCAGGGCTCGCCTGGAACCGATGACCTGGCCGGTGGACAGCGGGGCCGGGCCATAGAGATGGTCCAGCCCCTGGTCTTTGCCGTGGGACAGGATGATGCGCGCACCTTCCTGGGGCAGGTCGTGCAGTTCCAGGCAGGCGCGCCGGTAGCCCAGGGTCTCGACCAGAATGGCCAGGGCGTTTTCGAGTCCCCTGCGCACGGCCCGACCGGGGCCCGTTACGGCCGCGATGCGCGAAAGCGCCCGGTAGAAGGCCGGACCGGCGCTGTCGAAGGAAGTGAGCGGATCGATCACGCGGCTTGACCTGTGGCGGCGGCCGCAGCCCCAAGCTCGAGAGCCTTGAGGTTGAGCGGGACGATCTTGGGTTTCAAATATTTCTCCACGGACCGGATCAGGGCGTCGACGCCAAAAGGCAGCGCGCCGCAGGCCGCCGCCGCCGCGATCAGCACCATGTTGGCGGCCTTGGCCGTGCCGGCCTGCTCGGCCAGGCTGATGCAGGGCACCATGACCACCCGGGCGGCGAAGCCACGGGCGGTCTCGAGCACGGCGTCGAGAGGCGGGTAGCATTCCCGGCCCAGGCACACGCCGACCGGCTGGACGGATTCGCTGTTGCCGACCACGACCCCGCCGCGCTTAAGCATCGGCAGGGCGCGCAGGGTTTCGAGCAGTTCGAAGCCGAGCAGCACGTCGGCCTCGCCCTTGGAAATGACCGGGCTTTTGTAGCCGCCGATCAGGATGGTCGACTCCACCACGCCGCCGCGTTGGGCCATGCCGTGGATTTCGCCGGCCGTGACGGGAAGTCCCGCGGCCAGGGCGGTGCGGGCGAGCAGGGTGGTGGCGGTGAGGGTTCCCTGGCCGCCGACGCCGGTGAGGAAAATGCGCGCGCGGTTCATCGGGCCTCCTTCTTGCCGGGCTTGATATCGGCAGAGAGCTGCACGCAGTACATGCAGCCGTCGCATTGTTCGGCGTTGATGGTGAAAACGCCCTCTACCATGGCAAAGGCCGGGCAGGCCAGAGTGTCGCGCACGGTGAGGCAGGCGGCCGGATCGCCGGTCACCCGGGCGGGCGGGGTCTTTTTGGCCTGGCCCACGCGGCGGGCGTGGATGGGGCAGGGATATTCGGCGATGAGCACGCGGGGGCCGGACTGGCCGGCGAATTCCGTAAGCGCCGCGATGGTCGCCTTGTGGTTGAGCGGGTTGACCTTGACCGGGGTGATGCCGCAGGCCCTGATCAGCGCCGAAAGGTCCACCGGATTGGGGTTTTCCCCGAAGATGGTGGTGTCGACGCCTGGGTTTGGCTGGTGGCCGGTCATGGCCGTGGTGCGGTTGTCCAGGATCACGATCAGGATGTCGTGGTTGTAGGCCACGGCGTCGATAAGGCCCGTGATGCCGGAATGAAAGAAGGTGGAGTCGCCGATAAAGGCCACCACCGGCTTGCCCGAGGCCCGGGCGAAACCCGCGCCGGCGGAGATCGACGAGCCCATGCAGAGCAGAAAGTCGGCGGCCCGGAAAGGCGGCAAAAACCCGAGCGTGTAGCAGCCGATGTCCGAGGAATAGACGGCCTCGTCGCCGAAGACTTCGCGCACGGCGTAGTAGGCGGCCCGGTGGGGGCAGCCGGCGCACAGGTTCGGCGGGCGCTTCGGCAGGTCGACCGGCACGGACAGGGTTTCGACGGCGGCGGTCTCGCGGCCGAGGGTGGCATTGACCGCGGCGCGCACGTTGACCGTGGCGTATTCGCCAAGGCGCGGCAGGTGCGGCCCCTTGCCGATAATTTCCACACTGATGCCGCGTTTCTGGGCCAGGGCGCGGATCTCGTTTTCCAGCACCGGCTCCAGTTCCTCGACGATGACCACCTTGCGGCATTTGCCCAGGAACTCGGCGATGCGGTTTTCCGGCAGCGGATAGCTCATGCCCAGATCGAGCACGCGCACCGTGCCTTCCAGCCCGTCTTCCTCCAGCACGTCGGCGAGGTAATTGCGGGCCGCGCCCGAGGCGATGAAGCCGACCTCGCCCGTGCCGCGCTCGGTGTTGTAGGGCGAGGTTTCGGCCGCCTCGCGCGCCTTTTCCAGGCGTTCGAGCAGGCGCACATGCATGGGCCGGGCCGAGGCGGGCAACGGCACGTACTTGGCCGGATTCTTCGCAAAGAGCTTTGCGGCCGGCGTGTCCGGCAAGGCGCCGAAGGTCACGGGGCCGCGTACGTGGTTGACGCGGGTGGTGGTGCGCAAAAGCACCGGCGCTTCGAGGCTTCGGGAAAGGAGCAGGGCGTCGCGGGCCATGTCCTTGCATTCCTGGGCCGTGGCCGGCTCGAAGCAGGGCAGCCCGCCGAGGCGCGCGTAGATGCGGTTGTCCTGCTCGTTTTGCGAGGAATGGCAGCCCGGGTCGTCGGCCGAAAGCAGGATCAGCCCGCCCGGAGCCGTGACGTAAGCCAGGGTCATGAGCGGGTCGGCCGCCACGTTGACGCCGACGTGCTTCATGGTCACCAGGGCGGGCAGCCCGGCCAGGGTCGCGCCGCCGGCCACTTCGAGGGCCACTTTCTCGTTGACCGAATACTCGAAGTAGTAGGGGCCGTCCTTGGACAAGCGGAAAAACGTGTCCGGCACCTCGGACGAGGGCGTGCCCGGATAGCAGGTCACGAACCGGACCCCCCCCTCGAGGGCGCCGCGCGCGATGGCCTCGTTGCCAAGCAGAAGCAGCGTCTCTCCGGCTGCCGCGGTCAATAATTCCTTACCCACGTACAAACCTCCGACGGAAAATGGACGCCGCGTCGGCGTCCTGCCATTCCCGGCGCGCCGGGAAGCGGGTTGCCGCCAAAAGCGGCTTATGTTGCGTCCTCTGAAAACGACGGTCGTATTGAAAAAACGACACCCCAACGCGTTGTCTTAAAACGCGTTGGGAGTTGTTTCGAGAACGAGGCGTCAGCTCTTTTTCTTGGCCGTGCTTTCGGCCTTGGCCTTGAGTTCGCTGATCTTGGTGTCGATGAAGGCGGCGTTGGTAATGTGACCGCCGGCCTTGAGCCGCTCGAAGGCGGACAGGGCTTTTTGCCACTGCCCGGCGGCTTCGGCCGTGACGGCCAGCTGCTGGTCAACGGTCATGGTGAAGGCCTTGGGCGCGGTGACGCTCAGGTTTTCGAGCACTTCCACGGCCTTGGCATCCTGGCCGGACTTGGACAGGGCCGTGGCGTAGCCCAGGGTGGCGACGGTCTTCATGCCGGCCGGGGCGGACTTGGACACGACCTGCCAGGCGGTGGCCGCCTTGGCGTAGTCGCCCTGATCCTGGGCGGCCTTGGCGATCTCCAGGTTGATGCCGTCGCGGGCGCCGGCCGGGGCGGACTTGGCCAGGGCTTCCAGGGCCTTTAAGCGCTCGGCGCCGCTTTTGGAGGTGACGATGGCGCCCAGTTCGCTCTCGGCTTTTGCGACCTGGCTTTTCTGATACGTACCGTACAGGGCGTAGCCGCCGGCGGCGGCGACGATGACGATCACGGCGGTCAGGCATTGCTTCCAGTAGCGGATGGGCATCTCCAGCAAGGAGTTGATGTCGTTGACGGTTTTACCGTCTTGCGGCGCAGAAGAATCAGTCATGGGAAACGCCTCCGAAGCGCATGGGTTTTCTGAAAAAAGGCGCATCAGATAAGCATAAAGGCGGGCATGTGTCAAAAGGGGATAGCCGGCGGCGGGGCGCGCGGGGCGCACGCCGGACGGGTGCGAAAAGAGGGTCAGGACCGTCCCAGGGCGGCATGGGCCACCCCGACCAGCCCGGCGAAGGAGGAGGCATCCTCGATGAGCGTCAGGGACAGGCCGGACACGGACAGATCATGGCCGGCGGCGAATGCGGCGAATCCCTCGGCCATGGCCGCGAAAACGGGCCGGTCGACCCGGTTGGCCCGCGAGCCCAGAAGGCGCAATGCGGCCAGGGGTGTTTGCCGGGAGACCTCCTCGGCCAGCATGGCCAGATGCGCGCCGAGGACGCCGTACACCCGGGCTGCGTCGAGGCGGGGGCGGGGATCTTCCCCGAGAAGGGCGTCATGGAAAAAGGGAATCGCCGTCCCGACGTCCAGGCCGTATTGCGTCAAGAGCCCCAGATCATGGGCCGCCACGGCCACGCCGTAATGGGAAAGGTAAAACCGTATGGTGGAAAAAAGGCTGCCCTGGGCCGGGTTGGGGGCATAACGCGTGATGCACCAGCCGTATTCGTGAAATCCCGGTGCGGCGCGGCCCGAGGCGTCGAGGACGTGGACGGCCGGGCAGGCGCCCAGACGCACCGACAGCACGCCCCCGGCCCGCCTGTCGTCGGTCCCGGACTCCGGCCGGCCATAATGGAAGACGAAAAGGGCTTGCGCCTCTCCGTCGTTGACCACCGCCACCGGGCGGTCCGGGAGGATGGTCGTGAAGGCCTGGCGCAACGCCGCGTCGGCGTCGCTGATCGCCGCCATGTCGCACCCGGCGAAAAGGCCGAATTCCGGCACCGGGTACACCGTTCCGGAAATGACCGTGGCCGAGAGGCTTACCCCCACGGCGTCGACGGGCCGCCCTGCCTGTTGCGTCAGGGCCAGGGCCCCGGAGCAAAGGGATGGAAGCGCCGCGTTCAGGCACAAGTGCTCGCCGGTTTCCCAGGTGGCGCGGCGGGAAAGTCCCTCCACGGCGTAGCCGCCGGCCCCGTCGCACGTGACCAGGGCCTGGCTCGTCAGGTGTTGGCCGATATTGACGGCCAGGACCGTGCCGGGCCGGATGCCCGGGGGGGCCGGCCGTGGCCCTTCGGAGACGGCGTCGGCGCGGGCCGGATGCCGACACAGGGCCAGGGCATGCTCCCGGTCGGCGTCTATGCGGAATTCGGCGGCAAAGACCTGCCTGACCAGACCGTGCAGGAAAAGCGAGGACATGTCGGAAAAGCAGTCCGCCCCCAGAATGAGCAGGCGTCGCACGGCTTCGGCCAGAGCACTGGCCAGGGCGGCGTCCTCGGCCAGCAGGCTTACGCGGCAGGCTCCCCGCAGGCACAGGACATTGTTGACCAGGGCGGCGCAGAAGAGCTCGACCAGGGGCTTGTCGGCGTCGTCGATGGGGTTGGGCAGACGGATGGTCTCGACTACGGGCGGCAGCTTCCCCCTGTCGAAACAGAAGGAGACGTCGGTCGCCTGGGCGGTGTCGAGGCCGGCGAAGGTCTGGCGCCAGTCGGCCAGATAGGGGGAGATGCCCCGGTCTGGTGGGAAAAGGCGTATGGGCGGCGTGCGGTCCATGCGGGGTCCTTGCCGGCCGCGCGGGACAATCCTTACACGCCGGTCATGACAGGAGTGTCATGTCATGTGGGTCTGCGGTTACCGGACAGGCGAAAAAAATAAAGATAGGCCGGCCGGCGGCGCAGCACGACAGATGCGGCGCTGTCCGCGGCAGGCGGTCCGCTCTCCGGCGCAAAGACCTCGCCGGGAAGACGAAGAGGTCCCCCTCGGGAGGGGAAGGGGGTCAGGCGGCGGTTTGCGCCCCGATTTTCTGCTCGATCAGCGCCTTGGCCCGCATGGCCAGTTGGCTGACGTCCGGCTTGGAAATCTGGTCGTCCGCGCCCACGGCCTCGCCCTTGTGACGCAGCTTGTCCGTAATGAGCGAAGAGAAAAGGATCACGGGCAACTGCTTGAGGGAAGGGTCTTCCTTGATGCGTTTGGTCAGGTTGTGGCCGTCCATGGCCGGCATCTCGATATCGGCCACCATGACGTGGATGTAGTCGCTCAGCGGCCGGCTCTCGGCCTCGGATTTCCCCTTGATCTGCAACAGTAGTTCCCAGGCTTCGCGGCCGTTCTGCACGGCCGTGACGTCGAAGCCCGCCTTTTGCAGCAGGTCCTTTAACATCTCGCGCACCAGCACCGAATCGTCGGCCACCAGCGCCCGGTAGCGGCTGGAGGAGTCCCATTGAATGCTCATGTCCAGGCGCAGGCCGAGGTTCGGGTTGAGGTCGGCCACGATTTTTTCCAGGTCGAGCAGAAAGACGATGCGGTCCTCGAGCTTGACCACGCCGGTGATGCAGTCGCCGCTCATCTTGGACACGTAGCGATTGGGCGGCTCCACGGCCTCCCAGCTCATGCGGTGGATGCGGGTGACGCCGGAAACGAGAAAGGAGGTGGTGACGTTGTTGAACTCCGTGACGATGACCTTGGGCGAGTCCGTCTCCTGGCGCGTCTTGTCGAGCCACACGCTCAGATCGACCAGCGGGATGATGTGGTTGCGCAGGTTGAACGCGCCAAGCACGCTCGGATGGGAAACCTCGGGCATGGCCGTGATCTTGGGCAGCCGGATGATCTCCAGTACCTTGGCCACATTGACCCCGTAATAGCCGCGATACTTGCCGGAAGCATCCGGCGTATCGCCGGTGAACGAGGAGGGAGCTGGTTCGTCGATGAAAAACTCCACGATTTCCAGCTCATTGGTGCCGGCTTCGAGCAGAATATTGGTCTGGGACATGCTTGTCTCCGGGCGTAGGCCGTTTCAATTAAAACGCTTCCAGCACCTGTTGCACGCTGTCAATGATTTTTTTGGGTGTTGAAGCGCCGGCTGTCAAGCCGATTATGCGTTTGCCGGCGACCATGTCCGGGGAAAGCTCCTCGGCCGTCTCGACATGGACGCAGGGGGTGCCGGCGGTCCGGGCCACCTGGGCCAGCCGTCTGGTATTGCCTGACTCCCGGCCGCCGACCACGACCATGAAGTCGACGCTGGCGGCCAGATCCATGGCCTCCTGCTGGCGGTTCATGGTGGCGTTGCAGATCGTGGACAGCACGGTGAGCCCCGGGCCGAACCGGTCCTTCAGGAAATCGCGGATGCGCAGGAACTCCATTTCGTCCTGGGTGGTCTGGGCGGCCAGGAAATAGGTCGGCCCCTCGGCCAGATCCAGGCTTTCGAGTTCCTCCAGGGAGCCGAAGACGCGGGCACCGGCCGTGGCGTAGCTTAAAAGTCCCTTGACCTCGGGATGGTCCGCCTCGCCGAAAAGGAGCAACTCCTTGCCCAGATTCGCCTGGGCGGAGATGAGCGTCTGGGCCTTTTTCACCTTGGGGCAGGTGGCGTCCACGAGCCTGGCTCCCCGGGCCATGATTTTTTGGCGCACCGGTTCGGGAATGCCGTGGGCGCGGATGACGACCGTGGCCCCGGCCGGGATGTCGGCCGGATCGTTGACCACGCGCACGCCCTTGGCCGCGTACTCCGCCAGCACCTGCGGGTTGTGGATGATGGGACCGAAGGTGAGGAGCACGGTGCCCGGGCCGGTTTCTTGCGAATCTCCCGGCGGGACGATGAGGGCGGCCAGCTTTTTAAGCGCCAGGTCCACACCCATGCAGAAGCCGGCGGTTTCGGCGCGCAACAGTTTCATACGGCGTCTCCGGTTGTCGCGGCGGATTCGTGGCTTAGGCGTTCGGCCGCGTCGATGATGGCGTCAAGTTCTTTCCAGGATGTACAGTGACACAGCCTGTCCCGCAAGGCGCGGCAGCCAGGAAGTTCGCGCAGATAGCGGGGCACGGCCGTGCGCATGCGCAGGAGCGCCCGCCGGTCGTCGGCATACGCGCGGCACAGGGCGGCGTGGCGGCGGATGACGTCGCATAGTGGCGGGAGCGCACGTTCGGGCAGGCCCTGACCGGCCCGCAACAGATTGGCGTGACGGGTGAAAACGCGCGGGTCGGCCAAGGCTCCCCGGGCATACATGACTCCCGTCGCGCCGGTGCGCGCCAGGCAATCCGCTGCGTCGTCGGCCGTCATGAGGTCGCCGCTGGCCAGGACCGGCACCGTGGCCTCGGCTGCGAAATCGGCCAGCCGGTCCCAACCGGCCTGGCCCGAAAAACCCTGGCTGGCATGGCGGGGGTGCAGGGTAAGCCAGGCCACGCCCGCCGCAGTCAGCCGGTCGCGCAGGGACAGGGCGGGAAAGTCGGGCGGCTTGGGGCCAAGGCGCAGCTTGACGCCCACCCGGCCATCTCCGGCGGCGTCGACCATGGCCCGGGCGCAGGCCACGAGCCGGTCCGGATCGCCGAGCAGGGCGGCCCCGGCCCCGGTTTTCACCACCTTGCGCACCGAACAGCCGCAGTTGAGGTCGAAAAAGGCGTATCCTTCCCCGGACAGCGCGGTCACGGCCCGGGACAGGTAGTCCGGGTCGGCCCCGAACAGCTGGACCACCAGCGGCGCGTCCGGGGGCGTGGTGGCCAGCAGCCGCTTGGTGTTGCGGGAATCGTAGAAAAGCCCCTTGGCGCTGACCATTTCGGTCACGGCCACGGAAGCGCCCAACTCCCGGCACAACAGCCGGAAGGGCAGATCGGAAAACCCGGCCAGCGGGGCCAGCCACGGGTCGTTTGGGGCAATGGGAAGCGGCGGCATGAAAAAATCCTTGGCCGGCTGTATCCCAAGGCCGGGACGGGGGCAACCGGGGCCGGATCAGAATCGGCCGTGGGTCAGGCCCAAAATGCCTACGATGATGAGGTAGATGGCCACGATATAGTTGAGCAGGCGCGGCATGATCAGGATCAATATGCCGGCGATGAGCGCCATGACGGGCTGCAACGAAACGAACATCTGCATAATGCCTCCGGGGCTGCGGTTGGCCGCGAATGCGGCAACGGGCGGTTGTCCACGTTACGGCCTATAGCGCGATGGACACCCGACAACAAGCGCAAACAGTGTAGCATAACCGCGCGCAATGCGGCGGGCGGTTGCGCGGAACATGCGTTTTCCGTTACCCTGACGGCATCAATGGCAAATCATGCCGCAAGGAGATCCATGAATACATCCGACGCCCCGGAACACGAGGCGATACCGCTGATTGAGCAGGCCCTGGCCCCCTTCGTGCGCTTCAGCCGGGTGGAAGCCTCGGGGGGGCTGGTGCTCATCGCCTGCACGATCCTCGCCCTTGTCTGGGCCAATTCCCGTTTCGCCCCGTCCTATTTCGCCCTGTGGGAGACCCCCGTCACGGTCGGCTTCGGGGATATGGTCCTGTCCAAGACGCTGCTCCATTGGATCAACGACGGGCTCATGGCCGTTTTTTTCTTTACCGTTGGCCTGGAAATCAAGCGC
This sequence comes from Desulfovibrio sp. JY, assembly GCA_021730285.1. Taxonomy (NCBI): domain Bacteria; kingdom Pseudomonadati; phylum Thermodesulfobacteriota; class Desulfovibrionia; order Desulfovibrionales; family Desulfovibrionaceae; genus Desulfovibrio; species Desulfovibrio sp. JY. Next base: position 3,573,679 of record CP082962.1, read on the forward strand.
GAGGCCCTGGTTGGCGAACTCAATTCCCCGGCCCAGGCGGCCCTGCCCGTGGCGGCGGCCGTGGGCGGCATGGCCGTGCCCGCGGCGCTGTACGCCTTTTTCAACGCCGGCACGCCATCCGTGGCCGGCTGGGGCATTCCCATGGCCACGGACATCGCCTTCGCCCTGGGCATCCTGTCCCTGCTCGGACGCAGGGTGCCGTCCGGACTCAAGGTGTTTCTGGCCGCCGTGGCCATCGTGGACGACATTGGGGCGGTGCTGGTCATCGCCGTTTTCTACAGCGGCGACATCTCGCTTATTTCCCTGGCCGTGGGCGGGGCCATGTTCGTGTGCATGCTGGCCGCCAACCTGGCCGGCGTGCGCCATCCCGTGGTCTATCTGCTCCTCGGCAGCGTGCTGTGGCTGGCCTTTCTCAAATCCGGCGTGCACGCCACCATCGCCGGGGTGCTGGCGGCCATGGCCATCCCGGCCCGGACCCGCATCCCGGGCGAGGCTTTCGTGGCCAGAGTCCGGCGGTTGCTCGGCTGTTTCGAACACGCCAACGGCTCCGGCCTGCCGCTTCTGGCCGACAAGGCGAGGCTCTCCGCCATCGGGGCTGTGGAGGACGCCTGCCACAAGGCCAGCCCGCCTCTGCCGCGCATCGAGCACGGGCTGCATCCCTTTGTGGCCTATGCCGTTATGCCGCTTTTCGCCCTGGCCAACGCCGGGGTGCCGCTTGCCTCCGGGGCCGGCAGCGGCCTGGCCGAACCCGTTTCGCTCGGCATCCTGGCCGGCTTGGTCATCGGCAAGCAGGCCGGCGTGTTTCTCGCCTGCTGGACCATGTTCAAGCTACGCCTAGCCGCCATTCCGGAAGGGCTGCGCGCCGGACATTACTACGGTGCGGCCTGTCTGGCCGGCATCGGTTTCACCATGTCCATCTTCATCGCCGGGCTGGCCTTTGGCGACCAGAGCGCCCTGGACGCCAAGGCCAAGCTGGCCATTCTGGCCGCGTCGACGATTTCGGGTGTGCTCGGGTACCTGATCCTGCGCGCCGTGGGCCCGGGAGACGCCCCGGCATCGAGCAACGACGGCATCTCCGGCGGCGACGGCACGTGTCCGTCGAAGTACTGAGGAAGGAAAGAGGGAAGATGATGCGAGAGGGGAAACCCTTTAAAAAGGGTTTCCCCTCTCGCATTTCTTTTCAGCCCGCGTTCGCGAGTTGGAAGGGGCGGCCCCTTACGCCCCCGGGCGCGTCCAGGCCGTCTGGCGCACGCCGGACAGGCCCTTGAAGCATTTGCCGGATCGGATGCCGGCGAGCGCCGCCTGGGGATCGGGTACGGCGCAACCGGCCAGCACGTCGATGCCGCAATCGAAGAGCGAGGCGGCGAACGGCGTGGTGGGGCCGAGCATGACCACATAGGCGTCCTTGCGGCAGCTGGCCAGAAGTCCGGCCAGCGTGCCGTTTAACAGCGTGGTCCCGGTGACGGCCACGACATCGGCCTGGGGCAGCACCTCGCCGGACTTGGACGCGGGCACATCCCCGGGCCGGGGCCGTTTTTCCAGCACCCAAAGCTCCTGGCACACGCCGCGCAGGGCGTCGACAAAGGGAAAATGACCGACCACGGCCACTGTCCTGCCCTTGCCCCTGGCCAACATCAGTTCCTGGCCGTGGTGCTCCGTGACGTTTTCCGGGGCCGGCAGCAGGGCGTTGACCGCAGCCATGGCCAGGGAGGCGTTGTCGGAGTTGGAAACCTCGGGATCGGCCAGGGTGAGGGCCAGTTCCTTGGCGCTTTGGGGCAGGTTTTCCCGGGCGGGGTTGACGGCGTCAAGGCCGGCGGCGATGTGGGAGACGAGGGAGGCCAGGCCGCAATGACGGGCGGAGACGGCGGCCAGGCAGTTGCCAATGGTCACGTCGGTGATGGGGGCGTCGTCCACCGTGCGGACGTCCTCCACGATAGCCTGCAAAATGTCGTGCTGGGAGAGGGGCTGGGACATGCCATACTCCTTTGAGAGAGAATATCATTTTCAGTAAAAAAAAGAAAAAAAACAGCCGCAACGGCCAGTTCCCAATAAACGCCGCGCCAGCGAGTGTAAAGCCGCAGGTACGCACAGGGTTAATTGATTGCTAGGATATTTTTTAAAGGAAGTTCTTCCCTAAGGGAATAAGGTCTCTAACCAGTGGTAACGCCAAAAGTTTTGGGGAGGGGAGAGCGCGAGAGGGGAACCCTTTTTTCAAAAAGGGTTCCCCTCTCGCACCTCTTTCCCCTTCGCTCACCAACTACGCCCGGGCGCGGGTGTCCACCCATTTTTCCACCCGGATGGGCTCGAAGGCGCGCATGGCCGCCAGCATTTCCTCAGGGGTTTCAGCGGACAGCACGAGGCCTTTCTGCTTTTCCTTGATGAAGCCTTCCGTGGTCATGCGGTCGACGAAATGCAGCAAGGGTTCGTAGTAGTTCTGCACGTTGAGCAGGCCGCAGGGCTTGGTGTGCAGGCCGAGCTGGGCCCAGGTGATGATCTCGCAGAACTCCTCCAGGGTGCCCATGCCGCCGGGCAGGGCGATAAACCCCTCGGCCAACTCGGCCATGCGGGCCTTGCGCTCATGCATGGAGTTCACCACATGGATTTCCGTCAGACGCGGATGGGCCAGCTCCTTGCGGCGCAGAAAATCCGGCAGCACGCCGATGGCCTTGCCGCCGGCGGCGAGGGTCGCGTCGGCCACCGCCCCCATGAGCCCGACACAGGCCCCGCCGTAGACGAGGGTGATATGCTCCTCGGCCAGCAACCGGCCCAGCCGGTTGGCCGCATCCACATAGGCCGGGTCGAGCCCGGACGAGGAACCGCAAAAAACACAGACGCTCTGCATGGGGCGCTCCGGAGGGGCCGCTTTCGCACGGCCCCGGTCTGGCGGATGGTGGGTAAGAACAGGGATTGTGCCGCTAATCCAATCCTTCGATGATGGGCTTGTGCTGGCTTAAGTCGAAATAGCCGCGCACGGGGAAGGACAGGGTGTAGTTGGGGATCTTGTCGAAGCGGATAAAGCCCACGGACTTGCCTTCGGTCAGTTCGGACAGGGCGGTCAACCCCAGCGGGATGGGCAGGTTCAGGGCGCAGGCGTGGATCTCGGACAGCTTGTCCTTGTACCGGGTCTTGAGGTAGGTGACGAGCGCGTCGCGTTCCTCCTCGGTGAAGGATTCGAGCAGGATGCGCCGGCAGCTTTCGATGCTCACCGGCAGGTCGGGGTCCACCGGGTCCCCGATCAGGGCGTCCCAGTCGTAGATTTTTTCCTCGGCCGGGTCCCACTCCGGGCGAAACAGGTGGACGGTAACGTCCTTGCGGCCCTTGAAGCTTTTGATGACCATGGACACAGTCCAGGCCCGGTGTACGGGAAGGTTGAAATCAGCCGGAACGACGTCGATTTCCATGGGAGCGTCTCCTTGACACGGCAGGCTGACCCCGGCTGCGGCGCGGCGCAAGTGCCGGTCGAAACGCCACGGGGTTTTCGCTTTCGTTACGTTGACCGGGGATGTACAAAAAAACACCATGCTTTTCCAGCTTGAATCCGAATACAGTCCGCAAGGCGACCAGCCCGGGGCCATTGAGGCCCTGTCCTCCAACCTGTCCCAGGGCGTGCCGAGCCAGGTGCTGCTCGGGGCCACGGGCACGGGCAAGACCTTCACCATGGCCCAGGTGGTGGCAAGGCTTAATCGCCCGGCCCTGGTCATGGCCCCCAACAAGACCCTGGCCGCCCAGCTCTACAGCGAATTCAAGGGGCTTTTCCCAAAAAACGCCGTGGAGTATTTCGTCAGCTATTACGATTACTATCAGCCGGAAGCCTACCTGCCGCGTACGGACACCTACATCGAGAAGGATGCGTCCATAAACGACGACATCGACAAGCTGCGCCACGCCGCCACCCATTCGCTTTTGACCCGGCGCGACGTGCTGATCGTGGCCTCGGTGTCCTGCATCTACGGCCTCGGGTCGCGCGATTACTACGAGCGCATGGTGCTTTCCCTGGAGGTCGGCCAGAAGACCGGCATGGAGGCGGTGATTTCCCGACTGGTGGAGATCCAGTACGAGCGCAACGACTACGATTTCCACCGGGGCGTGTTCCGGGTGCGCGGCGACGTCATCGAGCTGATTCCCGCCTACAGCCGGGATCGGGCCCTGCGCCTGGAATTTTTCGACGACGAGCTGGAATCCATCCTGGAGACCGATCCGCTGACCGGCGAGGTCCTGGGGTCCATGCAAAAGGCCATCATCTTTCCGGCCAGCCACTACGTGTCCGACCGCGACAACCTGAACCGCGCCGTTTCGGACATCCGGGAAGAGCTGCGCCTGCGCCTGACCGAGCTGCGGGCGGCAAACGACCTGCTGGCGGCCCAGCGCCTGGAAATGCGCACCATGCAGGACCTGGAGATGATCGAAGAGCTCGGTTACTGCAACGGCATCGAGAACTATTCCCGCCACCTGGACGGCCGCAAGGCCGGGGAGCCGCCGTACACGCTGCTCGATTACTTCCCCGAGGATTTCATTCTTTTCGTGGACGAGTCCCACATCACCGTGCCCCAGATCGGCGGCATGTACGCCGGGGACCGTTCCCGCAAGCAGACCCTGGTCGACTTCGGCTTCCGCCTGCCCTCGGCGCTGGACAACCGGCCGCTCAATTTCGAGGAATTCCTCGGCCGCATCGGCCAGGCCGTCTTCGTTTCGGCCACGCCCGGCGACTGGGAAGTGAATCGGTCCGAGGGCGTGGTGGTGGAGCAGATCATCCGGCCGACGGGCTTGCTCGATCCGGAGATCGAGGTGCGGCCGACCAAGGGGCAGGTGGACGACCTCATGGCCGAATGCCGGGTCAGGGCGGACGCCGGGGAGCGGGTGCTCGTCACCACGCTGACCAAGCGCATGGCCGAAGAACTCAACCAGTACTTTAACTCCATGGGCCTGCGCGCGCGCTATCTCCATTCCGACATCGACACCCTGGAGCGGGTGGCCATCATCAAGGCCCTGCGCCAGGGCGAATTCGACGTGCTGGTCGGCATCAACCTGCTGCGCGAGGGGCTCGACATCCCGGAAGTGTCGCTGGTGGCCATCCTGGACGCGGACAAGGAAGGTTTCTTGCGCTCGGCCCGTTCGCTCATCCAGACCTTCGGCCGGGCGGCCCGCAATGTTGGCGGTCGGGTGATCCTCTACGCCGATACCGAGACCCGCTCCATGCAGGCGGCCATGGACGAGACGGCCCGGCGAAGGGAAAAGCAGGAGGCATCCAACCGCGAGGCCGGCATCACGCCCACCACCATCATCAAGAGCATGGACAGCGTGCTGGACAGCCTGTACGGCCAGGGGGCGCAGACGGCGGCCGGTGGTTCCCCGCCCACGTCGCCGCGCGGGGCTTCTGTGCACGAGGAAGCCGCGGCCTACGGCGGCATGTCCAAGAAGGCTCTGGAGAAAAAGATCAAGATGCTGGAGCGGGAAATGCGCGAAGCGGCCAAGGCCTTGGAATTCGAGAAGGCGGCGGCCTTGCGGGACCAGGTGGCGTCGCTGCGGGAGCGCTTGCTGGAGATGGGCTGAGATGTCGGACGGCCGCAATTTTATGCGCATGCATAGCCGGGCCGTGCGGCTGCACCACAGGCTGGGGGCCTGGGGGCCGCTGCTTGGCGGCTTCCTCGCCCTGGCGCTGGTCTTCTGCCTGGGCGTGACGGGCTACATGTATGTGGAGGGCTGGAGCTTTTTCGACAGCCTCTACCAGGTCGTCATCACCCTTTCCACGGTAGGGTTCCAGGAAGTCTACCCCCTGTCCCATGACGGTCGCATCGTCACCATGCTGCTCATCGTTTCGGGTGTGGGGGCGTTCGCCTATCTCGTGGGGTCCTTTACCCAGGTGCTGGTGGAAGGCCGGCTGCAACAGTATCTCGGGAGGCGGCGCATGCAGAAGATCATCGACGGCCTGAGCGAGCATGTCATCATCTGCGGCTACGGCCGCATCGGGTCCATCGTGGCCCGGGAGATTCTGGCCGAGAACATGCCTGCCGTGGTCGTGGAGAACAGCGAGGAAGTCATACGGCTCCTCGACGAGCAGGGCATTCCCCACGTCTTCGGCGACGCCACGGCCGACGAGACATTGCTGGCGGCCGGTCTGGCCCGGGCGAAGACCCTGGTCGCGGCCCTGACCCAGGAGGCGGCCAACGTCTACGTGACCCTGACCGCGCGCCAGCTCAACCCGGCCATCCGCATCGTGGCCCGGGCCGACGCCCTGGGCCATACCCAGCGCCTGCAACGGGCCGGGGCGGACCAGGTGCTCGTGCCCCATCTCTACGGCGGCGTGCGCATGGCCCAGTCGGTGCTGCGCCCCACAGTCACGACCTTTCTGGAGCTGGCCGGCCGGGGGGGCAGCGAAGTCGACCTGCAAATGGAAGAGTTGCAGGTGACGGAGACGTCCGATTTCGTCAATCAAAACCTCATCGAGGCCCGCATCCGTCCCCGTTTCAACCTCATCATCATCGCCATCAAGAAGGCGTCCGGGGAGATGATTTTCAATCCGTTGCCCCAGGCCATTCTCGAAGCCGGGGACACCATGATCCTGGTCGGCCGCACGGAAGGGCTCGACGGTCTCAAGGAGGTCCTTTGACCCCGGCGGACGCCATCCGGCCGCTGATCGTCATCCTGCACTACGGCAATCCGACCGTGACCAGGCGGCTGGCGGACCAGCTGGCCCAAAGCGATCCCGATCCGCAACTTGCCGCGCAGGTGCTGGATAACGCCGCGCCCGATCCCTTTCCGGACGCCTGGAAACGGCTGCCCGAGAATTGCTATTGGGCCGGCGCGCTGGCCCAGGTCGCCGTCCTGGCCAGGAACATGGGTAAGACCCATTTGTGGTTTTTCAATAACGACATCCTCTTTACGAGCAGGCCGCCGCATCTGGCCCGGGCGCTTATGCGTCTGGCCCGGCTGGAGGCGACCGTGGGCCGCGTGGGGATGTATTCCCCGGCCTTTGCCGCGAGCCCCTACCATCCGCAGATGGTGGCCAAACCGGGCAGCCAGTACCGCTTGGTGCGCGTCATGGACGGCGTGGCCCCGCTGGTTTCCCTGGACTGCCTGGACGCTGTCGGCGGTCTGGATGTGGACGACAATCCCTACGGCTACGGCGTGGACGTCTGGCTGTCGGCGCGGGCGCACGAAGCCGGCTGGAAGCTGGTGGTGGACCAGACCGTGATCGTGCGGCATCGCCACCACACCGCCGCCAAGACGGTGGACGGTTTTCTGGAGACCGCCGCCCGGGCCGAGGAGGCCTATCTGCGCAAGCGGCTGGGGCCGGACTGGCGGGAGCGGGTCAAAAGCTGGCAGGCGGACTGTGAGGACGTGGACAGGCTGTAGGAGGGAGGGGGATGGGGCCGTACGACTTTTTTTTGCCGCCGGTATTCGACGCCCTGCCCGAGGCCGTGGCCGAGGGGCTGCTTGTCGGTTGCCTGGCCCGCAATCAGGCCGCCTCGCTAGGACTGGCCGCGCTACGCGCCGGCGGCGACAATGTCGCCGTGGTCCGGCTGGGCCTCGAGCTGACGCTGCTGGCGTTTGACCTCGATCCGCTCAATCCAGAACTGGCCAAGGCCATCCTGACCATGACCGCCGGACAGAACGGGCTGCTGTCCGCTGCCGCCCGGGCGGCGCTTGGGGTGGCGGCGAACGCGCCGTGGGCCGCGCCATGGCGACAGGCGCTGGACGACGCAGTCCGAACCGGGGATTGGGCAGTATTTCTGCTGTATTACGACGCTTCCTGGCCGGCCGACGGCGCGCCGCTGGCCTCGCGGGTGCTGGGATTGGCCGCCGTGGCCAGTGGGGACCCTGACCGCCTCGCGGCTTGGAGAAAGGGCCTCGCTTCCGCGACCACGCCGGGACTGCATTGGCTTGCGGTCCAGGCCGACATGCGCCTGGGAGGCCGGGAAGCCGGCATGGCGGCGCTTCGCGATTACCTTGACCATTGGCCATGGAGCGCCGGGGCCTTGCTTGTCCTGCACGACCTGGAGCGCGGCCTGGACACGGCGCGTACGCCGCTCCCCGGCGAACTGGCGATCTTTCTCTACACCTTCAACAAGGCCGACGACCTGGGCCGGACCCTCGAGGGCGTGCTGGCGAGCGCACTCGATCGGTACCGCATCTTCGTGCTGGATAACGGCTCCACCGACGCCACGCCCGAGGTGCTGGCCGCCTTTGGCGACCGCATCGGGCCGGAGCGGTTTTACACTGTGTGCGCGCCGGTCAACGTGGGCGCGCCGGCCGGCCGCAACTGGCTCAAGCATTTGCCCGAGGCGCAGGGAGCCGATTTCGTGGCCTATCTCGACGACGACCTGACCCTGCCGCCCGAGTGGGCGCTTCGCCTCGGCGCGGCCGTGGCCGCCTATCCCGACGCCGGGGTCTACGGCTGCCGGATCACCGACGCCGGAAATCCGGCCGTGCTCCAGGCGGCCGCGCTCCATCTCGCGCCCGGTGCCCCGGGCCAGCCCTTCGTCGCCACGGACTTGCATTTGCAAGGCCCGGACCTGGGCCAGTTCACCTTCTGCCGGCCGTGCCTGAGCGTCACCGGTTGCTGCCATCTCTTTTCCCGGCAAGCCCTCGATGCCGGCGGGGATTTTGACATCCGCTTTGCGCCGTCCCAATTCGACGATTTCGACCGCGATCTGCGCGCCGCTCTGGCCGGACGCTTTGCCGTGTGCCAGGGGCATTTGGCCGTGGGCCATGCCCGCAAAAGCGGGGCCGACACCCGCAAAAGCCGCGTCGCCGGGGCCAACGCCCACGGCAATATGCTCAAGCTCCAAGGCAAGTACGACGCCGGCGAGATCAAGCGGTTGCGCCGCGAACAGCGCATCCGGCTCTTGACCGATATCCGCAAAAAAGCCATCTGGCTCTCCCGCCGCGACACCGCGCGCGACAGCGAAACGCCAAAGGATGGGGGCTTATGAGCGAGGGAAAAGACGACGCCGCGCGCCTGCGCGAGCTTCGGGGGCAAATCCACGACCACGACTACCGTTATTACGTCCTGGACGACCCGACCATCGAGGACGCGGCCTACGACGCCCTCTACCGGGAGCTCAAGCGGCTTGAAGCGGCCCATCCCGAGCTCGACGACCCCAATTCGCCGACCAAACGCGTCGGCGGCACGGTGTTGCCGGCCTTTGTCTCCAAGCCGCACCGGCTGGCCATGTACAGCCTGGACAACGCCATGAGCGAGGAGGAGTGGCAGGATTTCGTGACCCGGGCGGCCAACAAGCTGGAAAAGGAAGGGCAGCCCTTCACGCGCACCTTCTGGGTCGACCCCAAGTTCGACGGTCTGGCCTTGGAGATCATTTACGAAAACGGCGTCTATGCCGGGGCGCTCACGCGCGGCGACGGCGAAGTGGGCGAAGACGTGACCGAAAACGTGCGCACGGTCAAAAACGTGCCGCTCGATTTGCGGCCCCATGCGGCCAAGGCGAATATCCCCGTGCCGGCGCTGCTCGAAGTGCGCGGCGAAGTGGTCATGACGCGCCAGGATTTTTACGAGCTCAACGAGCGCCAGCGGGAGCAGGGGGGCAAGATTTTCGCCAACCCGCGAAACGCCGCCGCCGGGTCGGTGCGCCAGCTCGATTCGAAAATTTCCGCCAGCCGCCCCCTGACCTTTTTTGCCTACGCCATCGGCGAAAAGGACTGGGCCGGGGCGGACCCGGGCTGGACCACCCATTCCGGCATCATGGAGGGGCTCGGCAAGCTCGGCCTGCCCGTGGCCAGGGAAGGCAAGGTCGCCCGGGAAGACGAGGTCTATCCGTATTTCAAGACCATGGGCGTGCGTCGGCCGGACCTGCCCTTCGAGATAGACGGCGTGGTGGTCAAGGTAGACAGCCTCGCCGATCAGGAGGCGCTCGGATTCACCGGCCGGGCCCCGCGTTTCGCCATCGCGCTCAAGTTTCCGGCCCACGAGGCCGAGACGGTGCTTAAGCGCATCGAGGTGCAGGTGGGGCGCACGGGCGTCCTGACCCCGGTGGCCATCCTCGAACCCGTGTCCCTGGCGGGGGTGACGGTGGCGCGGGCGACGCTGCACAACGAGGACGAGATCAAGGCCAAGGACCTGCGCGCGGGCGATACGGTGGTGGTGCGCCGGGCCGGGGACGTCATCCCCGAGGTGGTGCGCGTGGTGCCGGAAAAACGCCCGGCCGACGCCGAGCCGTTTCCCTTTCCGCACATCTGCCCGTCGTGCCATTCGCCTGCCGTGCGCGCTCCGGGCGAGGCGGCCTGGCGCTGCGTCAACCTGGCCTGCCCGGCCATGCTGCGCCGGGGCATCGCCTATTTCGTGTCCAAGTCGGGCCTGGACATCGAAGGCATCGGCAATAAGTGGGTGCGGGCGCTTATCGACAAGGGCATGGTGAAAACCCCGGCCGATCTTTTCAACCTGACCGAGATGGACCTCATCCCCATGGAGCGCATGGCCGAAAAATCGGCCGCCAATTTCGTGGCCGCCGTGGAAAAGGCCCAGCAAAACGCCACCCTGGCCAAGCTCATCGCCGCGCTCGGCATCCGGCAGGTCGGCACGCGCACGGCCCGGACCCTGGCCGAACATTTCCGCGACCTCGACGGACTTGCCGCCGCCACGTCCGAGGATCTGACCGCCTTGCCGGACATCGGCCCGGAAGTGGCGGGGTCGATCCGCGAGTTCTTCGACAATGCCGCCAACCGCGAACTCCTCGAACGTTTTCGGCAGATCGGCCTGTGGCCCGTCAGCGAGCCCAAAAACACCGTGTCCCCCGAAGCCACGCCCCTCGGCGGCAAGAAGTTTCTTTTCACCGGCACGCTGCCCGGCCTGTCCCGGGAAAAAGCCCAGGCGCTGGTCGAAGCCGCCGGCGGCCGGGTCGTGTCCGCCGTCTCCAAAAAGCTCGACTACCTCGTTGTTGGCGCGGACCCGGGCTCCAAACTGGCCAAAGCGCAATCCCTCGGCATTACCATTATGGATGCCGATGAATTTCAAAAATTATTGGGAGAAGAGGGTGCGAGAGGGGAAACCCTTTAAAAAGGGTTGTCCCCTCTCGCGCTCTCCCCTTCCTAAAGTTTCTAACGAGCTGGATGATAGTTGGATAACATCCTGTGACCGTTAAAAGTCTTGGGAAGGGGGGCCTGGGGGGAAACCTTTCTTCAGAAAGGTTTCCCCCCAGTTAACACCTTCAACGCGCCGGGGCGGGCGGCGGCGGCCATGGCCTGGGGAAAATCCGCAAAGGGGTAGACGGCTTCGATAAGGGGCGCGACGTCTACCAGCTTGTCGCGCAGATAGGCCGTGGCCAGATGAAAATTACCGCACCGCGAGCCGACGAGGCTGATTTCGTCCACCACCACCCGGGCCATGTTGACCGGGGTCGCGGCAAAGGTGGTGGTCTTGAGCACGATGGTCCCTTCCGGGCGCGTCAGGTCCAGGGCATGGGCCAGGCCCTCGGGGCGGCCCGTGGCCTCGACGACCAGGTCGAAGCGACCGAATTCCTTGAGCAGGGCGGCGACGAGGCCGTCATGGCTGTCATCGCGGCGCGTGGTGACCCCCTGGTCGGCGGCAATGGCCAGCTTGCGGGCGTGGCGGCCGGCCAGGACGATGTCCGGGCATTGGTGGCGCAGGGAGCAGGCGGACAGGATGCCGAGCTTGCCGTCGCCAAGGACCAGCACGGCCATGTCGGCGGTGAGATGGAGCTGTTGCCCGGGTTCCAGGGCGGCGGCCAGGGGTTCGATGAACACCGCTTCGCGGTCCGAGACAGTGTCCGGGATTTCGTGGAGCAGTGGGACCGGCATGGTGACGTAGCCGGCGAACGCGCCGTCCTTGCCGGCGATGCCAAGCGTGGTGCGGTTGGGGCAGTGGCGCGGCCCGGTGGTCAGGCAGGTCGGGCAATGGCCGCAGCCCAGGTTGATTTCCGCCGTCACCCGCCGGCCGACCAGTTCCGGATTCCCCGGCGCCTCGGCCACGACGGCCACGAACTCGTGGCCCGGGATGCCGGCAAACCCCATGTACCCCTTGAGCAACTCCAGGTCGGTGTTGCAGATGCCGGCCATGCGGACCTGAAGCAGCGCTTCGCCGGCAAGCGGCCGGGGATCGGGCCTTTCGACCACATGGACACTCCCGTTGTCAAAGACGACGGCCTGCATGGGCGGCTCCTTTTTTGTCTGGCGCAATCAGGGAAAACAACCTAACCAAATCATAAGCTTTGTTCAATTGATGCCCGGAAACGCCACCGGCGTGCAACGGATATCTTTTCAAGGCGATAAGAAGGCGTGATGCAACAAGACATGGTGTGCGAGGCGGTTTTCGATCCGGCAGACGACGGCGGGCGTGGCACGCGGCTGGATGTCTTCTGGAGTGTCCGGCTGGCCGGGGAGGACGTCACCCGGGCACGGGTGCGCGCGGCCATCGAGGACGGGCAGGCGAGCGTGGACGGCGCGCCCTGCCGCAAGCCCGGAACCAAGCTTCGCGGCGGTGAGGCGCTGACCCTGCGCCTGCCGAAGCTCTCCAGCGAGACCGGGGCCGAGGCCGGGGCGCTGACGCTGCTTCATGCCGACGCGGACGTGATCGTGCTGGACAAACCGGCCGGGCTCACCGTGCATCCGGCTCCGGGGCTGCCCGAGGGGACGCTGGTCAACCGGCTCTTGTACCGTTTCCCGCAGCTTCACGACATGGCCGGTGAGCGGCCGGGCATCGTCCACCGTCTGGACAAGGACACGAGCGGCCTGTTGCTGGTCGCCCTGACCGAAGCCGCCAGGCAGGCCCTGGCCGCCGATTTCGCGGCGAGAAGGGTGCGCAAGACCTATCTGGCCCTGGTGCACGGCCGGCCCGACCGTGACGGCGGGGACATCCGCCTGCCGATCGGCCGCGACCCCAGGAATCGGACCAAAATGGCGGTGGCGGCCAAAGGCGGGCGCGAGGCCGCAACCCGCTGGCGGCTGGTCTGGAGTGCGCCGGACGATGCGGCCAGCCTTTTGGAAGTGGACATTTTCACCGGCCGCACCCACCAGATCCGGGTGCATCTGGCGGCCATCGGCCATCCCATCGTCGGGGATGCGGTCTACGGCGCACTGCAACATACCGCCTGGAAACGCCGGCCAGGTGTCCTGGCCCGGCTGGCCACGCGCCAGATGCTTCACGCCTGGAAGCTGTCCTTTGTCCATCCGGGTACTGGGGAGACGTGCTCCTACCGTTGCCCGCCGCCCCCGGATTTCTGGCGGCTGGTGCTGCTCCTTGGCCGTCGCTGCCAACGGGTGGGGCTGGTCGGCATGCCGGGCTGCGGCAAGTCGGCCTTGCTCAAGGTCTTTGAGGCGGCCGGCTCTCCGGTCTTTTCCGCCGATGCGGCCGTGGGCAGGCTCTATGCCCCGGGAGGCGGCGGGGCGCACATGCTGGCCGGGCGCTTCGGAGAGAAGGCGCTCGGACCGGACGGCTCCGTCGACAAGGCCTGGTTGCTTACGCGGATGCTCGAAAACGAATCCTTCCGGCGGGAGGTCATGGAACTGGTGCATCCGCTGGTTCGGGCGGAACTGGATGCTTTCCTGCAAGCGAACGTCACGGCCCGGGTAGCCTTTGCCGAGGTGCCGCTGCTTTTCGAATCGGGTTGGCCTTGGCAGGACGTTGCGGATATGGTTGTCGGAGTTCGTTGTTCCTTGGAGACGCGCCGGGAGCGCCTCACCGGCGGGCGTGGCTGGGACGGGGATCTGGCCGACCGCATGGACGGCTGGCAGTGGCCCGAGGCGGCCAAGCTGGCCAAATGCCGGTTCGTGGTGGACAATGACGGCGACCTGGACAGTTTGACGCGCCAGGGACGGGACGTCCTGGACGGACTGGCCGCGTTGCGCCGCCGGGAGGCGTTTGACCGCCTGCAATGGTTGCGGGATCGGGGTTATGCGCCGGGGCCGCTGCCCGCCACCGGAGGCGGGCAATGAAATGATACCGCTTCGCGACAATGTGCCAAGTTCCCGCCGGCCACTCGTGACCTGGACGATCATTGCCCTGTGCGCGCTGCTTTTTTTCTTCGAGCAACTGCTGCCGAATCGTGCCCTGTTCGAATTTTTGTATATCTATGGCGTGGTCCCGGCCCGCTACACCGATCCGGCCTATGCCGCCATCATGGGCTATCCCAGGGGCGGCTACGAATCCATGGTCACCTACATGTTTCTGCACGGCGGCTGGCTGCATTTTCTGCTCAACATGTGGGTGCTGTGGATATTCGCCGACAATGTGGAGGAGGCGCTCGGGCCGTTGCGGTTTGCCCTGTTCTACCTGGCCTGCGGCGTGATCGCCGTCTGCACCCACATTCTTTTCAACTGGAACGCCACCATGCCGGTGATCGGGGCCTCCGGGGCCATCGCCGGGGTGATGGGGGCCTATTTCCGCCTGTTTCCCCGGGCCAGGGTGGTGACGCTCATTCCGATTTTCATCTTTCCCTGGATCATCGAACTCCCGGCCGTGGTCTTTCTGGGCATCTGGTTTTTCCTGCAACTGCTTTCCGGCGTCAGTGGCTCGGTCAGCGGCAGCGGGGCCAGCAGCGTCGCCTTCTGGGCCCATGCCGGCGGTTTCGTCGCCGGGCTCGGGCTTGTGCGCCTCATTTTGCCGCACGGCTGCGAGTTCTGCTTCGATCCCCGCAACCGGCGCTACGATCGGGAAGGATAGGACGCGTTCGAGGCCCCGTCCTCTCCTCTCACAAGGCCTGGGCCACCCAGACGACGCGCCCTACGATGCGGGCATGCCCGGTATCTCCGATCACCGCTTCCGCAAGCGCGATCCCTCTGTCCTCGTCCGTCGTTTCCCTGTCGTCGTCTCCTCCGCAGGGCAGCATGCGTACCACCAACCCCTTGCCCAGGATATCCAGGGCGAACGGGGCGGTTTTTTCCCGCGTCTGCCGGGCGGCGGCGTTTGGCCCATCCCTCGCGTCCCGGCAGGTGTCCACCACCAGATAGGCCCCTTTGTGGATGCGCGGTTCCAGGGCCGGACTGTCCATGCGGACCACGAACCGGCTCGGACCGACGATACGGGGAGCCAGGGCGATGCGTTCGATCTCGCGTAACTGCCAGTGGCCCGTACGGGGATGGGTGACGGCCATGGCGAAAACCGGGGTCATGGCCACCGGACAATCGGGCGGGGCGTCCCGGCCCTTGCCCTGGAAGACCCAGTCCGGATCGAGATCGTATTCGCGGCAATGGCGCATGATCCATGAACTGAAGGCGGCCGCATCCATTTCGGTCGTCAAGGCGCTCGTGATAAGGCCCAGGCGGTTGGCACCGTCGTTGGCCCCCCTGGCGCAAAGGGCTGTCTTCAATCGGGCAAGAATGGCGTCACGTGCTTGTTGTCCCATGTGAACCCCCGGTTTCCCACACAATAAGCACGAATGATTTATATGTAAATATATTTAATGCTATACTTTAATAAACATTCCTTTTGGATGCTCTGTAACGGGCCGCCCAGGCGTGCAACACAAAAAAAAGCCGTCTCCACCCAGGATACGGCAATGCGATGATGGGTGCGACAGAAACGGAATGGAAAGAGGGATCAGATTTCCTGGATGACCCAGATCGCCTTGCCGACGGGGGTGATTCCCGGAGTTTCCAGGGGAAGATGCTGCGCCGGATGGGAGGGATTGTCAGCGAGCAGGGAGAGTCGCTTGGCTTCGAGATCGCGCACGACGCGTTTGATGACCAGTCCTTCGCCGGGAAAGTCGAGGGCATAAATTTCGCCGGTGCGCATACGCACGACGTCGCAATCGATGCCTACATAGGCGCCGTGGCGGATGACCGGCTCCATGCCGGCGTTGTCCATTTTGACCACGAGCAAGTTCGGCCGCGACAGCGACTCGATAAGCGGGATGCTTTCCAGGCGTTCCCGCTGCCAAACCCCGGTTTCGGGATCGGTGCGGGCCATGGCATACACGGTCGTGCGTGCGGGTGTGGCCGCGTATTCGTGGGCGGTTTCGCGCACGCCAGACACGCCTTCGGACATGGCAAAGCCCTCTCGCCTCGAAGCGGGTTCCTGCCCGTATAAAATCCAGTCCGGCTCCAGGCCGCAGGCCCGGTACAGCGTGATGAGCCAGCCATCGGGGATGGTATTTTTCTTTTTGGCGTCGGAAATGCTGGATTGCTTGATGCCGAGCAGAGCTGCGATCTCCGTCTGGGTCCGGGTCTTCGTGGCCGCCTGGATCCTGGCATAAGCGTCTTCGAAGGTGTCGGGCTTCACGCAGCCTCCTGCATGGCGGTGTTTTGCATGGCAGGTTTCATAAAGCAACTTACTGCAAAAAATAATTATGAATCTATAATAGTCATAACTAATACACGATTTCATGGAACGCGTCAACGCGTCGGCGAAATAGAGAAAATCGCACTCTGGTAGGAAAAAAACGACCCGGCGGGCGAGCCGGGAACAGGCGTAACGCTGTGCTGTTCCCGGCGCTGCCGCGGGACGGGCGGCGTCTTTCGGCGGGGCTAGAGTTCCTGGAAAACCCAGGTGACACGGCCGACAACACGCTCGGCTGCGCCGTCGGCGGGAATGCACTGATCGGCATAGGTCTGATTTTCCGAGCGCAGAATGAGCCGGCCGTTTTCGGCATCGTGCACAATACGTTTGATGATGAGCCCTTCCATGGGCATATCCAGAGCGTACAGGCCGCCAGAACGAATGGTCTTGCGGTCCTTGTCGATGCCCACATAGGCTCCACGATGGATGACCGGTTCCATGTCGCTTTCGTCCATGCGCACGATGACCAGGGATGCTTTATGGAATTGTTCCGGAACGGCCAATGTTTCCGCGCTGGCGACGGTTGCTTCTTCCTGTTCCGGTTCCGGCGTGGACATGGAGGCCACGGGCATCTGGTAATACTTGGGCTTGCGGCCGTAGCTGTCGCCGGATTCCCGCACATGCAGGGCGCCGCCGCGCTTATCACCCAGAAATTGCGGCTGTTCTCCGTCGATGATCCAGTTGGGATTGAGGTTGTATATCTGGTACAGCTTGATCAGCCAGCTATCCGGAATGGATTGACGGCGCTTGGCGTCGGAAATGCTGGACTGACGGATATCGAGCATCTTGGCGATCTCCACCTGGGTGCGCATGCCCGTCGCCTGCTTGATCCGGTCGAATGCGTCGTCAAAGCGGTTGATGGTTTCCTGAGGGGTCCCTTCGTTCATAATGCCTCCGAGTACATCGGTTATCGTCAAATATTCGTGGCGGGACGCCCGCAGGGGGAGGCGGTTTCTTTTTCGCCACGAATATCGCGTTTTCGTCGGTTATTCCGCATTGCCTCTGCCACACATCCGACGGCCGACGACATTGACCGGCAACGGCTGCTGGAAAATACGATCTTCAATAATCGGTGGGAGATTTTCAGGTCGTTCTGGAAACGGCATATAAGTCTGTACCTGCCAAGCCGATCGCAAGTGCAATATTATGAATGCTGCGAAAGTATAAGTCAAGAATACAAGTGGCAGCAGGGTTAATCCTCCGGTTCTGGGGCGCGTTGCACTGCTACGATCCGGCGAAGCGTTGGCATGTTAACGGCAGGATACGAAAAGCACTACGCCCAGGCCCTCAGCGCCCTTTGGGATACGCCTGAAAACGAGCGCTGTCCTTTGTCGCTACACATGTATGGTCGAATGTCCCTTGGGGGCGCGCAGTTGTTCGTGGCCGCAACGATCGCTTCGAAGGGGCGAGCGGGGTGTGACAGGCAACTCGCCCGGTCGCGCGTCGTCGGTTCGATGCGACGAGGATCACGTCCGCCGGACAGGCGAGGGATGCCGACCGTATGGCAACACGCCTCGTGTGGCCTCGTGTTGCCCCCCTGGAAGGAGTCCGTACGGATTTTGCTGACAAAACAGTTGAACAATTATTTTTTTGAAAAATATGCGCTGCTGCCGTATCGGCAAGCTCGCAGGATATCGAACCGGCGAATGCGTACGTTGCCTCGATGAAACTGTCAATAATTTTCTACTAATCAAATAGATAATATTGAGCTATAGCTTGGTTGAAAATGGGCAAAAAGTCACCGTTTTGTCACGAAAACTCCGTAGAAAGCCTGCCCCAGGCTGATGCCGCCGTCGTTGGACGGGACCCTTCTCTGGCTGAGCGGGGTCAGGCCGCGTTCCCGCAGGGCTGGCGGCAGGAGTGTCGCAATCGTCCGATTTTGCAGCACACCACCTGAAAGCGCCACCCGGGCGATGCCTGTGCGTGTGGCCATTTCTCCGGCCAGGGCGGCCAGACCCGCAACAAGACCAAGATGGAACCGACGGGCGATGCGGCCTGCCGATTCCCCTCGCGCCGCGTCCGTTGCCGCCTGCCGGAACAGCTCCAGCGTTTCCAACCGCGCCGGGCTTTCGGACAGGCCGACGGGACAGGCATACGGCCGCGCTTCCGACATGTCCTGGGCACGCTCCAGGAGGATGGCCGCTTGTCCCTCGTAGTCGATGGCCTGGCACACGCCTATGGCCGCCGCCACCGCGTCGAAGAGCCTGCCGCAGCTTGTGGTCACCGGACAGTTGAGTCCCTTTTCCAGCATGGTCCCGACAAGGCGCGTGGCGCTTTCCCGGCCCGTGATCCAGGGCCACGGCAGGCCGTCACCCGGCTCCTTGTCGCCCAAAAGAAAATGGCAGGCCTGGGCGATGCGCCAGGGTTCACGCACGGCCGCATCCCCGCCGGGCAGGCGCATGGGCGCGAAATGTCCCAACCGCTTATAGGTTCCCGCGCCCGGATCGACGAGCAGGCATTCCCCGCCCCAAAGCGTGCCGTCCTCGCCAAGGCCCGTGCCGTCCAGGGCCAGCCCCAAGACCGGCTCCATGAGGCCATGCTCGGCCAACACGGCGTAGATGTGGGCGACATGGTGCTGCAGGCGCAGCACCGGCACGGCGTTTTGTTCCAGGGCGAAGCGGGTGGAGGGGTAATCCGGGTGCAGATCGGCCACCAGCGCCTCGGGCCGCACCTTGAGCACGCCTTGCAGATGGTCCAGGATCTCCTGGTAGAATCCGAAGGCTTCCAGGGATTCCAGGTCGCCGATGTGCTGGCTGACAAAGGCCTGGTTGCCCTTGGTCAGGCACAGCGTGGCCTTGAGCATGGGCCCCAGCCCGGCGACCGGCGGCCCGGACACGGGCAGGATCACCGGCGTTGGCACGTAGCCCCTGGCCCGACGCAGAAACATGTGCCGTGGCGTATGCCCGCCGTCCGGGGCGACATCGGCTTCCAGGGGGCGGACCACGGAATCGTCGGTGCGGATCAGGATGTCCCGGTTATGTAGGAGAAAAATGTCGGCGATGGCGGCAAGCCGGGCGAGCGCCTCGCGGTTGCCCAGGCTGATGGGCTCGCCGCCGGCATTGCCCGAAGTCGCAACCAGCGCCGCCGGCCGGTCCCCGCCGATGGCCGCGGCATAGTCGCCAAGCAGGATGTGGTGCAGGGGCGTGTAGGGGAGCATGATGCCGATTTCGGTGGTATCCGGCGCGATGGCCGGCGACAGGCCGCTCTCCGGGCGCACGGGTACGAGGGTGATGGGCCGCGCCGTGCCGGTCAGCAGTTCTTCGGCGCGCGGCCCTACCGCGCCGATACGCTTGGCCGCGTCGAGGTGCGGCACCATGACCGCCAGGGCCTTGGACGGCCGGTGTTTGCGACGGCGCAGCTCCCGCACGGCCGCGTCGTTGGTCGCGTCGCATAGCAGATGGAAGCCGCCGAGTCCCTTGACCGCCGCGATGGCCCCGTCCGCCAGGGCCCGGGCAAGACGCCTGATAGCCGCATCGCCCTCGGCCAGGCGCGTTCCCGAGGCGTCCGTCAGCCAGACCTTCGGCCCGCATACCGGGCAGGCGTTGGGCTGGGCATGGAACCGGCGGTCGGCCGGATCGGCGTATTCGGCGGCGCAGTCCGGGCACAGCGGGAAACAGGCCATGGAGGTGGTTTCCCGGTCGTAGGGCACGCTGCGGGTGATGGTGTAGCGTGGCCCGCAGTTGGTGCAGTTGGTGAAGGGATAGCGGAAACGCCTATTGGCCGGATCGGTCATGTCGGCCAGGCAGTCGGGGCAGGTGGCCACGTCCGGGCTGATAAGCACCTCATGGCCGCTGCCGGGAGCGCTTTTGTCGATGCGAAACGCCGTCTCGCCGCTTGGTTCGGCCGGGGTTTGGTCATGATGAAGGATGCGGGCCAGGGGCGGAATCTCAGCCGGCAGGCGGCGGCCGAAAGCGGCGACCGCGTCCGTCGTGCCCTCGACCTCGATAACCACGCCCTCGGGCGTGTTCTGGACGAATCCCCCGAGTTCAAGCTCCCGGGCCAGCCTGTAGACGAATGGGCGAAATCCCACACCCTGGACCTGGCCGGCCACAAGGTGGCGGCAGCGTGCGCGTATTGGCATGGGGGGAGAAGGTAGCCGTCTTTGACCGCGTGTCAACGGGACCTGGGGGTACGGCCAAATGTGAGCATAAGGCTGCGCAGCCGGCCTGTGACGAAACGTTTGGGCTCGAAGCAAAGCGGCGAAAGCGCGGCGGGGAGCTCGAATCCGGCGATATCGAAGGCGTCCGGCCGCTCCATGGGGAAAACGAGGTCCTCGGCCTTTGCTCCCGGAAGTCCCAGGGCGTTGGCCTGTCCCCAGAGCGGAATGTCCCCTGGCGCAAGCCCGAACCGGGTGTAGATCGTCGTATCCAGGGCCACCGGATTGGCCGCCGCCGCCAGCATCCCCAAAGGAAACGCCTCGCCGTAGGCCGGGCCGTGCTTGTGCATGGCCGTGATGCCGTCCAAAAGCGAGGTCGTTGGCGGCAAGGCGGCCAGGACGTCCAGGATCATCCGGGCAAACCGGCCCCTATCCCTGCCCAGGCGCTGGTGGGCCAGCGATTTGCGAAAACCGCAGACGCAGCCGAAGAAATTTTTGACCGCCAGCGTCAACCCCATCTGATCGTGGCATTTGAACCGGGCCACGCTCACGATGTGGTCCGTCTCCAGGGCCAGCCGGGAAATGCCGATGCTTCCCCCATGCCTCAGCCGCACCTGACGCGGTTCGTCCAGGCTGGCCACCGTCACGGGCAGACCGGCAAGCGCCTCGGTCAGCCCCGACAGCCTAGCCATGATGCGCCCGGTGCCGAAGGCCGGGGAATCGGCCACGGTCACGATCGCCCCCAGCTCCAGCAGATGCCGGCAGACCGCCCGCACCACGCGCGGCTCGGAACAGGACAAGGCCATATTGCGGGGAGCCACGAGGTTGGGCTTGACCAGCACCGTGGCGCCGCGTCCGACCGGGCACCCGGTGGACGTCAGCAGTTCGGCCACGACAGCATCCAGCTCTGGCGCGTCGTAGCCGGCGAAGCGGCGTAGGAAAACGGCATGCGGCATCGCGCGGCGTACCTCCATGGTTATGTCAGGCTTGTCGGGGCGCTGCTCTGGGCCCCGGCAGGGGCTCCGCCCCCGCACTCCGGCCAGGGCGCTGCCCTGGACCCGCCGGGAGGCCACGGGCCCCCCGGACCCCCCAATTCGGCTTTGGCTGGGCGGAGGTTTCGCGGGTTGCCGGGAGGGCGGAGAGTGGAAGATGGCGGCGGAATTTGTCGGGACGGTGCATGTCGCTTCGCGACAAGCTCGTCCCAGGCAAATTCCGCCGCCACCACGCCGTCGCCCCTTCGGGGCGAAAAAGATCCAAAGGGTTCGGTTGATTGCCGCCCCCTTTAAAAGTTTTGGGGGAGGGTGGGGGGTACGGGGGGAGGGGACCCCTTTTTTCAAAAAGGGGTCCCCTCCCCCCGATGCCTCTTCCCCTCTCCCCTCCTATCCAACCTTGCGCATGACTTCGCGCATGAAGTCGGGCAGGTCGCCGGGTTCGCGGGAGGTGACGAGGGGGCCGTCGACCACCACGGACTTGTCTTCATAGAGCGCGCCGGCTTCCTTGAGTTCATCGGCGACGGTCTTGTAGCAGGTGGCGTGGCGGCCGCGCAACAGCCGGGCGGTGACCAGGATTTGCGGGCCGTGGCAGATGGCGGCGATGGGGATGCCGGAGGAGGCGAAGTCGGTGGCGATATCGATGACCTTGGGGATCTTGCGCAGGGCGGCCGGGGCTTTGCCGCCGGGCAGCACGAGCAGGCTGTAGCCGCACGAACCGGCCGATTCCACGGCGTCGACGCCGAGGTTGGCTTTGACCGTGTAGCCGTGCTTGCCGGTGATTTCACCGGCCTCAGGCGCGGCCAGATCGACGTGGAAGCCGGCTTCCTGGAGACGGTAGAGCGGGTAGAGCAGTTCGGTGTCTTCGAAATTGTCGGCCGATATGATGAGGGCTTTTTTGGCGTTCATGGCGTCGCTCCCGTTGTTTCGGGGTTGACGGAACTGTCAACTCCAACCTCCAGTATATGCGACAGACGCGGCCGCTTGGCAACAGGGGGGATGGGCCATGAAAAACGCCCCGGGCCGGAGGGAAATCCGGGGCCGGGGCGTCGGGTGCGGGTGATGCGGGGCTACATGCAGAGGTCGTCCGGACACAGGGGGAAGATGCGTATGTTCGGGTAGACACCCTTGAAGCCGCCTTCCACGTAGGGCTGGATGAGGTTGTAGGTAATGTTTTTGGTTTTCTGGGCGTGGCCGAGGTTGTCCGTGCCGTCGTAGTAGGCCCCGTTATCGTGGAGGATGTGGTGGATGCGGTGCTGGAAGGCACGGATGAAGCGTTCGCCGTTGCCGCTGAAGGTCATGGGGCCGATGGCGACCTCGCCGTCGATTTTGGCGAAATCCTCGATGGACACGGCCTGGGTGGCTAGGTCGGATTGTTTGGTCACATAGCCCCAGACAACGTATCCGGGCGGGATGGTGACGGGTTCGACCAAATCGATGATGGTATGGGGCACGATGACCGCGCCTTCGCCCACGGTGAGCGGCGCTTCGGGCGTGCCGCGCAGGAAGGAGTTGAAGCCGACGAAGACGTTGGTGCCAAGCCGGCTGCCGATGATCTTGGCACCGTGGGCCGTGACGTCGTAGCCTTCGAGGACCGAATCGACCACGTAGCTGTTTTCCTGGGCATTGGCCCCTTTGCCGAGATAGGCGTTTTCCAGGTAGGCGCGTTGGGCCACCAGGACGTTTTCGCCTATGCTGGTTTCGCCCTTGACCACGGCATAGCGGGAGACGAAGGAGCCACGGGCGTAGGATTCGGGCCGCGAGGCGTAGAGGAAGCCGAAGACCCGTTCGAAATCGCGCTTGTGGCTGTCCACAAAATCCATGAACAGTCCCTTGGCGCGTTCGTTCGGCGCGACGGATATATAGCGGGACACGATTTCCGGCGCGTAATTGTAGATGAACTCGTCGCCGGATTTGTTGCGAATCCAGATACGCCCGGGTTCGATCACCGAGGGCTGCAAGTCGGCCACCTGGACGTAGGCGTAGGCCCCGATGCAGCTGTTTTGCACGGTGCACAGGTCGATGGTGCAAAAAGGCCCCAGGAAGGAACCCATGACCGGGGAGCCATGGATGTTGGCATAGGACAGGGCCACGGTATTCTTGATGAGGAATTCCTCGGGAAACTCGGGATCGTGGCTGAAGCTGTGGATGAGCGTCTTGTTGAGGAAGCTGTCGACGATCTTGATGACCTCGTCGCTGTGCAGCCGGACGTTGGTGCCGTCCACGCTGAAGCCCTTGGACAGGGATTTGAGTTCGTCGCCGCGGACGTCGCATTTGTACATCACGGAATGCTGCACGTCGCACTTGCCGAAGAAGTAGGAACCGGCCAGGGAGGAGCACTGGAAGTTGAAGAACAGGGGGTGCTCGGTGGAGACGGCGTAAAACGCGTAGAACTGCGCGTACTTCTCCTGGGGAACCGCGCCGCTGACATAGGGGCCGACGTCGATGGAACTGCGCCGCAGGTTGATGTTGGTGCGGTTGATGACGTTATTGAGAATTCGTTGCAGCTGCTTCATCCCCTGGTCTCCGCCGGATCGGCCGCGTTGGAGCCGTCGCTGGCAAAACGCGGGTTGTTGGCCGCCCGGGACAGCGCCTTTTGCACCACCTCGAAGAGGTGGTGGATATCGCAGGGCTTGCTTAAGTACTCCACGGCTCCCAGGCGCATGCCTTCCAGGGCGTATTCCACGGTGGGGTAGCCGGTGACGATGATCGATTCGAGTTCGGGGCGCATGGATTTGAGCGCCGTGAGCGTTTCGATGCCGTTTAAGCCCGGCATGTTGACGTCGAGCACGGCCACGGCCACGGCCGGGTCGCGGCGCACGATGTCGATGGCTTCCTCGCCGGAGGCGGCGGTCAGCACCGAGAGCCCCTGCTTGGTCAGCCAGCTCGAGAGCGCGAATCGGAGGTTTTCCTCGTCATCGACCAGCAAAACGGTTTTCATGGTCATGGCCTTCCCCTTTTACCGGGCGTCGGCGCGCGCCAGCGCCTCCATCACCCGTGCGTACAACTCTTCCATGTCGCAGGGTTTGGACAGAAATTCGTAGGCCCCCAGGCGCATGCCTTCCAGGGCGCTTTCCACTGAAGGATAGCCGGTGAGGATGAGCGCCTCCACTTCGGGGCGCATGGACTTGATGGCCTTGAGGGTTTCCAGGCCGTCGAGGCCCGGCATGTTGATGTCGAGCACGGCCAGGGCGATATCCTTGTCGTCACTAAGGACGGACAGGCCTTCCTCGCCCGATCCGGCCGTTTTCACGGTCAGTCCCCGGGCCGTCAGGCGCTTGGCCAGAACAGCCGTCAATCCCGCCTCGTCGTCGACCAGAAGCACCGTTTTTCCCGCCATGGATCGCTTGCTCCCGATTTCACAATAAGATCGGATTCCATACCGTGGAATAGGAAAAGCTTCAAGGAGAAACGGCGTCCGATACGGGCGGTCGGCTCCGGCGCGACGGTTGCAAAAGACTCTTTCCCTGTTACAAAGCCCCAGGGAGGACGCCATGTCGCGCAAAGCCAACCGCTTGATCAACGAAAAGAGCCCTTATTTGCAGCAGCATGCCTACAACCCCGTGGACTGGTATCCCTGGGGCGAGGAGGCTTTCGCCTTGGCCAAGGCCGAGGACAAGCCCATATTCCTGTCCATCGGCTATTCCACCTGCCACTGGTGCCATGTCATGGAGCGCGAGAGCTTCGAGGACGAGGACATCGCGGCTCTGATGCGGGTCATCGTGGTGGCAATCAAGGTCGACCGGGAGGAGCGCCCGGACCTGGACACGCTTTTCATGACGTTTTGCCAGGCGCTCACCGGCCAGGGCGGCTGGCCGCTGAATGTGTTCCTGACCCCGGACGGCCAGCCTTTTTTCGCCGGCACCTATTTCCCCAAGGAATCGGGGATGGGGCGCACCGGCATGCGCGAACTGCTCCAACGCGTCCACATGGCCTGGCAGAGCAACCGGCAGGCGGTCATCGGCAACGCGGCCCAGCTTCTCGGCGCGGTGCGTGACCAGATCACGAGCCGCGACGCAGCGGCCCCGGCCGAGCCCGGCTTGGCCGAACTGGAGGCCGCGGGCAAGGATCTGGCCGCCGCCTTTGATGCCGAAAACGGCGGCTTCGGCGGGGCGCCCAAGTTTCCCGCGCCGCACAATCTGCTGCTCTTGCTGCGCGAGTACCGCCGCACCGGCAACAAGGACCAACTGGCCATGGTCACGGCAACGCTTTCCGCCATGCGGCGCGGCGGCGTCTACGACCAGATCGGTTTCGGCTTTCACCGCTACAGCACCGATGCGGGTTGGCTGGTGCCCCATTTCGAAAAGATGCTTTACGACCAAGCCCTTTGCGTCATGGCCTGCGTCGAGGCCTGGCAGGCCACGGGCGAAGCCTGGCTCAAGGAAACGGCCCTCGAGGTCCTGGAGTACGTCCGGCGCGATTTGACGGCCAGTCCCGACGGCGTGTTCTACAGCGCCGAGGATGCGGACAGCGAAGGGGTCGAGGGCAAGTTCTACGTCTGGACCGAGGCGGAAATCCGTGCGGCGCTGCCGCCGGAGGATGCCCGGCTTGTCATCGACGTCTACGGCATCGAGGCGGCCGGCAATTTCCATGACGAGGCCACGGGCGTGGCCACCGGAGCCAACATTCTCCATCTGCCCAGGTCGCTGGCGGATGCGGCGGCGGGGATGGGCACGACCGTTGCCGCGCTGGCCGCGCGCCTGGAAACGTGCCGCGCCGCGCTGCTGGCCGTTCGGGAAAAGCGGGTACGCCCCCTTTGCGACGACAAGGTGCTGACGGACAACAACGGGCTGATGCTGGCCGCGTTAGCCAAGGCGGCCCGGGCGTTCAATGACGAGACGCTGGCCGCGCGGGCGGTTACGGCGGCGGATTTCCTCCTGGAAAAGATGGCTCTGCCCGGAGACCGGCTGTTGCACCGGCTGCGCCAGGGCGAGGCGGCCGTGGCGGGCATGCTCGACGACTACGCATTCTTGGCCTGGGGCCTTGTCGAACTCTACCAGACGGTGTTCGCGCCGCGGTACCTCAAGCGAGCCGTGGCCCTCACCAAGGCCATGATCGCCCATTTCGGCGACGCGGACGGCGGATTTTTCCTGTCTCCGGATGACGGCGAGACGCTCCTTTTGCGCCAGAAGACCTTCTACGATGCGGCCGTACCCTCGGGCAACAGCGTGGCTTTTTTCGTCCTGACCACGCTGTTTCGCCTGACCGGCGAGAAGTCGTTTCGGGAAGAGGCGGCAAAACTTGCCAAGGCGGCGGGGGGACGCGTGGCCGAGCACCCCTCGGGCTTTGCCTTTTTCCTTTGCGGCCTGTCCCAGATGCTGGCCCCGGCGGCCGAAGTGACCCTGGCCGGCAATCCCGACGCGGCCGACACCCATGCCCTGGCCCGGGCCATTTTCGACCGCTATCTGCCCGAAGTGGCGGTGGTGCTGCGCCCGGCCGGAGAGGATGACCCGGAAATCGCGGCCATTGCGCCTTATACTCGGTTCCAACTGCCCCTTGGCGAGGCGGCGGCGGCCCATGTCTGCCGGGCCGGCTCGTGCCAGCCGCCCACGGCCAACGCGGCGACTCTGCTTGAACTCCTTGGCGCGGACGGAGGTGGCCGGTGAGGCGGTCAAAGAACGTTGATGGAGGGTGGTATGCGGCTTGAGGCGCGTTACGTGATCGCTTTTCTATTGGTTCTGTCCATGGCGCTTCTGGCGGTCATGGTCCCGGGAGGCCCGGTGGAGACGCGTGGCTTTTCCATGCTGTCCCCTGTGGCGGTGCTCACATTCAACACGTTTCTCACCACCCTTGGCATAGGCAGCCTGGTCGTGGCGTATTGGGCGTTTCGCGGGCGACGGGCGGCTTTCGTGGAGGCGGCGCTTTGCGGCCTTCTTTACGCGCTTGTGTATCTGCTCGATCTGGCCGGGATTTTCCCGGTCTCAGCCGATCCCATGCCGCCCCTCTTGACGGTGCTGGAAATCTGCGGCCTGCTCGTCGCGATCCCGCTGGTCATCCTGTCCCTCAGGCGCGCCAAGGCCATGGTCCAAGACACTTCCGCCTGGCGTTTCGGACTCAGCCGGCAAGTCGTCTTTGTCCTGGCGCTGGTCCTTCTCGGCGCGGGCGGCATCATTTATTTCGCCACAAAGGCCGCCCTGCGCTGACCTTGGCTCGCCCCATCGCAAGCAAAAGCCCCCGGTCGCAATCACGGCCGGGGGCTTTATTGTTCACTCACTGGGGGAAGCAAGGCTTCGAAGCCTTATTAAAAGGTTTAGGAAGGGGAGAGCGCGAGAGGGGACAACCCTTTTTAAAGGGTTTCCCCTCTCGCATTCTCTTCCCTCTTCTCACTCCTTATGTCAGAGCGCGGCGGCGGCCGGCGTGGGGCAGGGACTTGGGGCCTGTGCCCGCGCCGCCCGATCC
This sequence comes from Desulfovibrio sp. JY, assembly GCA_021730285.1. NCBI lineage: Bacteria > Pseudomonadati > Thermodesulfobacteriota > Desulfovibrionia > Desulfovibrionales > Desulfovibrionaceae > Desulfovibrio > Desulfovibrio sp. JY. The sequence continues at coordinate 3,601,409 of CP082962.1, forward strand.
TTGCATCTCCTGGACCATGGTGTTGAGTTCCTGGGCTTGCTGGGCCAACTCACCCACGGCCTGGGAGGACTGGCGCAGGGCATCCATGGTTTCCGAGGCGATGCGGTTGACCTCCTCGACCGAGCGGTTGATTTCCTCGCTGGCCGAGGACTGTTGTTCCGAGGCCGTGGCGATGGAGCGGACCTGATCGGCGCTGGCGTCGACCAGGCTGACGATCTCGTGCAGCATCTCCCCGGACTTGCCGGCCAGGGTGGTGGCCTCGCCGATGGCATCGACCGACTGGGCCACGTTGTCGTAGTTTTTGCGGGTGCCGGATTGGATGCCGCCGATGGCCTCGCCGACTTCCTTGGTGGCGGTCATGGTCTTTTCGGCGAGCTTTCTCACCTCGTCGGCGACCACGGCGAAGCCGCGTCCGGCCTCGCCGGCCCGAGCCGCCTCAATGGCGGCATTGAGGGCCAGCAGGTTGGTCTGGTCGGCGATGTCGGAAATGACGTTTAAAATCTGGCCGATGTTTTCCGCCTGCTTGCCCAAAATGCCCATGTCTTCCAGGGATTGGCGGGAATTGGTGTTGATCTGTTCCATGAAGGCGACCATTTGGCTTACGGCGTTCGAGCCGTCCTCGGCCTTGCCCCGGGCCTGAGCCGAGGTTTCTGCGGCCTGGGAAGCGTTTTTGGCCACTTCCAGCACCGTGGCATTCATTTCCTCCATGGCCGTGGCCGTCTCGCCCAGCCGTCGCGACTGGTCTTCCGCGCCCTGGCTGGATTGCTCGACCTGGGCCGAAAGCTGCTGCGAGGCCGAGGAGAGAATATCGACCACCGAGGACAGGCGCTGGGCCGCCTGCAACATGCCTTCGGCCTTGGCGTTTTCGGCCTCGAGACGGGCTTTGTCGGCGGCTTCGGTGGCTTGATGGGCCTTTTGGGCTTCCTCGGCCGCTTCGGCCGTCTTTCCGTCCGCTTCCGCGATCTTCAGCTTCAGGTTCTCCACCATCTGCTTGAGCACGGCGAAGACCCCGCCGTCGCCCGTGTGGTCGTTGAAGCGAATATCCATCTCGCCGGCCGCGATGCGGCTGGCCACTTCGTACAGATAGGCCGGGTCCTCGCCGAGCTGGCGCGAAACGCCGCGTATGATCACGGCGCATACGGCCAGGCCGATCAGCGTGGAGGCGATCGCAAGTATGATGAGCATGGTGCGGCCCTGGATGTAAGCCGTGTTGCCGGCGATGGCCGAAGCCTTGGCGCCTTCCTTATTGATCTTGACGAGCTTGCCCATCTCCTCGGTCACTTTGGCAAAAAGCTCTTGAGATTCTCCTTCGGCCAGTGTTTTCGCTTTTTCATTTTCATTTTGGCGCGAGAGGTCCAGGAGACGTGTGGCTACTGTTTTATACTGGGAAAAATCCTTTTCAAATTGGTTGAAGATGCTGCGCTCATTGTCTGAACTGATGAGTTTTTCGTACGTTGCAATGTAACCACTCATTTCTTTATCAATGGAAACTATCATTGCATCGTATTTTTCTATACTGGCCTTGTCGGTGGAAAGAATGTGCATCAATTCCGTCCGGTATAAAGTATCAATTGAATTTTGGATATTTGAGATGGCATCCACACTTGGAAGCCAATTTTCTGAGAGGTCTATGATCTTGGAATTGGTGTTTGATAGGAGATATATGGCCGTGACATTGCTAAAAATGAGCAATATTATCAGTAAACCGAAAGAAAGGACGAGCTTCGTCGAGAGGCGTATTTTTGAGCGCATGGTTCCTCCTGGCATTGTCAAGTGGCATTGCGCGGGTGCGCCAAACAACCTGCGACTTCCGTAGGCTTGGCAGGCCTGTTCACGGTGGAACTCCTGCGGGAACGAAGCCGCCCTGGCAAAACAACATCCAGGCGGAAGAGATAATTCCACGTCACATGTTAGAACAAAATAACTGTGAAAGCAAGAGGGATACCTTGCCGAAGATGGTTGCACTGACGCTACGCGGCTGGCCTTTGCCCGATCAGGTCTTGAGGTTGCGGCCTTACTGGGCTACATCCGGGCGAATTCGATAGGGGAGGAGAGTTTGGGCAAGATCAACATGGAAAAGCTCGATCCCAATCCGGAGTTCGATCTTTTCTTGTTTCTCAAGGTTTCCGGGGCGGCCAAGGTGGAGCAAGCGCAGTGCGACCTGTGCCTTGAGCATTGGGACGCTTTCAAGGAGCACCTGAAAGGCTACCGGTTCTCGGCTCCCGGCGCGCGTCGGGGAGTGGTGCTTTTTTTTCTGGAACCCGTGGCCGAAGGCATGGTCGAGGAAGCCTGGACGCGTTCGCCGTCGGAAGGCTTCGCCCTGCACAATCTGGCCGTGTCCATGGTCATGGGCGCGGCGGCGCAATGCGTGCCGGAAATCGAGGCCGGTTTCTGCGCGCCGTTGCCCACGCCCGACCGCGATCTCAAACGCCGCCTGGAGCGGCTGGGGCTGGTCTGGAACGACGCCGGCAGCGTCAGCGTTCAATACGCCGTCATGACCCACGATCCCTACGCCGGGGGCTGCGCCATGTGCCATCTGCGCGCTTCCTGCCCCAAAAGCGAGGCCGTGGCTAAAGATACCGGGGGAAAACCTTTCTGAAGAAAGGTTTTCCCCCGGCCCCCCTTTCCCAAGACTTTTAATAATTGGATAGTAACTATATTCTATCGTTAAAAGTTTTCCTGCTTACACACAATCATCAGCTAATTGTCAGCGGTCATTGTTTTGTGTATTTTCTGGGGGTTGGAGGCGCTGGATATGGCAAGAAACATTGTGCAATTCCAGAAGGGTATGAGCGAAGATGCGTTTGAGGCGCAATTCGGCACCGAGGAGAAATGCTGGGCACACCTCGTGCAATGGCGTTGGCCCGAAGGATTCGTTTGTCCAATTTGCGGCAGGGATAAGTACTCGCTGCTTATTGTTGGCAGGCGACGGCTCTTTCAGTGCTCACATTGCCGTACGCAGACTTCGGTGACCGCTGGCACAATCTTCGCTTCCACCAAAGTTCCCCTCAAGAAGTGGTTCCGCGCCATTTATCACCTCACTCAAAGCAAGGGCGGCATCTCCAGTGTCGAATTAGCCCGCAGACTTGGTGTCACGCAAACGACGGCCTGGAAAATGTCTCACAAGCTGATGCAGGTCATGCTCGAACGTGAACACCAGCAACGTCTCACCGGCCGCGTAGAGATGGACGATGCTTACCTTGGCGGTAAACGACGTGGTGGGAAACGTGGACGTGGTGCCCCAGGAAAAATTCCGTTTATTGCGGCAGTTGAAACGACAAAAAGTGGACAACCACACAAGATGAAGCTGTGCCGAGTCAAAGGTTTTCGGCGTAATGAGGTGCAGCGGGCATCTCAGAAAATCTTGCGTTCCGGGACATTGGTGGTGACGGACCGGTTGCCATGTTTTTCCGAGGTCCAGGCTGCGGGCTGTCGGCACGAACCCGTTCAAGACAGTGGCCGCAAGGCTGTGCAGGACTCAGTATTTAAGTGGGTCAACACCATGCTTGGCAATGTGAAGTCAGCATTATTGGGAACATATCGTGCCGTGAGAGGCAAACATGTGTCGCGCTATCTGGCCTCGTTCGGATATCGATTCAATCGCCGTTATGACTTGGCGACAATGCTCACGCGGTTGGCCTGGGTCTCCTTGCGGACGCCGCCCATGCCTTACAGACTGCTCAAACTGGCTGAGGATTGTGCGTAACCAGGAAAGTTTTTGGGAGGGGAGAGCGCGAGAGGGGAACCTTTTTTTCAAAAAAGGTTCCCCTCTCGCATTCTTTTTCTCCTTCCCCTTGCTCTTCACCACCGCGCTAACGCGTGGCGGTGAATTCGCCTTGTCCCACCAGGGTTTCCAGGGCGGCCAGATCGGACAGGGCCTTGGCCGTCAGTAGGCGTTTGCGGCCCACGGTCAGCGACTGCGCCTGGATGTTGGTATTGAGCCGCGAGAGCCGGATCACTTCCTGGGTGGCGTGCCAGAAATCGGCATAGGCGGCCTGGGCCTGGGGCAGGGTTTCCTGCTGGGCGTCCGGCGGCAGCAGGCCGGAGAGGTGGTCGAAGCCGGCCCGGGCCTTGGCGTCCTGGCGGTTCATGGCCGCTTCCAGGGTATCCATGCCGGCGGTGGTCGGTTCGTCGATGTGCTGGGCGTGCAGCGACAGGATGGACAGGGCGGCGGTGACGATGCGCAGGGCTTCCCGGCTGGCCGGGCAGAAGGCCGCGTCGATCACCGGGGTCAGGGCATGTTGCAGGCGGCTGACGGCCAGAGCCGCCTCGGTGCGCGAGACCACGGCCGCCCGGAGATTGGTGTTGCGCCCGACAAGGCCGCGCAACGTCTCGTCGATGCGGGCCATTTCCGTAAAATCGGCGTCAATGGCGGCCAGTGCGGTTTTTTCCTTGGCACTGCCGTCCTTGCCGATCAATGCCGTCAAGGCTTCCATTCCCTTGGCCAGGCTTTCCATGGCTTGGCGGGCTGCGGCCAGATTGTCTTTGGCGTCGGCCTGGGTCGGGGAAATCAGGGCGCTTTTTTCGGCGCTGACGGCCAGGAGCAGATCGGTGCGGACCGCTTCGATCCGCTGCTGTTTTTCGTGTAGGATGCGCAGCCTGTCGTGCAGGTCGTCCCCGGAGCAGCCGGAAAGGGCTACGGCCGCAAGCAGCGCGGCAATGAGAGCCAGACAGGATGCGATGGGCAGGCGGCGGCGGCGCGGCAGACAATGGGTGGTCGGCATGAGCCCTCCTTGGCGATGGCTTTTGCGGCGTTGTACCGCCGCCCCGACGGGGCGACAAGCGCAGGCTCCCCGCCGGACATGAAAAAAAGGAAAGGCCGCGACACACGCCGCGGCCTTTCCGTGATGTCTTCGCGGGCGGGACCTTATTTGCGCTTCAGGCGCTCGGCCAGATATTCGGCCACGTGGCGCACCTCGAAGGTCGTGCCGTCGTGCTCGAAGCCGCCGCGAATCTGCATGATGCAGCCCGGGCAGTCGGTGGCCATGGCCGTGGCGCCGGTGGCCTTGAGGTTGTCGATTTTCTTGCGCAGAAGTTCCTTGGACAGCTCCGGGAACTTGACCGAGAAGCTGCCGCCAAACCCACAGCACACATCCTCCTCGGCCGCCGGCAGGTAGTTGAGCCCGGCGTCCCGCAACAGCGCGCGCGGGGCCTCGGTCACGCCCAGTCCCCGGCACAGGTGGCAGGGCGCATGGTAGGTGACGTCCTTGGCCGGGCCGGCGAAGGACTCGTCCGCCATGCCGAGCACATCGTGGACGAAGGAACTGAAGTCGATGACCCGGTCCGTGAACTGGGCGGCCTTGAAGGCCATGGCCGGATCGTCCTTGAACAGCCGCTTGTAGCCGTGCTTGAGGTAGGAGGCGCACGAGGCGCAAAGGGTCACGATGTAGTCGAAGCCCTGGGCGTCGATGGCGTTCATGTTGTGGGCGGCTAGCTCCTTGGCCGCCTTTTTTTCGCCGAGCATCATGAGCGGCAGCCCGCAGCAGGACTGGCCCATGGGATAGTCCATGGCCACGCCGGGACGGCTGGCGATGACGGCCACGGCCGCCTCCATCTGCTCGGGATAGACGAAGTCCTGCACGCAGCCCGAGAAGAGCGCCACCTTGACGTCGGCCTTGTCCACCCGGGGCCGGATTTTTTCCCAGCGTTCCCGAAAGGCCGTGTCGGCGATGGCCGGAAGGGCCCGGAAGTCGTGGTCCTTAAAGAGGAACATGGGCAGATGGCGCAGAAACGGCGTGCCGCCGGTCACTGGCTTCTGGGCCAGACGGGCCGATTTGAGCATGGTGTGGAAGAGCGTGCGGTTTTTAAGCACCTGCCCCACGGCCTTGGAATAGAGCGGATGTCCTTCCTCGTCCTGGATGCGGGCGTGGATCTCCTTGATAAGCGTCGGCAGATCGATGCCCGCCGCGCACACGGCCTTGCACGCGCCGCAGTTGAGGCAGTTTTGCACCAGATTCCTGGCCTTCTCCCGGCCGTGGAAGAAGTAGGTGGCCACGAGCCCGATGGCCCCGATGTAGACGTGGCCGTACTTGTGGCCGCCGACGAGGCGGTAGATGGGGCAGACGTTGGCGCAGGCCCCGCAGCGGATGCAGCGCAGCACCTGCTTGAATTCCGGGTCCCGGGCCATGGCCATGCGGCCGTTGTCCAGGAAGACGACGTGGTGGACCTTCTTACCGTCCTTGGCGCTCGCCGCCGGCACCGCGCCCGTGATCCAGGTGACGTAGGAGGTGATCGCCTGGCCGGTGGCGTTTTTGGGCAGACACTTGATGATGCGAAGCGCCTCGTGGAGCGTCGGCGCCAACTTGTCGATGCCGGCCAGGGCCACGTGGACCCGGGGCAGGGTGGTGGTCAGCCGGGCGTTGCCCTCGTTGGTAATGATGCCGATGGAGCCCGTGGCGGCGATGGCGAAGTTGGCCCCGGAAATGCCCATGTCGGCCTGGCAGTATTTGGGCCGCAGCTCGCGCCGGGCCACCTTGACCAGCTTTTGAATGTCCACGTCCTGCTGTTTGTGGGTGACCTCGGTGAAAAGGTCGGCCACCTGGTAGCGGGAAAGGTGGATGGCGGGCATGACCATGTGGGAGGGGCCTTCGTGGCGCAGCTGGATGATCCATTCGCCAAGGTCCGTTTCGGTGACCTCCAGGCCCTGTCCCTCGAGATGGTCGTTGAGGTGGATTTCCTCGGCCGTCATGGACTTGGACTTGACCACGGTGCGCACGCCGTTTTCCTTGGCGATGGCACCAATGATTTCGTTGGCGTCGTGGGCCGTGGCGGCCCAGTGGACCTTGGTCCCGGCCGCTTCGGCGTGGCGCTTGAATTCCTCGAAGAGTTCGGGGAGATGGTCCACGGCGGCATCCTTGGCCGCGGCGATCTCGGCAATCAACTCCGGAGCGTCGATGCCGGCGAAGGCGTTGGAACGCGAGGTGCGGTAGGCCACGGCGAACTTGTCCAGGGCCTGGCGCTGAAATTCGTTTTCCAGGGCTTCCCGCAACTGCTTGCGGTAGTCCTTGAGGTTGGCGGCGTCTTGCATCTAGTTGCCCTCCAGGATGAGAAGGTGCAGCTCCAGGGGGCCGTGCACGCCAAGGGCCAGTACGCGCTCGATGTCGGCGGTGCGGCTGGGCCCGGTGATAAACGCCGTGTAATCCGGCCCGGCCATCCACTCGGCCATCCGGTCCTCGAGGTCGTAGGAATCGGCGACGACGGCTCCGGCCGGCAGCACGGCGATATGGGTCTCGGCCACCATGGTGGCCAGACGGACTTCTTCGTCGGTGGAACGCACGACAATGGTGCCGGTTTCGGCGATGCCGGCGGCGGCCATGGTCAGGGCGATGTCGATGCCGCCAAGGCGCTTGCGCATGCCCTTGGTGATGACGGCGATGCCGCGCTCCTCGCACAGGGCGGCAAGCTTGGCCACGACGTCTTCCGGCATGTCCGGGGCACAGACGATTTTCTGCTGCTTGGTGCGGCAAAGTTCCTCGGCCGTGTCGGAAAGCGGCTCGGCGCAGCCCGAAGCCAGAATCTGGCAGGCTTCCTTGTTGGCGCACACGTCGGCCACGTAGGCGATGGCCTCGTCCATGGAGGCGACCTTGGAAACGACGGCGGCCGCCAGGACGGCCTTCTCTTGCATACGGTCGACGAGGGAAAGGGAAGTCGGCATGGGAACCTCTCTTGGCTGGCGGAAACGTCCCGGCCGGACATACGGACGATGCCGGCCGGGACGTGGGAAGCTTTGCGCGGTGGTTACGGCAGCATCCATTTCAGGGGATAGGCCTGCAGCAGGGTCAGCACGCACACGAACAGGGTCATGGCCACGGAATGGCCCAGGGTGAAGCGGAAGATGTTGCCCTCCTGGCCGACCATGTCCGTGGCGGCGGTGGCCACGGCAATGGACTGGGGCGAGATCATCTTGCCGGTGACGCCGCCCGAGGAGTTGGCGGCCACGCACAGGTGCGGGTCCACGCCGATCTGCTGGGCAGTGGTCTTTTGCAGGGCGCCGAAAAGTGCGTTGGACGAGGTGTCGGAACCGGTCAGGAAGACGCCCAACCAGCCGAGTATCGGCGAGAAGAACGGGAACAAGGCGCCTGTGGCGGTAAAGGCCAGCCCCATGGACGAGCTCATGCCCGAGTAGTTCATGATGTAGGCCAGGCCCAGGATCAGGGCGATGGTCAGGATGGGGTAGCGCAGCTGCTTGATGGTGCGGAAAAAGCAGGCGATGGCCTTGCCGTAGCCGTAATTGGGCATGAAAAGGACCGCGATCAGGCCGGCGATAAGGATGGCCGTGCCGGCGGCGGAGCCGATGTTGACGTTGAACACCGCGCCATAGGGGGTGTTGGCGGTCACGATGGGTGCGGTCTTGATGACCATGTTGTGCAAATCGGGCCACTGGAAGGTGAAGCCAAAGGGCTTGAGCAACACCTTGACCGGGTCGAGGCCCCACAGGAAGACCATGATGGCCAGGACGATATAGGGCGACCAGGCGCGCAGGATCTCGCTGCCGGAGTATTCCGAGGCGACCTTGCGGTCGGACGCGGGCGGCTCGTCCGGGAAGTGCCAGACGTTTTTCGGCTTCCAGACCTTGAGGAACAGGCCCAGGCCGATGATGGTGATGATGGCCGAGACGATGTCCGGCAGGTAGGGGCCGACAAAGTTGGAGACCAGGAACTGGGAGCCGGCGAAGCACACGCCGGCCACGATGATGGCGGGCAGGACTTCCATGGAGCGCTTGAAGCCGCACATGGTGACCGACAGCCAAAGCGGAATGATCACGGACAGAAACGGCAACTGGCGGCCGATGATCTGGCTGATCTTCATCAAGTCGAGGTCGGTGACCTTGGCCGCGACCACGACGGGAATGCCGATGGCGCCGAAGGCCACCGGAGCGGTGTTGGCGATCAGGCAGATGCCGGCGGCGTAGAGCGGGTTGAAGCCGAGGCCCACCAGCATGGCGGCGGTGATGGCCACGGGCGTGCCGAAACCGGCCGTGCCCTCGATGAAAGAGCCGAAGGCGAAGGCGATGAAAATGGCCTGAAGCCGGCGGTCGTCGGTGATCTGGGCCAGCGAGTTTTTGATGATGTTGAATTCGCCCGATTCAACGGTCATGTTGTAGACCCAGATGGCCGTGACCACGATCCAGACGATGGGAAAAAGACCGAAGGCCGCGCCGTAGAGCGTTGCGTCAATGGCCAGGCCGACCGGCATGCCCCAGGCCACGATGGCCAGGATGACGGCCAGGGCCGTGGCCACCACGGCGGCCTTGTGGCCGGCCATGCGTTTGACGGCCAGCATGTAGAAAAGGATGTAGAGGGGAATGCCTGCCACCAGCGCGGACAGGCCCACACTGCCAAGCGGTTGGTACTGTTGGACCCACGTCATGTTCTTCGCTCCTTTGGTTTGGATATGAGACCAGCCGCTCCCGTTCCCGTCGCCGAGGGCGGGTGCGGGCCGAAACCGCCCAGTACGGTAGGCCATGCGTTTCCAGCCCGAAGCGCGCCGGCGACGGACGCGCTTCGGGCATGGAACACGCTAGATTCCCAGGTTCTTTTTGAGAGCAGGCATGTTGAGCGCCTGCAACACGAGCTTGGAGCCGTGTTCGATGCGGGAGTTGTCGCGCAGTTTTTCGCGCGTCAGAATCAATTCCATTTTCTTGGCCACGGTGAAGGTATCGTCGCGCACCACGATGACCGGCACGCCCTTGTCCTCGGCCTTGGCCAGGATGATGTCGTTGGGGTAGAGGTTGCCGGTCAGGATCAGCGCCGCGCAGCCGCCTTCCAGGGCCACGAGTTGCAGGTCGGCCCGGTCGCCGCCGCAGAGGATGGCCACGTCCTTATGACGCTTGAAGAAGGTGACGAAGTTCTCCACCTGCATGGTGCCGATCAGGAAGTTGACCACCAGATTGTCGGTGCGACCACCCGTGGTGATCATGCGGCCGCCGAGGCCATGGGCCAGGTCGCCCGCGCGCACGGCGAACATGATGGGGTCGTGAGGCACGATGCCGAGCACGTCCACGCCGCGCCGCTTGAGGAAGGGCACGATCAGCGTCTCGGCTTCCTCGCGGAAGTGGTCGGGCACGTCGTTTAGGATGACGCCGACCAGGTCGTCGCCCAGGGCTTCCTTGGCCGCGGCCAGGTAGTCGTAGTTGTACTCCTGGATATAGCGGTCGACGAGCAGGACCTTGGCGCCGATGGCGCTGGCCACGGATACGCCGTCCACGCCGCAGTACTTGCCGGAGTACAGGAAGCTGCCCGAACCGCCGACCAGCATGAGGTCCTTGCCGGCGGAGAGCTTCTTATAGCTGTCGACGATGCCCGGCATCAGGTTGGCGCAATCCTCCAGGAAGGCGCGCATATGGAAATCCCGGGTGATGACCACGGGACTGACCAGCGAAGGGGACTCCGACAGGCCCAGGGCCTGCTGCATGAAATGGGCGTCCTCGTCGCCGATCTGGTTGTTGATCTTGTGGGGCACGGCGCCGACAGGCTTCATGTAGCCGATGGTCTTGCCTTCGCGCTGAAACTGCTGCCCCAGGGCCAGCGTGACGAGGTTCTTGCCCGAATATCCCTGCGTGGACCCGATATAGAGACCGATCATAGGATTGTTCCTCCTGGATTCTGCTTACTTTGCGCTCAGGGTGATCCGCACGTCGGCGACCACGGCCTTTTCCGCGTTGACCAGCACCGGGTTGAACTCGGCTTCCTGGATCTCCGGGAAATCCAGAGCCAGTTCCGACATGGTGAGCAGGATGTCCTCGATGGCCTGGAAGTTGACCGGCGGCTCGCCGCGCACGCCCTTAAGGAGCATGTACGACTTGATCTCGCGGATGATCCCCTTGGCGTCGTCGCGCCCGAGCGGAGCCAGGCGGAAGGCGATGTCCTTTAAGATTTCCACGTAGATGCCGCCGAGGCCGAACATCAGAAGCGGACCGAACTGGTCGTCGCGCTTGAACCCGATGATGATCTCCTTGCAGCCCTTGGGGGCCATTTCCTGGACCAGACAGCCGGCGATATACGCTTCGGGGCGCATACGCTGGGCTCGAGCCGTGATGTCGAAGAAGGCGTTTTTCACGGCCTCGGCGTCGGTGAGGTTCACCTTGACGCCGCCCACGTCCGACTTGTGCGAGATCTGCGGCGAGGCGATCTTTAAAACCACCGGGTAGCCGATCTTTTCCGCGCCGGCCACGGCCTCGTCCGACGAGCGGGCCAACACCGTGTTGGGGGTGGGCAGGTTGTAGGCGCGAAGCACTTCCTGGGCCTGGAACTCGACCACTTCGGTCGCGCCCTTGGACCGGGCCTCGTTGATGACGAGGCGCGCCTTCTGGCGGTTGCGCCGGATCTCCGGGAACTCCTGGGCCGGGGTCTGCCGCCAGAGGTAGTACTTGTACATGGTCTCGATGCTGGCGATCAGCGGCTCGGGGTAGACCGAGCAGGGGATGCTGGCGTCGTTTAGCATGCGCACGCCGGGTTTGGTGCGCATGCCGCCCATGTAGTTGACGAAGATGGGCTTCTTCGTGGTTTTGGCCACGTCGATGATGGCCTGGGCCGTCTCGACGATCTGGGCCGAGGCGGTCGGGGTCAAAAGGATCAGGATCGAGTGCACCTGCGGGTCCTCGACCACCACTTCGAGGGCCTTGCGGTAGCGCTCGGCCGGGGCGTCGCCCACGAGGTCGACCGGGTTGTAGAGCGCCGCGTAGGGCGGCAGGAACTCCTTGAACCGCTCGATGGTGTTCGCCGACAGGCGCGCCATGTTGAGGAGCTGCGACTTTTCGATGGCGTCGGCGGCCAGAATGCCGGGACCGCCGGCGTTGGTGACCACGCACACCCCGGGGCCTTCGGGCAGGGGTTGGGTGGAGAAGGCCATGGCCAGATCAAACAGCGTGCCCATGTCGCCCGCGCGGATGACGCCGGTCTTGCGGAAGGCGGCGGTGTAGGCCGCGTCCGAACCGGCGATGGCGCCGGTGTGGGAGGAGGCCGCCTTGGCGCCGGCGGTGGTGGTGCCGGACTTGATCATGATGACGGGCTTTTCCCGGCAGACCTTGGCCGCCTGCTCGATGAAGTCCGCGCCGTTGGAGACGTTTTCGATATAGCCCAGGATGACCTTGGTGTTCGGGTCGGTGCGCAGGTATTCCAGCATGTTGGCTTCGTTGACCACGGCCATGTTGCCCATGGACACGAACTTGGAAAACCCGACTTCCTCGCCGAGGGCCCAGTCGAGGATGGCGGTGCACAGCGCGCCGGACTGGGAGAAGAAGGCGATGGAGCCTTTCTTCGGATAGCCGGCGGCAAAGGAGGCGTTGTTGTCGTCATGGGTGCTTAAAAGGCCCAGGCAGTTGGGGCCGACCATGGCGATGTCGTTTTTCGTGCAGATTTCGATGAGCTGCTGTTCGAGGGCCGCGCCTTCGCGGCCGACTTCCTTGAATCCCGCCGTGATGATGATGACGGAACGGACTTTACGGGCAGCCAGGGCCTCCATGGAAGGCACGACCGCCTTCACAGGGACGACGATGACGGCCAGGTCGAGGCCCTCGGGAAGGTCCTCGATGCTTTTGGTGACGGGAAGGCCCAGGATTGTATCGGATTTGGGATTGACGGGAATCAATGTTCCCTTGAATTCCGCATCCAGCATATTATGCACCACCGTATGGCCGACTTTTCCCGGCTTATCGGACGCGCCGATGACGGCTACGGTTTTGGGCGCAAAAAGCGCATGGATATTCTCTTTAAAACTCATTCGGCTACCTCGCTCGCCTGTTTGCGACCGGATCTCGTTACCGCCCGGCCAGGGTCTCCGCGTAGATTTCCACCGGATGCCGTATGGCCAAGCTGTCGCCGGCCTGGGACAGCATATCCCCTATTTGCAACATGCAGGCCGGGCAACTGGTGGCGACGACGGATGCACCGGTGGCCACGATGTTGTCCCGCTTGCGCTTGCCGATGCGTTTGGACAGGTCGTAATGCTGCAACGTGAAGCTGCCGCCGGATCCGCAGCAGGAATCCGCCCCCTCCATCTCGATAAGACGATAGTGGGGATTGGCCGCTATAAGGGCCCTGGGTTCGGCGGAGATACCCAGGGATTTTTTCAAATGGCAGGGATCGTGATAGGTGATCGTCACCTCCTTGCCGATGGTTGCGCCGACGGGGGGTGTCACGCCCACGTCCTGGATCAGGAAGGCGCTTATGTCCTTTACCTTGGCCGAAAGCTCCCGAATCCTGATCCTTGTGGATTCGGGCAGGCCGGTGGCCATAAGCGGCCATATCTTCTTTATGGTGGAAGTGCAGGTGGCGCAGGGCGTCACCAGCACGTCGAAGTCATGATCCCCGAACAGGGCCATATTGTCGGCTACAAGGGCCTCGAAGGTCTTGCTGTCGCCCGAGGACAGGGCCGGGATGCCGCAGCAGGCCTGGCCGTGGGGCATGTAGACCCCCACTCCATGGTGATCGCAAACCTGAAGGACCGCCTCGCCGATGCGCGGGAACATCTTGTCCACCACGCAGCCATAGAAGAACGCCACCTTGAGCCCGGAAGGGCCGCGAGGGGCGTCGCGTGCAACCTGGCTCGTATGCAGCGGGGTGCCTGCCAGGGGGGCGAAATGACGTCCCTCGAGCAGTTTGGAAAAGACCCTCGCGCACGAAGAGCCGATGGCGTCGTTGACAGGACGGGTGAAGATGCCCTGGAACTTGGCCGCGATGGCCATGACCGAGTCGAACAGCCGGGGATTTTTTAAAAGGCCCCGGAAGATGACCCGTTTGACCGGCGGCAGGCCGTAATAGCCCGTCAGAAAGGCCCGGGCCTTGAGGAAGATGTCCAGGGCTTTGACGCCGCTTGGACAGTTGGCCTGGCACGAGCCGCACAGCAGGCAGGCGTCCAGGCGCTCCTTGACCCCGGCCGGGTCTTTGATGACCTCATCGGCCAGGCATTCGAGCAGGGCGATCTTGCCCCGGGCCACGTGGGCCTCGAGGCCGGTTTCCGCGTAGAGCGGACACACAGCCTGGCACATGCCGCAGCGCATGCAGGTGACCAGTTGGTCGTCGATTTGCTTGAGCAGCCCGACCAGTTCGCGCATCTCGCTCATATCATTCCCCCGTGATCTTGCCGGGATTGAGAATTCCCTTGGGATCCAGGGCTGCCTTGAGTTTCTTGGCGTAGAGGATGGAGCCCTTGCCGACTTCCTTGACCATGTATTTCGACTTGGCCGTGCCGATGCCGTGCTCGCCCGAAAGCGTGCCGCCAAGGGACAGGGCCACGTCGAAGATCTCGTCGATGGCCGCCTCGACCCGCTTCCACTCCTCGTGATCGCGCTTGTCGGTCAGGATGGTGGGATGCAGGTTGCCGTCGCCGGCATGGCCGAAGGTGCCGATGGTAAGCCGGTACTTGGCCGCGATGGCCTCCAGCGCGCCGACCATGGCCGGGATTTGCGAGCGGGGGACGGTGGCGTCCTCGAGCACGGTGGTCGGGCGCACCCTGGCCAAAGCGGACAGTGCCGCCCGGCGGGCCTCCCAGACCTTGTTGCGCTCGGCCGCGTCCTTGGCCACGTGGATACGGGTGGCCCCGTGGCGTCCGCAGATGGCCTCGACTTCGGCCGCTTCGTCCTCGACCTGGGCCGGATGGCCGTCGACCTCGATCAGCAGCAAGGCCTTGGCGTCGGTCGGCAGGCCGGCGTGGGCGAAGTCCTCCACGGTTTTGATGGTGAAGTCATCCATGTATTCCAAAGTCGCCGGCACGATCTTGGCCGCGATGATGGCGGCCACGGCCTCCGACGCCTTTCCCAGGTCGTCGAAGATGGCCATCATGGCCTTGCTGGCCTTGGGCGGCGGCACGAGCTTCAGGATGATCTCGTTAAAGACCCCCAGCGTGCCTTCGGAGCCGACCATAAGGCCGTGCAGGTTCATGCCGGTGACGCACTTGACGGTGCGCGAACCGGTTTTGACCAGTTCGCCGTCCACGTCATAGAGGCTAAGCCCCATGACGTAGTCCTTGGTGACGCCATATTTCAGGCCGCGAAGCCCGCCGGCGTTTTCGGCCACGTTGCCGCCGATGGTGGACACGGCCTGGCTGCCCGGGTCGGGCGGGTAGAAAAGCCCCCGCTTGGCCACCTCGGCCGCGAACTTGGCCGTGATGACCCCGGTCTGGACCACGGCGTACATGTCGGCTTCGTTGATCTCGATGATCTTGCTGAGCGCCCCGGTTAGGGCCACCACCCCTCCGACGGCGGGAATGGTGCCGCCGGAGAGATTGGTGCCCGAGCCGCGAACGGTCAGCGGCAAACCGAGTTCATTGCAGGTGGCGACCACCCGTCCCAGGGCTTCGGGCGTCTCCGGCCTGACAGCCAGGGCCGGGAGCTTGGGGGGAAGGACCGCGGCATCGTAGGAATACGCATGGCGGTCCACTTCGCTGGCCAGGACGTTTTCCTTGCCGACGATTTCCTCGAACTTCTGGGACAGATGGTTGTCCATGTGATTGCTCTCGCTTGTTACTTATTTTCCGGAGCGGCCTTCGTCGCAAGGTTCGCCGGCCGCCGGACGGGCGTGTTCGGCCACGGGAGCGGCCTCGCAAAACGCGGAGTCGGCGTCGCCCGTTCCCGCGGCGGGAGCGGCGGGGGCGTCGAAGACCGGCATGGAGGCCAGGTATTCCAGTTCCTTATAGCGCTTCTTGTAGGCCGCCTCCATGGTGGTGCGGTAGCGCAGGGACATATCGGGGTGCATCTTTTCCAGGGCCGCATAGCGGACTTCGCCGCCGAGGAAGCCCTGGAAGTCGCCGGCCGGAGCCTTGGAGTCGATGGTCAGCGGATTTTTGCCCTCGGCCGCAAGATCCGGGTTGAAGCGGTACAGCGGCCAGTAGCCGGTCTCGACGGCCAGCTTGGCTTCCTCCATGGACTTGCCCATGCCTTTGCGGATGCCCTGGTTGATGCAGGGGGCGTAGGCGATGACGATGGAGGGACCCTTGTGGGCCTCGGCCTCGAGCAGGGCCTTTAAGGCCTGGTTCTTGTCCGCGCCCATGGCGATGGAGGCCACGTAGACGTAGCCGTAGGTCATGGCCATGCGGCCCAGGTCCTTTTTGCCCGTGACCTTGCCGGCGGAAGCGAACTTGGCGATGGCGCCGAGCGGCGTGGCCTTGGAGGCCTGGCCGCCGGTGTTGGAGTAGACTTCGGTGTCCATGACCAGGATGTTGACGTCCTCGCCCGAGGCGATGACGTGGTCGAGGCCGCCGTAACCGATATCGTAGGCCCAGCCGTCGCCGCCGAAGATCCACACGGACTTCTTGGTGAAGATGTCGGCATCGGCCAGGATGGCGGCCTGGGCCGGGGCGTTTTTATCGAGCAGGGACTTCATCTGGTCGCCGTACAGGCGCGAGGCGGCCGGATCGTCCTTCTTCTCCTGCCAGCCGGCCAGGGCGGCGCGCAACTCGTCGGAAAGCGACCCTTCCAGCGCGGCGGCGACGTTGTCGGCCAGCTTGGCCCGGCGCTGCTTGAGCGCCATGTTGTAGCCGAAGCCGAATTCGGCCGCGTCTTCAAAGAGCGAGTTGTTCCAGGCCGGACCGAAGCCGTCGGCGTTGACGGCATAGGGCGAGGTCGGCGCGGAGCCGCCCCAGATCGAGGAGCAACCCGTGGCGTTGGCGACCATCATGCGTTCGCCGAAGAGCTGGGTGAGCAGTTTGACGTACGGAGTCTCGCCGCAACCGGCGCAAGCGCCCGAGAATTCGAGCAGCGGCTGGTAGAACTGGCTGCCCTTGAGGTTCTCGCGCTTGACCAGTCCGCCCTTGTTTTTAAGCGACATGGCGAAGGCGTGGTTTTCCACCTGGACCGCCATTTCCTCTTCGAGGGGCTTCATGACCAGCGCCTTCTGCTTGGCCGGGCAGGTGTTGGCGCAGGAGCCGCAGCCCATGCAGTCCATGGGGAAGACCTGCATGCGGTAGGAAAGGCCCTTGAGCTCCTTGCCGGTGGCCGGCAGGGTGTCGTAGGAGGCCGGTGCCTTGGCCATTTCGGCCTCGTCGGCCAGGAAGGGCCGGATGGTGGCGTGGGGGCACACGAACGAGCACTGGTTGCACTGGATGCAGTTTTCCTTGATCCAGTGGGGGACGTTTATGGCCACGCCGCGCTTTTCGTACTGTGAGGTGGCGGCGGGGAAGGAGCCGTTTTCGGCAAAGGCGGAAACCGGCACTTCGTCGCCCTTCTGGGCCAGGATGGGCCGGATGACCTTGTTGAAGTACTCGGGCTCGTCGGGGGCGGCGGCCTTGGCGTCCGGGGCGGAGGCCCAGGCGGCCGGGACCTTGATCTCGACCACACCGTCCAGGGCCATGTCCACGGCGGCGATGTTCATGTTGACGATCTTGTCGCCCTTCTTGCCGTAGGTCTTCTTGATGGAGTCCTTGAGCAGGCTGATGGCCTGTTCGATAGGCAGCACGCCGGCCAGCTTGAAAAAGGCCGTCTGCATGATCATGTTGATGCGCGCGCCAAGGCCGGTCTTTTCGCCGATGGCCACGGCGTCGATGTTGTAGACCTTGAGTTTCTTGTCGGCGATCACGCGCAGCATGTGCCCGGGCAGGTTCTGCTCAAGCTCCTCCGGGGTGTTCCAGGGGGAGTTGAGCACGAAGGTGCCGCCTTCCTTCACGCCTTCGAGGATGTCGTAGACGTGCACGTAGCTCGGCTTGTGGCAGGCGATGTAGTCCGCGGAGTCGACCAGGTAGGTGGACTGGATGGGCTTTTTGCCGAAGCGCAGGTGGGAGACGGTAATGCCGCCGGATTTTTTCGAGTCGTAGGCGAAATAGCCCTGGGCGTAGAGGTCGGTGTTGTCGCCGATGATCTTGATGGCCGACTTGTTGGCGCCGACGGTGCCGTCGGAACCGAATCCCCAGAACTTGCACTGCACGGTGCCTTCGGGAACTGTGGGCAGCGGCCCGCCCATGGGCAGGGAATTGCCGGAAACGTCGTCCACGATGCCGACAACGAAGTGGCGCTTGGGCGCGGCGGCGGCCATGTTGTCGAAGATGGCCTTGGCCATGCCGGGGCGGAATTCCTTGGAGCCCAGGCCGTAGCGGCCGCTCATGAGCTTGGGAATGGAGCCGCCGCGCTCGACGAAGGCCGCGCAGACGTCTTCGTAGAGCGGATCGCCGAGGCTGCCCGGCTCCTTGGTGCGGTCAAGGACGGTGACCACCTCGGCCGAGGTGGGCAGGACCTTGAAGAGCGCATCCGGGGAGAAGGGACGGAACAGGCGGACCTTGACCAGGCCCACTTTCTCGCCCTTGGCGTTTAAGTAATTGACCACTTCCTCCACGGTCTCGCACGAGGAGCCCATGGACACCACGACGCGGTCGGCGTCGGGCGCGCCCACGTAGTCGAAGAGCTTGTAGGAACGACCGGTCAGGGCCCCGACCTTGTCCATCATGGCCGAGACGATGCCGGGCAGAAGCTGGTAGTAGGGATTGGAGCGCTCGCGGCCCTGGAAGAAGACGTCCGGGTTCTGGGCGGTGCCGCGCAGGTCCGGGTGCTCGGGGTTCATGGCCCGGGCGCGGAAGGCGGCGACCTTCTCCATGTTGACCAGTCCCTTCATGTCCTCGTAGTCGATGACTTCGATTTTTTGGATCTCGTGGGAGGTCCGGAAGCCGTCGAAGAGGTGGACGAAGGGCACGCTGCCCTCGATGGCGGACAGGTGGGCGACCAGGGCCATGTCCATGCATTCCTGGACCGAGGCCGAGGCGAGCTGGGCGAAGCCGGTGGAGCGGGCGGCCATGACGTCGGAGTGATCGCCGAAGATCGACAGGGCATGGGTGGCCACGGCCCGGGCCGACACGTGGAAGACGGCCGGCAGGAGTTCGCCGGCGATCTTGAACATGTTGGGGATCATGAGCAACAGGCCCTGGGAGGCGGTGAAGGTGGTGGTCAGGGCTCCGGCCGCAAGCGAACCGTGTACCGCTCCGGCCGCTCCGGCCTCGGACTGCATCTCCCGGATGGTTACCGTCTGGCCGAAGATGTTTTTAAGTCCCTTGGCCGCCCATTCATCCGCGATTTCGCCCATGGTGGACGAAGGCGTGATAGGATAAATGGCCGCCGTGTCGCTTAACGCGTACGCGACGTGCGTGGTGGCGGTATTGCCGTCCATGCTTTTCATCTTCTTGGCCATGCTCAAGTCTCCTTGAAAATGTTGTCGTTGGACCGAACAAAAGGAGGTCGGCGTCGACGCTTCCCTCCAGGCAAACCCCGTGCCAATTGTTAAAAGACAGTTAGACTTCGATGAGTTGTCGATCCGGTGAACCCACTCCAGGCTCTGATGCGCGAGGGGTATCCGATTTTTCGGATACCGCTACGCAGCCTAATACCGCGAAATGTATGGTTTCGTAAAGCGAAGCCTATAGATGGGCGTTGTCCGGAATTTCAGACGGGCGGCGTTCGTCTGAAAAATCAGACACCAATTGCCTCCTTGTCCGCAGGGAAAGGGATTCCCGCTGTTTGATGCCACAAACACCATCGGATGGCACGGAAAAAAGCCGAAAAACGGATTTGTTCTAAAAATCGCAATTAACGTCCGAAGCGGACGTGTTTTGCGTCTCTTTTTCAGGCGCAAGACGTTTTTTGCAAAGGATGGGCAGCATGCCGAAGCCAGCCAAGCCGCCTCGGCATTGTTTTTTCGGAAAAAACGCGACGTCGACCCGTCACAACCGGGGGCGCCGTCATGGCGGGGCCGTCAGTCCGGAACGGCTAGGTTGTTTTTTTTGAGCAGGGCGTAGAAGTGGGACCGGGAAAGTCCGGAAATAGCGATCATGGCGGCCACGTCCCGGCCGTTTTCGCGCAGTAACCCTTCCAGATAACGCCGTTCCATGGCCTCCTTGAAGTCCTTGAGCGACTGTCGGGAAGACGGGGCTGCGGCGGCGGACGGCGCGGCCGATTCGGGAAGCGGGCGTTCCAGGGCCTGCCGGCCTTTTTCCAGACTGGATTTCGTCACCTTGATGCGCAGGTCCCGGGGCAGGTGCATGCTGTAGAGCGTTTTTTCCCGGCCCGAGGCCAGAAAGGCCCGCTCCAGGACGTTTCGCAGCTCACGCACGTTGCCCGGCCAGTCGTAGGCTTCGAGCATGGCCAGGAATTCCGCGTCGAAGCCCTTGGGTGGCAGGGTGTATTCGGCGCAAAGTCCGTCCACGAAGGACAGGGTCAGGGCTTTTATGTCCTCCGGGCGTTCGCGCAGCGGCGGCAGGGCGAGCCCGATGGTCTTCAGCCGGAAGTAGAGGTCGCGGCGAAACTGGCCGGTATCGACCATGGCTTCCAGGTCGCGGTTTGTGGCGGCGATGAGGCGGAAATCGCTCTTGCTTTCGGTGACCGCCCCCACCGCGCGAAAGGTCTTTTCGTGGAGCACCCGCAAAAATGTCTTTTGCAGGCTCATCGGCATCTCGCCCACCTCGTCCAGAAACAGCGTGCCGGCGTCGGCCAGCTGCACGAGGCCCACCCGGTCGGCGTCGGCCCCGGTGAAAGCTCCTTTCCTGTGGCCGAAAAGCGTGCTTTCGACGAGGGTTTCGGTCAGTGCCGCGCAGTCCACGGTGACGAAGGACCCGTCCGTCCGGGCGCTGTTGGCGTGGATGAGCCGGGCGAAAAGCTCCTTGCCGGTGCCGGTTTCGCCGGTAATGAGCACGGCCGCGTTCGACCCGGCCGCGTGGGCCACCTGGTCGAGGCACGGCTGCATGCGGGGGCTTGCCGCCACGCATCCCGCCAGGGACAGCGACACGGGCGAGCGGTCGCTGCGCCGTTCCTCGCGGTAGCGCAGCGCGCGCTGCAATGTCAGCATGATCTGCTTTATGGGTGAGGGCTTGACCAGATAGTCCCAGACCCCTTCCTGGATGGCCAGTTCCGCCCCGTCCGGGTCGCCGATGCCGGTGAGGATGATGACCTCGGGGGCGTCGGGCAGGCGTTTGATCGCGGGCAGGGCGGCCAGTCCATTGCCGTCGGGCAGGCGCACGTCCAGGAACAGCACGTCGAAATTGTCGCTGGCGAGCAGGTCCATACCGGCGGCAAGCGTGCCGGCCGATTCGCTGGTCAGGCGCATCTTGCGGGTGAGGCTGGCGATGGTGTCGCGGACTTCGGGGTCGTCGTCGATGATGCAGACGGATTTCATGCGGCTTTGGTTTGCGGCTTGGCGTCGAGCACCTCGCGGATGGCCGCGGAGATGATCGCCTGGTTGTAGGGTTTGAGCACGATCTTTTTGATGTTGCCGGCCACTTCCCGCTGCTCGATGTCGCCCAGGCGGCCGGAAACGAGGATCACGGGCAGGTCGGACCGGATGGCGGCGATTTTTCCGGCCAGCTCCAGGCCGTTTAGGTCCGGCATGTCGTAATCGGTAATGCACACGTCGAAGGCCTGCGGGTCAAGGGCGAGCTTGGCCAGTGCCGACACCCCGCCGCCATGGGCCGAGACCTCGTGGCCGAGCTGGGCCAGGACGCGGGGGATGGTGATGCGCTGGTCCTCGTCGTCTTCGACGAAAAGGATGCGGTCGCGGCCCTTGTTGGGGGGGGCGACGGGGGGCGTCGGGACGGCGTCGGCTTCGGCCGGCAGCGGCAGATAGACGTCAAATCCCGTGCGCGTGCCGGGTTGGCTCACCACCCGCACCGCGCCGCGATGGCTTTTGACGATGCCGCGCACCACGGCCAGCCCGAGTCCCGTGCCTTCGCCCTTTTGTTTGGTGGTGAAAAAGGGGTCGAAAATCTTGTCCAGGATTTCCGGCGGGATGCCTGGGCCGGTATCCACGATGGAGAGCCTTGCATAGCGGCCGGCCCGCACGCCGACCTGTCCGGCCTGGGCCTCGTCGAGATCGTCCTCGGCCAGGGATACGGTCAGCGTGCCGCCGGTCTCGCGCATGGCCTGGAAGGCGTTGGTGCACAGGTTCATGACGATCTGGTGCAGCTGGGTGGGGTCGGCCCGGCAGGTCACGGCCCGCTCCGGCACGTCGAGCACGATCTTGATGTTGCGGGGCACGGAGGCCTTGATGAGTCCCGCCGCCTCGCTCACGACGTCGGCCACGTTGATGGCCGCGAATCCCGCCTGGGAGGGCCGGGTGAAGGACAGGATCTGCTTGACCAGCCGGCTGCCGCGATGGCCGGCCTTGAGCACCCGGCGCATGTCGTCCCCGATGGGCTCGTCTTCGGGCAGGTCGAGCAGGGCCAGTTCGGCCGAGTTGATGATGGAGGTGAGGATGTTGTTGAAGTCGTGGGCGATGCCGCCGGCCAGGGTGCCGATGGCCTCCATTTTCTGGGACTGGAGCAGTTGGCGCTCCAGGCTCACCTTCTGGGTCACGTCCTCGGACGTGGACAGCACGCCCACCACCGCCCCCCGATCGTCGTGGAGCGGCACCTTCTTGATTTCGAGCAGCACGTCGGCCCCGCGCACGTTGCGGGCGGCCAGCTCCCCGGCCACGGTGCGATTGTTGCGCATGACGTCGACGTCCGTGGCCCGCACGGCGTCCATGTCCTCTCGGCTGAGGGGCAGTGCATAGTCGTCGCGGCCCTTGAGATCGTCCAGGTCGGCGAAGCCGAAAAATTCGATAAAGGCGCGGTTGGCTCCGATATAGCGCAGGGCCTTGTCCTTCCAGGAAACGAGCTGCGGGATGTTGTCGAGGACAATGCGCAACATTTCCTGGGATTCCCGCAGCGCCCGCTCGGCCTCGTGGCGCTTGGTCACGTCCTCGACCACGCCTTCGACGTAGGCCAGGTAGCCTTCACGGTTGGCAATCAGGCGCAGGTTGACGTTGGCCGTGATGATGCCGGCGTCTGGCCGGGCGAACCAGGTCTCGAAGGTGGCCGTGGCCTGCTCGTCCACGGCCGAACCGATGCGCTCCTCGAAGCGTTGGCGACCGGAAAAAAGAACCTCGACCAGATTGCCCCGGCGTCTGGCCAGTTCGTCCAGGCTTTTGACGCCGAGCATGGCGAGCAGGGCCGGGTTGACGTCCACGGCCTGGCCATCCGGGGTCATGCGGAAGATACCCAGGGCCGAGTTCTCGAAGATGCCCCGGTATTTTTCCTCGGCCAGCCGCAGTTTTTCCGAGGCTTTCTTCAGCTCCGACACGTCGTAAAGCACGCCGACCAGCCCGGCGATTTCGGTTTTGGCGCTGGCGTAGACGGCCCGATGCAGGATGACCGAATGGGGCAGTCCCTCGGCGTCGAGGATCTCGGCTTCGCCCACGCGCACCCCGGGCTCGCGCAGAAGGGACGCGTCGTCGCGGTCCAGGAAGCGGGAAAGGGGGGCGTCGGGCACCTCGGAGAAGGCGCGCGGCGTCGCCTCGGCCTCCCCGGACAGGCCGCACCAGTGGCGAAAGGCCGGGTTGCAGCCCCGGTAGGCCCCGGCGGCATCCTTGAAATAGAGCGGAATGGGAATGGTGTTGACGAGCGTTTCCATGAAGGAAAGCTGGTCCTTGATCTTTTCCTCCACCGAGCGCCGCCGCAGGATGTTGGTCACGAGCAGGACCATGACGTAGCACAGGATGAGAAAGCTTATGATGATGGTCCAGAAGACGGCGATGTTGATGTGGTAGAAGGGGTAGGGCTCGTTTATGAGCGTATAGCCCGGCGGCAGCCTGTCCGTGGTGATGCCGAGCCGCAGCATCTCCTTGTAGTCGAAGACGTAGCTGTCAGCGGTCTTGGTGACGATGGGCAGGGAGGCGACGGGCGCGCCGTGGAGGAGTTTTTCCGCCATGTCCGCCACCAGCCGGCCTTCCTCGAAGCCGCTGTGCAGCCGGCCGCCGACAATACCGTGGCCGAGCATGAACCGCCAAGCGCTGTAGATGGGCACGTCGGAATTGGCTCGGATCGCGGCCAGGACCTCGGTGACCGAATAGACGTCCTTTTGCGTATCCTTATAAAAAGGGATGAGGAAGATCATGGCGTCGTTGGGCAGGTTGCGCACGGTGTCGAGGATTTGCGGCAGGGTCAGGTTGTCCTGGAACTCGAAGCGCAGCCGGCCGGCGAAATCCGGCTCCACGGCCTTGATCTGGTTGCCGATGGCGACGCCCGTGACGGAAGTGTCGCCGAAAATAAGGAGCCGGCGGCGGTCGGGATGGAAGCGCAGGGCCAATTCCAGGGTTTCGCGGATGTCGGGCTCTTCGAGAATGCCCGTGAAATTGGGATGGCCGGTGAGCCAGTCGGGATGAAAATCGTTGACGCCGCAAAAAACGACCGGCGTGCCGGGGAAAAGCTCGTTTTGGTATTGCCGCAGGAAGTTGAAGGCGAAGTTGTCCGAGGCCAGGATGACCTCGAAATGGGTATTGCGGTATTTGAGCTTGTAAAAGTCGTGGAGCATGTTGCGCAACACGGGATCGGTGTACTTCTTCGAGTCCATGTACTCGATTTGCAGATCCACATTGTATTCGGAATGCGCAAGTCCGGCCCGGATGCCGGAGAGGATTTCGTCGGACCACTGGTAGCCGTTCTGGTAGGAATTGAAATAGAGGACGTTTTTGCGGATTTTTTCGGCCGCGACCGAGCCTGGCCAGAGGGAGGCCGCAAGGAGCAGGCAGAAAATAAGCCGTCGGGCCATGAGTGCTCGCGGGATGGGGGGCGTTGGCGCAGGCTGGACCATGCTTTTTGATACTCTTGCCTTGGCCGCCCGGGAAGTCAAGGGAGCGGGCTTCGCATCGATCTTGGGGCGGGACACGCGCCTCGCGAATTTTGTCACGCTTTTTTATATTTTTAATATTAACTTTTTCGGTGTGTTGACAAAAGCATGGCAATTTCGGGCTGGTATGGGCTTGTACGGGCTTCCGATATGGGATAAATCTGGTTTCATTAATCTTATATCGGTAACCGGTCGATCAATCGATCGGACGCCGCCACAGGAGGTATGTCATGACGTTACTCGCATGGAATGACCGCCTTTCAGTGAATATCGCGGAAATCGACTCACAGCACAAAAAATTGGTGGACATGGTCAATGAACTCCATGACGCCATGAAAGCTGGGAAAGCCGAATCCGTGATGGTGCACATCGTCAAGGAAATGAAGCAATACGCGGCGACGCACTTCGGCGTTGAGGAGCGGTACATGAAATCGAACAATTATCCGGATTACAAGCCGCATAAAACAGAGCATGACAAGTTCGTCGCCAAGGTCGCCCAGGTGGAGCAGGACTGTAAGACTGGAAAGTGCGCCATGTCCATGGACATTCTCAATTTTCTTTCCAACTGGCTGGTGAACCACATCAAGGGGACGGACAAGAAGTATGCGCCGTTTTTAAACAACTGTGGCATACACTGAGGCGCCGATGCATCTGCCATCACCTGCAACCTTCTATGCGCCCCTTGCCCTGGGCCTTGCCGTGGCGGCAGGGGGCGCTTTGTGTTGGGATGCGCGGTGGCGGCCAGGGGCGATTATCCTTCTGGGTTTATGCGCCATGGTCCAATTGGCAGCCCTTTTCGCCGCGCGCCGGGAAAAAAGGAACTTGGTAAACGACCTCAACTCGTTGCTCCCACGGGGGTTGGGAACGGAGGGGATGGACGATCCCGTCCGCCTGATCGAGGCGCTGCGCAGCCATATGCTGTCTGTCGGCGAGGAGCTGGGCAGGATTCTCGACCTGCTCGCCCATCTGCCCTTTCCCTGCATGACGGTCATCTGTTCGGGGGAAGTGAGCTGGCAAAACGAATCCATGGAACACTTCCTTGAGGGGCAGGGGCTGACCGGAACGGCCGATCCGGTGGCGGCCTTTTGCGCCAGGACCAGCGCCGGGAGCTGGGAAAACCTCCGCAGTGGCGAGTGGACCGGTGCGGGCCTGCGTCTGGACGGTCCCCAGGGGGAGCGCCTGTTGCAAGCCGACGTGGTCCCGTTGGAAAAGGACGGCGGCTGTTATCTCTGCGTCTTGCAGGACGTGACGAAGCGTCACCGCGAAGCCGAGCGCTTGAAAGCCCGGCATGCCGCTCTCAGCGACGCCAATGCCCAGGTCGGCGCCCAGGCCGCCGCCTTGGAGGCGCTGGCCCGGGACATCGGGAGCTCCCTGGAGGGATTGGTCGCGACGATGGACCTGTCCAAGGTCCAGTCCGGCCAGGTGGCCCAGACCATCCAGGAAATGACCGACAACGTGCGCGTGATGGCCACCCAGGCGGCGGAGACGGCCCAGGCCGCGACAACGGCCGGCGATCGCGCCCGCGAGGGCCTCGAAACGGCCGATCGGACCGCGGCGGTTTCCCGTACCCTGGTCTCGTCGTATGACCAGCTGCAAACGATCCTGTCCCAGCTCGTGCGACAGGTCGAGAGCATCAGCACCGTGGCCGGCCTCATCTCGGATGTCGCCGACCAGACCAACCTGTTGGCCTTAAACGCCGCCATCGAGGCGGCCCGGGCCGGGGAGGCCGGGCGCGGGTTCGCTGTGGTGGCCGACGAGGTGCGAAAGCTGGCCGAAAAAACCTTGACCGCCACCCGGAAAGTGCATGCGACCATCCAGGCCATCGGCTCTTGCTCCAAGCAGGCGGTCGCATCCATGGCCAGCACCCGCCGGGAACTGGACACGTCGTTCGATCTGGTCCAGTCGGTGGAAAGCAAGTTCAAGGCCATCGCCGGGGCCATGGTGACCGCGTCGCGCGCCATCAAGGACATTGCCCAGCGGGCCGAGAAGCACTGCGCCACGGGTTTCGAGCTCAACATGTGCGCCATCAACGTGACGGACAGCACAGAGGATATGTGCGAACAGGTCCATGACGCCAGCCGGGAGCTGAGCCGGCTCGTCGGCGAAGCCGGCAAGGCGCGCCTGCTCGCGGCGGCGTCCGGGCCGACGGAGCCGGTCGCCCTGGCCGAAGCGAAATGACGGCGTCGACCGGCGGCCTTCAGGGGATTGCCGGCCGGGAAGATCGTGAAAAAGGGCCGTGGCGGCTCGCAGACATCCGCCACGGTCCTTTCTTCGGCCCAGTATGTCGGATGAATGCTTTCGGGCCTCGGCCCCATCAATTTCGATGGCTTGATCGAAATCCTGGAACCGGTTATTCTGGCCGACTCACGGAAGCGTTTCGTCACCGGTGTGGCGCCTGGACTTCAAATCCAGTGTGCGGTCGAGAGGTCGCAGGTAGGTTCGACTCCTATACGCTTCCGCCATCATTGAATAATTTCAGATTTGTCGGTGCTTCCTCGTCCCACCATTTCTCTCCATATTGATTTTTTGCTCCAATTTTGCTCCACTTGCTCCAACAGAGAGGTGGAGCGATGGCTACATTTCGCAAGCGTGGAAACCTCCAGTGGGAGGCCCGGATTCGCAAGTGCGGCTATCCCACGACGTGCAAGACCTTTGGCACCAAGGCCGAGGCCGAGCAGTGGGCAAAAGGCGTTGAAACCGAAATGTCCAAGGGGCAATTCGTCTCGACCAAAGCGGCCGAGGGCTACACCCTGGCCGAATGTCTCGACCGATACAAAGAAGAGTACCTGCCACGGCTCAAAAATCCGCAAAGCGAGATATACCGGGCTGACCGTCTCAAAAGACGTGCCCTGGGCCTTCGGATCATGGCGACGATCCGCTCTACAGATATTGCGGATTATCGGCGCGAACGGGAAACAGAAGGTGTTTCGGCCAACACGATCCGTTTGGAGCTGGCGCTACTTTCGCGTCTTTTCAACTTCGCCAAAAGCGATTGGGGCATGGAAAGCCTGACCAATCCCGTGCAACTTGCTGCCAAGCCAAAATTGCCGTCTTTGCGAGAAAGACGACTTGAACAAGGGGAAGAAGAAAAGCTTTTTGAAGCTATTGGCAATGACTTTGAATTTTCTGCAATAATAAAAATCGCTTTGGAAACGGCCCTTCGCCGAAGTGAAATCGTCAGTCTTACGTGGAAAGATGTTGACTTGCGTAATAAGACCGTATTGTTGCAAGATACAAAGAATGGAACATGTCGCACAGTCCCCTTGTCAAAAAAAGCTCTTGAGGTGTTTCAAGGACTCCATAGGCATATTTCAGGAAAGGTTTTTCCGAGTTGTACTGTCCCGCAGTCGCTTTCAAAAAAGATGGCAAAAGCCTGTCAAAGGGCCGGGCTGGCGGACCTTCGCTTTCATGATTTGCGCCATGAAGCCACCAGTCGTTTTTTTGAGCATACCGACCTGGATGTGATGGAAATCAAGGCCATTACCGGGCATAAGTCCTTGCAAATGCTGGCGCGATATACGCATTTGCGAACAGCAAGCCTCGCGGCGCGCCTGGACGGGGCGAAGCGGGGAGAACTCAGGCCTGTACAGGACCAACGCGAACCCGACAGACATACCGGTATGATGCAATACTGACCTTGGAGGATGCAGCAGCCATGGCCACACTGGGGTTCGGCAACATCAGGAAGCTCCTTTTGGAGATGGCTCAGCACCATTGCGTGGAGGAGGTGCTGCATCTCGCCGTGGAAACGTTGGCGGATATGGCAAATGTCGCCCTGGTCCGGGTCTGGCTCATCGAAGCAGGCGACCGCTGTGTTGCCTGCGCGCACAACGCGCAATGCCGCGACAAAGGCCATTGTCTGCATCTCAAGGCCAGTTCTGGCAGATCTATCCTCTCCGGCGGTAAGGCCTGGGGGGAGATCAAAGGCTCTGCTTTCAGCCGCTTTCCCATCGGCATCCGCAAGGTCGGGCAAATCGCCCAAACGGGAAGACCGCTCGAAATCTCGGAGATCAATGCCAACGAGCAATGGCTGGCCGATCCGGCCTGGGCCCGTCGGGAAACGATCAAGGGGTTTGCCGGACAGCCGCTCATCTGCCGTGACGAAGTGCTCGGGGTGTTATCTGTCTTCACGCGGGTGGTTCTGGAGCAGGACACCCTCGACATGCTGCGCATGGTGGCCGACCATCTGGCCTACGCCATCGCCAACGCCAGGGCGTTCGAACTGGTCGACCAGCTCAAGCAGCAAGTCGAACTGGAAAATGCCTACCTGCGGGAAGAAATCAACGAAGTTCAGGCGTTCAAAGGCATTATCGGACAGACCGAGGGCATCGAGCACATCCGCAAGCTCATCCGCATGGTCGGTCCCACCGACGCCAACGTGCTCATTTACGGCGAGTCCGGCACAGGCAAGGAAATGATCGCCCGCGAGATACACAATTGCAGCGGGCGCCACGACAAGCCGATGATCAAGATCAACTGTTCCGCCATTCCCCGGGAACTGTTCGAAAGCGAATTCTTCGGCCACGCCCGCGGTGCCTTCACCGGGGCCGTCAAAAATCGCATGGGATACTTCCAGGCGGCCGATGGCGGCACCTTGTTCCTCGACGAGGTGGGCGAAATTCCGGTCTATCTGCAAAGCAAGCTGTTGCGCGTGCTCCAGGAGGGCGAGTACCAGCGGGTCGGCGAGGATGCCGTCCGTAAAGTCAATGTCCGGATCATTGCGGCAACCAACCGCGATTTGCAGGCGGAAATCCAAACCGGGCAGTTCCGCGAGGACCTCTATTATCGGTTGCAGGTGTTTCCCGTGACGGTGCCGAGCCTGCGCGAACGCAAAAAAGACATTCCGCTGCTTGCCGCGCACTTCATCGACCTGTGCAGCCAAAAGATGAACCGGCCGTGCCCGCGACTCTCCGAAGGGCAACGCCAGCGCCTCGTTGCGTATGACTGGCCGGGGAACATCCGCGAACTTCAAAACATCGTGGAACGCATCGTCATCACGGCCCAGCCGGATCAGGTTCTGCTCGAACTCGACCGCTCTCCTGCGGCCGTCTGCGAAGAACTGGCGGACCCACCGGCCATGATCCTGCCCAAACGCGTGCTCACGGAACAGGAACTGCGCGATCTGGAAAAAAGCAACATGCAGGAAGCCCTGCGCCAAATGAACTGGCGCATCTACGGACCGCGCGGCGCCGCGAAACTGCTCGGCATCAACCCGACGACCCTCATTTCCCGCTTGAAGAAACTCGGCATCTACGTCTCCCGGGTGCAACCGCAAGAGTAGCCGTTTGCGCGCGCCGGCATGGGGCGACCGAATTCTCCCGGGTATTTTGGGGGCAGCAACAAAACGGCTTATACGGAACAAATATTGCAGAGAGCATTCCACTATGTTGTACAAAAAAATGGAATGCCTTGTCATACTTTTTGTTATGGCAATAGTCTTTGTTGCCGAATACTTCCACATACACGATGTTATTTTTCCTGAAATAGCCGCCTTGGCATTCGGGGCATGGGTCCTGGAAACGCGTCCCTGGCCCGGTCCGGTGTGGACAATATGGTTCTCGCCAACGCTTGGTGCGATTACTGGCGTTGCGATCTTGTATTTTGTACCCTATACATTCACAATAATGGCGTTTATCGCCTTGATCTTCGTCTTAATCGAGCTCAAAATTGCACGATCCTCCATCTCACCTTCCATTTCGGCGGCCATTTTGCCAATGCTTATCAATGCCAAAGGGTTGGTGTATCCTGTCGCTGTTTGTTTGACTACCGGAACTGTCGCATTGATCGCCGCGCATAGAGAAAAACAGCATATCCAGGTCGAAAGGCCATCTTGTGACAACAACGGCGAAACTGTTGCAAACAGTGACAGACTGACAAAGAAGTGCTTCCATTATAGCAAGATATTCCTGGCAGTCTTGGCCATTACCTTGCTTGCCGACAAAACGAACGTTCTTTATATCGTCTCACCACCATTGATCGTGGTCTTTTTCGAGCTGGCGCATCCCCAAAGCGTTTTCCCCAAAGACGCCTCTAAAAAACTCTTCTTCATGCTGACCTGTTGTGCTTTGGAGGGCATGTTTTGGGTAGCGTTGGTTGTCGAGTTTTGTTCGGGGCCACGTTGGATTGCGGCGGGGCTCTCCATGGCAACGGCACTCTCCTTGTCGCGCCTCTTTCGTTTGGCGCCGCCACCAGCCTTTGCCTTGGCACTGTTGCCTCTTATTCTTCCGTCTCAAAAGCTCTACAGCTACCCGGCAAGCGTGGTTGTCGGCGCATTTCTTTTTATCGTGTTCGCAAGGTTTTTGTTCGACAAGAAAAGCATTCCGTTGCTCCCATGAGCAACATCCCAGGTGGTCTTTTGAGGCCGAGAAGGAGGGGATTGCAAAAAGGATTATAACGCTAAAAAATACAAATGAAAAATGCTGTCTTTATCGGCCGCCTCATCTGTGCCGCAACGTTGAAAGGAGAGAGAACGTTTCTGACCGATTACACCACGCCCAAAAGCCAGACGCCCAACGGTGCGAAGGCCGCCGTAAGCATGCCGGCCAGAATCATGGCCAGTCCGGCCATGGCCCCCTGCTGCTCGCCCTCCAGCAGGGCCGTGGCCGTTCCCTGGGCGTGGGATGTTGTCCCCAGGGCCAATCCCCGGGCCACGGGGTGCGTGATGCCCACGCGGGTCAGCAGCCAGCCGCCGAGCAGGGACCCCAAGGTTCCCGTGGCAACGACAAAGGCCGCGCTCAGTGCCGGAATCCCCTTATAAATGCGCGCGATCTCCACGGCGAAGGGGATGGAAACGCCCTTGGGCAAAATGGAGACGACCACCGCCTGCGGCAGCCCGCCGACCTTGGCCGCATATCCGGCCGAAAGCATGGCCAGAAGCGATCCGGCCGCGACACTGGTCAGGATGGCCGGGCCATAGACGTACAAGAGCCGGCGATGCCGGTACAGCGGTACGGCCAAGGCGACCGTCGCCGGCCCCAAGAGCATCGTCATGGCGTCCTTGGCCGGCACATAGGCCGCGTACGGGATGTCGCAGGCGACAAGCAGGCCGATGATCACGCCGGCGCTCAGGGCCACGACGTTGAGCAGCGGATGGTTGAAACGGAGGGAAAGGCGCCGGATACCCAGATACACGAGCACGGTACCGGCACTGTACCCGAGCAGGGAGAGGAGGTCCTGCATCAACGTTTCCTGTGCAGCAAAAGTGTCACGAAGCCGACCGACAGCAGCGGCAAAAGCGAACTGATCAGGATGGCTGCGAAAAGCACCATTCCGTAATGGCTGAAGACTTCTCCCCATTCCATGAGGCCGACGGCAATAGGGATGAAAAAAAACACCAGGTGGCGCAAGAGAAAATCCGCTGTCCGCTCCACCTGCTCAAGCCTGATCACCCCGAGACACAGCAGGCTGAAAAGGACAAGCACGCCGAGGACGTTGCCCGGCAGCGGCCAGTGGGCCCAGCCCACGAACCGGTTGCAGCCCCAGGATATCCCCCACAGGATCGCCAATTGTCCAAGGCAGCGCAGGATATTCGCTCCGTAGCGCCTGGGCCCCGATCCCGGCTGTTTTTCGCTTTCCAAAACATCCCCTTTTCGCGTTTGCCCCAATGACCGTGCAAACGCCTTGTCCGATACGCAACCACGCACCGGTTGACAATGGCTGCGGGCACAGGGCATTGGCGTTGCAATAGCCGAGCCAGGCGCCTTGGTCGTTGCACCGGCGGCCTCGGCGCGGCCGACAGACGGGGGCCTGTGCTGCCCATGCCCCCGTCCCCAGAAGCGGTCCCTGCGGGCAAGCGCTGGAGTGACAATGAAAGTTCGTTTATAATGGTTTTATTCTATTATAAACAATGAATTTTCGTTGTTTTCTTTTTTCCAACGCCCGTTCCTCCCTTCTTTTTGTGTGTATGCACTTGTGGTGTTGTCGTCGTAATATCATAAATTCATTTACTTTTTAGGACATGCTTTGGCCTAAGGCACAGACTGCGGCACTATCCTTGCTTTGCCGCCGGGGAACATCTGGCTGGGCTCTGCCCGTTCGGCTGCCGTTCCCAAGTCTTGCCCGCATCCGGATTGCGGCGGCAACCCTGGCTGCGCGCAACGAACCCCACAGGCCTGTCCCAGTCGCGATATGCGCAACCACTCGCCAATGCGAAAGGAGAACGCCCATGGCAAAACACCAGACTCCGCTGCTCGATCAGCTCGAAAGCGGGCCCTGGCCCAGCTTTGTGTCCGACATCAAGCAGGAAGCGGCCCGACGCGCCGCCAACCCTGACGGCATCGAATTCCAGATTCCCGCGCAATGCGCCGACGACCTGCTCGGCGTCCTGGAACTTTCCTTCAAGGATAAGGAGACCCACTGGAAACATGGCGGCATTGTCGGCGTCTTCGGCTACGGCGGCGGCGTCATCGGTCGCTACTGCGACCAGCCCGAACAATTCCCGGGCGTGGCCCACTTCCACACCGTCCGTGTGAACCAGCCCTCCGGCAAGTACTACACCACGGAATACTTGCGCGGCGTCATGGATATCTGGGACATGCGCGGTTCGGGCCTGACCAACATGCACGGCTCCACTGGTGACATCGTACTGCTCGGCACCACGACGCCGCAGCTCGAAGAAGTCTATCACGACCTGTCGCACAAGATGCGCACCGACCTCGGCGGTTCCGGCGGCAACCTGCGTACCCCGGCCGACTGCCTGGGCCAGTCCCGCTGCGAATTCGCCTGCTACGACACCCAGGACGTGTGCCACACCCTGACCAACGACTACCAGGACGAGTTGCACCGCCCGGCCTTTCCTTACAAGTTCAAGTTCAAGTTCGACGGCTGCCCCAACGGCTGCGTCTGCTCCATCGCCCGTTCCGACTTCTCGGTCATCGGCACCTGGAAAGACGACATCCGCATCGATCAGGACCGCGTGCGCGCCTATGTGGCCGGCGAGTTCAAGCCCGGCGGCGGCTCCCACAGCAGCCGCGACTGGGGCGCCTTCGACGTGGTCAAGGAAGTCGTGGACCGTTGTCCCACCAAGTGCATGCGCTACGACGGCGTCACGCTCGCCATCGACAACAGCAACTGCACCCGTTGCATGCACTGCATCAACACCATGCCGGCAGCGCTTAAGATCGGCAAGGAAACCGGGGCGTCCATCCTGCTTGGCGCCAAGGCCCCGATCCTGGACGGCGCGCAAATGTCCTCCCTGCTCGTGCCCTTCATCGTGGTGGAAAAGCCCTATGATGAGATCAAGGAAGTCATTGAGAACATCTGGGACTGGTGGATGGAAGAAGGCAAGAACCGCGAGCGCGTGGGCGAGACCATGAAACGTCTCTCCTTCCAGCGCCTGCTCGAAGTCACCAAAATCAAGGCCATGCCGCAGCACGTCAAAGAGCCGCGTTCCAACCCGTACATCTTCTTCCGGGAAGAGGAAGTGCCCGGCGGCTTTGCCCACGACGAAGCGGCCTATCGCCAGAGACACATGAGATAAAGGGGGGAGTATACAGATGGCGTTTATTTCTTCCGGGTACAATCCCGCCAAGCCCATGGATGGCCGGATCACGGATATCGGTCCTCGGCATTTCGAAGAATTCTATCCGCCGGTTATCAAAAAGAACAAAGGCCAGTGGGACTACCACGAGATCGTCAAGCCCGGCGTGCTCAAGCACGTAGGACTCTCCGGCGACGTGGTCTACACCGTACGCGCCGGCGGCGCCCGCCTCATGAGCGTCACCCACGTCCGCGAGATCTGCGAGATCGCCGACAAGCACTGCGGCGGCCACCTGCGCTTCACCACGCGTAACAACGTGGAATTCATGGTCGATAACGAAGCCTCTCTGGATGCACTCATCGCCGACCTCGAGTCCCGCAAGTTCGCCGGCGGCAGCTACAAGTTCCCCATCGGCGGCACCGGCGCCTGCGTGTCCAACATCGTCCATACCCAGGGCTATGTGCACTGCCACACCCCGGCCACCGACGCCTCCGGCCCGGTCAAGGCCGTCATGGACGAGATGTTCGAGTACTTCCAGTCCATGACCCTGCCGGCCATGGTCCGCATCTCGCTGGCCTGCTGCCTGAACATGTGCGGCGCCGTGCACTGCTCCGACATCGGCATCGTCGGCATCCACCGCAAGCCGCCCATCGTCGAGCACGACCGTCTGGACAACATCTGCGAAATCCCCCTGGCAGTCTCCGCCTGTCCCACCGGCGCCATCAAGCCGACCAAGGTGGAGATCGACGGCAAGAAGGTCAACTCCGTCGCGGTCAACGCCTCGCGCTGCATGTACTGCGGCAACTGCTACACCATGTGCCCGGCCATGCCGCTCGCTTCCGGCGAGGGCGACGGCATCGTGCTCATGGTCGGCGGCAAGGTGTCCAACCGCATCTCCATGCCCAAGTTCTCCAAGGTCGTTGTGGCCTACATCCCCAACGAGCCGCCGCGCTGGCCGACGCTGACCAAGATGATCAAGCACATCGTCGAGGTCTACGCCGCCAATGCCATGAAATATGAGCGGTTAGGTGAATGGGCCGAGCGCATCGGCTGGGAAAAGTTCTTCGAGATGTGTGATCTTGAGTTCACCCACCACTGCATCGATGACTTCCGTGATCCGGCCTACTACACGTGGCGCCAGAGCACGCAGTTCAAGTTCACCAAGCACGTCGAGGCCTGAGCATCAACCATCCGGGCGGGGAGAAAAGCTCCCCGCCCGGGTCAAAGCCAAGGTACGGGTGTTGTACCTGGCTTTTCTTTGCCAGGGAGACGACCGCGCGTGGATAGGGCCGTGAAGAGGCTGCTCTTCGCGTTTATCCTTGTCCGATGTGTTTGAAAGACATCGGCGATAGGGGTATTGCCTGGGGCGCGATGCAGAGGCCCTGACCGAATCCGTTCACACCCATCAGGAGATTTTCCACAGTGGACATCCCACGGATATTCACCATCACTGAAAGTGCTCACCGCATCCACAACCCGTTCACATCAGAAAAGCTTACCACTCTCGGCGCGGCGCTGCGTCTGGAACCGGGGACCCGGGTGCTCGACCTCGGCAGCGGTTCGGGGGAGATGCTGTGCACCTGGGCCCGCGATTACGGCGTCATCGGCACCGGCATCGACATGAGCCCGTTGTTCACCGAGCAAGCCAAACGCCGTGCCGGAGAACTCGGCGTCGCCGATCACGTCACGTTCATCCACGGCGATGCTGCCGGCTATGTCTCTGAGGAGAAGGTGCGTGTGGCAGCCTGTGTTGGCGCCACGTGGATCGGCGGTGGGGTCGGCGGCACCATCGAGCTTCTGGCGCGAAGCCTTCGCGCCGGAGGGATCATCCTTGTTGGTGAACCCTTTTGGCGTCGGTTGCCGCCGACGGAAGATGTCGCCAAGGGGTGTCTTGCGGGCGCAATCTCCGACTTTCTCATGCTTCCGGAACTTCTCTCGTCTTTCGGCCACCTTGGCTACGACGTCGTGGAAATGGTTCTGGCTGACCAGGACGGCTGGGACAGATACGAGGCGGCCAAATGGCTCACCATGCGCCGATGGCTTGAGGCCAATCCCGGCGACGAATTCGCGAAAGAGGTTCGAGCCCAATTGACCTCGGAACCCGTGCGCTACGCCACGTACACACGTGAGTACCTGGGCTGGGGTGTGTTCGCGCTGATGGCGCGCTGATACCGCAGTGATGCGTTGGCGGAAGTTCGACTCCTCCAGGCTTCCGCCATCCCTGGTTTTTCTCTTTTTCTTCTTTCACGAATTCCCAAGGGCATAGGCTGCTCGTCCCTCCCAGGCCGCACCGATGGGCCAGCCCCCAGCGTTCCCCCCTTCGCGCGACGTTCACTCTGGGCAGATGCCAGCATCTCCGGTCGCAAGCCGCTGTGCTCTCGCGCGCAGCGGCTTGCGACCAGTGCGCCATGCCGATCCGAGGGGGCGGGAACGAGGAATGTGCGTCTTCGCCGATTCTGTTTCTGGGCAAAACCATTTTTACCTGATAAGGGAATAACGCGTCCCTCCGCCTGAACGCTTAACAGCACGGATATAGACATGTCCTTTGCCAAAACCGTCCGCAAGGCCCTTGTCATCGGCATCGACGGCCTTGATCCGAACCTGTGCCGCGCCCTGGCCGGCCAGGGGAAACTGCCCCATTTGTCCCGCCTGGCCGAAGTCGGGACCTTCGCCGACCTGGCGACCGTCAACCCGGCCCAGAGTCCGGTGGCCTGGACCTGCCTGGCCACGGGAACCAATCCCGGCGCCCATGGCGTCTACGATTTCATCGTGCGCGACCCGGCCACCTACCTGCCGCGCCTGTCCCTGACCAGACCGGGACCGGGCGGAACGCCGGCTCCCGCCTACGATACCCCGACCTTTTTCGATGTGGCGTCCGGAGCCGGGTTGCCGGTCACGGCTGTGCGCTGGCCCGTGACCTATCCGCCGGCCTTTGCCGGGGCCAAGGTGCTCTCCGGGCTTGGCGCGCCCGACGTCAAGGGGCGGCTTGGCAACTACGTCCACTACGTGGAGGTCCTTCCCGCCGGCGGCGGGGCCGGACGCGGCCGGGTGGAACAGGTGCGCTTTGCCGACGTCCGGGCGCGCATCGCCATAGAGGGACCGATGGCGATCGTGGCCGGCAAGCGGAGCATGGCCCGCACGGAGATGGCGCTTACCCGGCAGGACGGCAGACTCCATTACGCCGTTGGCGAGCAACACGGAGAACTTGCCCCTGGGGAGTGGTCGCCCTATCTGACGCTTTCTTTTCCCCTGGCCGACGGCCGGCTCGTGACCGGGGTGACGCGGCTTTTCTGCGGTCGCCTTGAGCCCTTGGAGCTCTACTGCGGGCCGGTGCAGGTCGACCCACGCGCGCCGAACCTGCCCGTGGCTTCGCCCGAGGGCTATGCGGCCGAATTGGCGGCGGCCCTCGGCGGCCCGTATTCCACCCTGGGCATGCCCGAGGAGACCAAGGGGCTTACCGACGGCGTGGTGACGGACGAAGCCTTTCTGGCCTTTTGCGACGACGTGACGGCCGAGCGAGAGGCCATGCTGGAGCATGAACTCGGCCGCTTCACCGAGGGCCTGCTTTCCGTCGTCTTTGACACCTCGGACCGCATCCAGCACTGCTTCTGGCGCTACCACGATCCGTCCCACCCGCTTTTCGATCCCGCTGCGGCGGCGCGGCTCGGCCCGGTCATCGAAAACCACCTGGTCCGCATGGACGCCATGGTCGGCCGGGTAGTGGAGGCCGCCGGCGACGACACGGCCCTTTTCGTCTGCTCGGACCACGGCTTTTGCTCCTACGCCCGGTCCTTCGATGCCAATGCCTGGCTGGCCCAGGCCGGCTACCTGAAACTCAAGCCGCATGATCCCGCCGATAATGGTGAGCTTTTCAAGTATGTGGACTGGTCGGGCACCCGGGCCTACGCCCTGGGTTTCGGTTCTATCTATTGCAACCTGGCCGGTCGGGAGCGAAGCGGCATCGTGGCTCCGGGGCAGCCCGCCCGGGATTTGGCCGACGAGATCGCGGCGCGCCTCACGCGGCTTGATGATGGCGGCCGGCCGGCCGTGGCCGCCGTGCACCGCAAGGAGGCGATCTACAGCGGCGAAAAGTTTGCCGCGGCCCCGGATCTGGTGGTCGGACTGCGACCGCCGTACCGCATGGCCTGGACCGCGGCCATCGGCGGCGCCTCGGCGGCAGTTTTCACGGATAACAGGCAGAAGTGGTCCGGGGACCATTGCGTGGACGCCTCGTTCGTTCCGGGCGCGCTTTTTTCCAACCTTCCCCTGCCGGGCGCGGCCGGCGGCGTGGTTTCCCAGACGCGTCTTGCGGCCACGGTCTGCCACGTCCTGGGGCTTGCGCCGGCGGACGGCATGGAGCCCGATCTGGTGGGTGGGGGAGAGCGTCCTTGACGGCCGGGCGTACCGGATTTATTAATTTCTAAAATTAATTATTAGAAAGGCACAACAATGGCTGAAGATCTCAATGCCTGCGCCCGCGAGCTTTTGGAAGTCATGCCACTGGTGATGCAGGAGCTGCGGCAGACCATGCGCAGCCACAGCGCGCCGGATCTGCGCGTGCCGGAACTGCGCAGCCTGGCTTTTTTGCGGCACAGCCCAGGGGCCAATCTGACCGATCTGGCCGAATATATCGGCGTTTCCCTGCCGTCCATGTCCAAACTCGTGGACGCCCTGGCCTACCGCGGCTTTGTCGAGCGCAAGCCCGATCCCTCGGACCGGCGGCGGGTACGCCTGAGCCTGACCGAGGAGGGGACAACCGTGCTGTCCAAGGCCCGCGAGGCGGTCAAGGCCAAGTTCGTCACGCGACTTGCGCGCTTAAACGCCGAGGACCTCGCCCTTGTGACCACGGGCATGGGGCTTTTGCGGGAACTCTTTTCCAATACGACCGCCGCGCCGGAAACGGGCGGGATCAAGCAGCCCGAGCCCGAAATCGCCGGAGCCATCCGGGCCTGACGCGTCAGCCTGGTCGCGACGCCAACCAGCCCACCTGGGTCTCGCCCGGGGGATGGCCGTGTTGCGCCCCTGCCGGGCCGGACCGTTCGTCCGGGTGCGCGCAGGCGGCCGGTGTCGGCCCCTCGAAAAAGAGGAATCGTTCTTCATGGAACATGTCGTCAACGGGAAGAACGGTGGGGGGCTGCGCCTGCGTTCGCGGCAATCCCTGGACCGTTTGGCCCGATCGTTTCGCCATCGTAATTTCCGGCTTTTCTTCGCCGGGCAATTCATCTCCCTCGTCGGCACCTGGATGCAGTCCGTGGCCGTCTCCTGGCTGGTCTACCGGCTCACGGGGTCGAGCCTGGCCCTGGGCCTGGTCGGATTCGTGGGCTATCTGCCCGTGTTCGTGCTCGGGCTCTGGGGCGGTTATCTGGCCGACCGGGGCAACAAGCGTTCCCTGCTGATCGTCACCCAGACGGCGGCCATGTTTCAGGCGCTGGCCCTGGCGGCGATCACCCTGACCGATACGGCCACGGTGTGGCTGGTCGGCGCGCTGGCCATGGTCCTTGGCACCATTAACGCCGTGGATA
Organism: Desulfovibrio sp. JY; assembly: GCA_021730285.1. NCBI lineage: Bacteria > Pseudomonadati > Thermodesulfobacteriota > Desulfovibrionia > Desulfovibrionales > Desulfovibrionaceae > Desulfovibrio > Desulfovibrio sp. JY. The sequence goes on from CP082962.1 coordinate 3,640,980, forward strand.
TGCCGACGCGGCAGGCCTTCGTGGTGGATATGGTGGGCAAGGAGGACCTGCACAACGCCATTGCGCTCAATTCCTCCATGTTCAACAGCGCCCGGGTGCTTGGTCCGGCCGTGGCCGGGATACTGGTGGCGACAGTGGGAGAGGGCTGGTGCTTTTTTATCAACGGCATAAGCTACCTCGCCGTCATCGCCGGCCTCTTGATGATGCGTCTGCCGCCGTCCCCGCCGCGCCCGAAAACGGTTTCCATGGCGGATCATATGCGCGCGGGCATCCGCTACGCCGCAAACGACCGGCCCATGCGGGCCATTTTGACCGGGCTTTGCCTGACAAGCCTTTTCGGCGCGTCCTACATGGTGCTCATGCCGATTTTCGTGGACACGATCCTGGCCCATGGCGCTTCGGGGCTCGGGTTTCTCATGGCCGCGACGGGGTTCGGCAGCGTGATCGCGGCGCTGACCCTGGCCGTGCGCAAGGAGAGCGCGGGGCTTGACCGGGTGCGGGTGTTCGCCGGCCTCGGCTTCGGCCTGGCGCTCATCGTCTTTGCTCTGTCCCGGTGGTTTTGGCTGTCCATGGCGCTGGCCTCGGTGCTGGGCTTTTGCCTGATCCTCTTTTTCGCTGCCGCCAACACCCTGCTCCAGTTGCGCAGTCCCGACGCCATGCGGGGGCGGGTCATGGCGCTTTATTCCATCACCCTCGTCGGCATGGCCCCCTTTGGCTCGCTTTTCGCCGGGACCATGGCCAGCCTGATCGGCGCGCCGGCCACGGTGCTCCTTTCCGGCGTCATCTGCGCCGTCGGTGTCGGCTGGCTGGCCCTCCGGCAGCCTGGAGCCGATCCCGCCACGGGCGACACACCCCGGACATCCTAAAGAGGGCGCGACGCGCGGATCTTGTGGAACTGCCGAGGCGAACGAGCCCGGAGCAACGCCCCGGACGCATGCCAAAGGGAGGATGGTGGCCGGAAGCGGGGAAAGGGCAGGCAACAAAAAAGCCCCATGGCATGGGGCTCCAAGCAGAAGATGCGGGCGTCGTTGTCGCGTCGGGGACTGGCCGGCGTCCCGTTATCTTTTGGTTGGCGGCATGCCCCATAAAAAAAGCGCGAGTTGCCTCGCGCTTTCAAGGGAAGCCGGACACCCGGCAACAACCGTTACCGCTGCTTCCTTTCGGACCTGACGGGGTTGGCGGCGCAACCGCCGCCCGGCTTCCCCAAAATTCGTGGCGGAGAGGGAGGGATTTGAACCCTCGGTACCCGTTAAGGTACATACGATTTCCAATCGTACTCCTTCGGCCGCTCGGACACCTCTCCGCAAGAGCAAAGTTGTATAGCTGTCCCTCCTGATTCTGGCAAGCAAAAAAAGCGGGTTAGGCCAATTTTTTCCCGGTCAGCACCGCGTAGGCCGTCAGGTACTTCTCCCGCGTCTTGGCCACCACGTCCTCGGGCAGGCGCGGCGCGGGCGGCTTCTTGTCAAAGCCGACCGAGGTCAGCCAGTCGCGCAGGTACTGCTTGTCGTAGCTCGGCTGGGAGTTGCCCGGTTTGTAGCCTTCCGCCGGCCAGAACCGCGAGGAATCGGGGGTCAGGACCTCGTCGATGAGGATGAGCCCGTCATCGGTCTGCCCGAACTCGAACTTGGTGTCCGCGATGATGATGCCGCGCCCCCGGGCATAATCCCGGGCCTTGGCGTACATGGCGAGGCTCAGTTCCTCCACCTTGGCGCACAACTCGACGCCGATCATGTCCTTGGCCTTGGCGAGCGTGATGTTCTCGTCGTGGGCGCCGAGGTCGGCCTTGGTCGAGGGCGTGAAAAGCGGTTCGGGCAGCATGTCCGATTCGACCAGTCCGGCCGGGAGCGCGTGGCCGCAGACCTTGCCCGTGGCCTTGTAGTCCTTGAGCCCCGAGCCGGTGATGAACCCGCGCACGATGCACTCGATGGGCAGCGGCTTGGCCTTCCTGGCCACCACCGACCGGCCGGCGAGCTGTGCGGCGTAGGGCGCGCAGGCGGCCGGAAAATTCGTTACTTCCGTGGCCAGCAGATGGTTGGGGACCATGTCCTCGAACATGTCCATCCAAAAGAGCGTGATCTGGTTGAGGATGACGCCCTTTTGCGGGATGGGGTCGGGCATGATCACGTCATAGGCCGAGATGCGATCCGTGGTGACGATTAAAAGGCTCTCCGGGGAGAGGTCGTAAATATCGCGGACCTTGCCCCGCGAGCGCAGGGTCAGGGCCGGCATATCGGTCTGGGCGACGGCGTCCATGGCAGGTTCCTTATTTGTCGTTGAAGCGGCATTCCACGCTGCGGGCGTGGGCTTCCAGGTTTTCCAGCCGGGCCAGCCGGGCGATCTTCGCGCCATGGGCGGCGATATAGCCCGGAGCGGCGGCGATCAGGCTGGTTTTCTTGGTGAAGGTGGCAACCGACAAAGCCGAGGAGAACCGCGCCGTGCCCATGGTCGGCAGCACGTGGTTGGGGCCGGCGAAATAATCGCCCACCGGCTCGGGGCAGTGGTTGCCCATGAAAACCGCGCCGGCATGGCGCACCTGGCCGACGAGCGCCCAGGGATCGGCCACGCACAGCTCGAAATGCTCCGGGGCAATGGCGTTTATGAGCTCCATGCCGACGGAAAGGTCCGGCACGACGGCCAGCGCCCCGTAGTGGGCCAGGGATGCGGCGGCGATGTCGTTTCGCGGCAGATCGGCCAGTCGCCTGACCAGGGCCTCGCAGGTGGCGTCAAGGAGCTTTTCGTCCGAGGAGACGCAAACGGCCGCGGCCATGGGGTCGTGTTCGGCCTGGGACAGCATGTCCGCGGCCAGCCAGTCGGGATTGGCCGAGGTGTCGGCCAGGATGGCGATCTCGCTCGGGCCGGCGATCATGTCGATGCCGATCGTGCCGATCAGCATCCGCTTGGCCGTGGTCACGTAGATGTTGCCCGGCCCGGCCACCACGTCCACCGGCGCGATGGAGGCCGTGCCGTAGGCCAGGGCGGCAATGGCCCAGGCGCTGCCGACCCGGTAGATTTCGTCGATGCCGAGGACCTTGGCGGCGGTCAGGATATAGGGATTGAGCGATCCGTCCTGGCGTGGGGGCGAGACGACGACGATGCGCGGCACGCCGGCGACCTGGGCCGGGATGGCGTTCATGAGCAGGCTGGAGATAAGCGGGGTCTCGCCGCCGCGTCCGCCGGGCACGTAACAGCCGGCCGCGTCCACCGGGGTGACGATCTGGCCGAGCATGGTGCCATCGGCCGAGGGCATCCACCAGGAGCGCTCTTTTTGGGCGGCGTGGAAGGTGCGGATATTGTCCGCCGCCTCCTCGATGATGGCGCGGTCGGAAGCCGGCACGGCCGCAACGCCGGCGGCGATGTCGGCGGCGGAGACGCGCAGGCAGGCGGCGTCGAAGGTTTTGCAATCAAAACGGCTGGTCAGTTCGATCAAGGCTTCGTCGCCGCGCGTGGCCACGTCGTTCAGGATGTGGCGGACCTTGTCCTCCGCGTCCGAGGCGGCCGCCGTGCGTCCGGCGAGCATGTGCCGTAGCGCCCCGAAATCGTCGGGGCCGGAAATGGTAAATCGTGGGCAGGGCATAGGATATCCTTAGGGATAAGGCATTGCAGAGACGTGCGCCAACTCCCGGATTGGGGTCGCGCCGAACCTCCAGGCATGTAAGCGTATACCCGGCAAATGTCGAGAAGGCATGGGGGAGGGGAGTTCTTCGGGGGCCAGGGGGAATTTTCCGAAAAGCTCCCCCCTGGCATCTTTACTACGACGTACTAGCCGAAGAGCTTCTTCTTGCCTTCGATCAGTTCCGTCACCACGCTCGGATCGGCCAGGGTCGAGGTATCGCCCAGGCTCTCCACCTCGTTGGAGGCGATCTTGCGCAAAATGCGCCGCATGATCTTGCCGCTTCGGGTCTTGGGCAGTCCCGGCGCGAACTGGATCACCTCCGGCGCGGCGATGGGGCCGATCTCCTTGCGCACATGGAGCTTGAGCGTTTTGAGCAGCTCCTCGCTTTCCTCGTAGCCGGCCTTGAGCGTCACGTAGGCGTAGATGCTCTGGCCCTTGACCTCGTGGGGCATGCCGACCACGGCCGCCTCGGCCACGGTCGGATGGGACACCAGGGCCGATTCGATCTCGGCCGTGCCCATGCGGTGGCCGGAGACGTTAATGACGTCGTCCACCCGGCCCATGATCCAGAAATAGCCGTCCGTGTCGCGTCGCGCCCCGTCTCCGGATTCGTAGCTCCCCTTGAACCCGGCGAAATACTGCTGCTTGAAGCGTTCCGGCGCGTTCCAGATGCCGCGCAGCATGCCCGGCCAGGGTTTGCGAATGACCAGGAACCCGCCCTGGTTGGGGCCGACTTCCTTGTTGTCGGTGTCCACGATGATGGGGTCGATGCCGGGCAGGGGCAGGGAGGCAGAGCCCGGTTTGAGCATCGTGGCGTAGGGCAGGGGAGAGATCATGAGCCCGCCGGTCTCGGTCTGCCACCAGGTGTCGACGATGGGCAGTTTCCCGTGGCCGATGTGCTCGTGGTACCACATCCAGGCCTCGGGGTTGATGGGCTCGCCCACCGAACCGAGGATGCGCAGCGACGACAGGTCGTGCTTCTGGGTCCAGGCCGGGCCGGAACGCATCAGCGACCGGATGACTGTCGGCGCGGTGTAAAAAATGTTGACTTTGAACTTCTCGCAGATCTGCCAGAAGCGGTCCGGAGCCGGGTAGGTGGGTACGCTCTCGAACATGAGCGAGGTGGCCCCGAGCGCCAGCGGCCCGTAGACGATGTAGGAATGTCCAGTGATCCAGCCTATATCGGCCGTGCACCAGTGGATGTCGTCGTCGTGCAGATCGAAGACGAGCTGGCTCGTGTGGGCGGCATAGGTCAGGTAGCCGCCGGTGGTGTGGTAGACGCCCTTGGGCTTGCCCGTGGAACCGGAGGTGTAAAGAATGAACAACACGTCCTCGGCGTCCATGGGCTCGGGCTCGCAGCAGCCCTGGACATCGTGGTCGCTCATGACGTCGTGCCACCACAGGTCGCGGCCGGGGAACATCTCCACCTCGTTGCCGGCGTGGCGCACCACCACGACCTTCTCGATGCTGGCGCATTCCTTGACGGCTTCGTCGGCGTTGGGCTTAAGCGGTATGGTCTTGCCGGAGCGGATGACGGCGTCGCTGACCACCAGCACCTTGGCCTCGCAGTCGTTGATGCGGTCACGCAGGCTGTGGGACGAAAATCCGGCGAAGATGATGCTGTGCGGCGCGCCGATGCGGGCGCAGGCCAGCATGGCAATAGCCAGCTCCGGAATCATGGGCAGATAGAGGCTTACCCGGTCGCCTTTTTTCACGCCCATTTTTCGCAGCACGTTGGCGAACCGGCAGACATCGTCGTGGAGCATCTGGTAGGTGTAGGTGCGCACATCCCTGTCGTCCTCACCCTGCCAGATCAGCGCCGCCTTGTTGCGCCGGCCATCGGTCAAATGCCTGTCCAGACAGTTATAGGTGGCGTTGAGCTTGCCCCCGGCGAACCATTTGATCTCCGGCTTGTCGAAATCGTATTCCAGGACCGTGTCCCAGGGCCTAAACCAGGTGAGCAGCTCGGTGGCGCGCTCACCCCAATAGCCGTCCGGGTCCTCGATGGAACGCTTGTAAATGGCGTTGTATTCTTCGATGCTTTTGATGTGGGCGCGCTCGCGGCCTTCTTCCGGCGGCTCGTAGCGGCGTTGTTCGTGCATGAGGCTTTCGATGTTGTCTGCGATCATGTTTTCCCCCCGGGTTGGGTGATGTGGTCGAATCGAAGGCGAGCTTGCCGAAAAGCAGCCGGCCCGGCCAGAATTTTTCGATGAAAGGCGGCTTGCAACCAATAAACCGATCGGCCCCTGGCGCAAAGGCCGTTTATCGAGAATTCCGCGCCGTTCGTCGAAAGAGGGCCGGATTTTGGGCGGTGCCGCATCCATAAAGCCGACCTGATGTGCGGCGGGGGATTGCCAAAGGCCCTCATCCAAAAAAAACACGCCTTGCCATCGAGCCCGGCCACCAGCCGCTTTGCAGCTATTTCCCTATTACACGAGCTGGTTACCCATGGGAAGCCCACGAATAGGCCCCTCCTGCCAGGGCAGCGCTCTCAAGAGATGGTTGCCGTGTCGATAAAATAAGACGATTCTGGCATGATGAGTGCATGTTTTATCTCGACCCACCTTTGCTTCCGGAGGGCCAATCATGCAGCCGAAAACCTGTGGCGAATGCGCGCAATGGATGTGCACCTTGCCAGGACGGCGCAAGGACGACGCGCCCATGGAACGGGTGTGCGCCAAGGGGGGCCGCTGTGTCTGCCACACCATGCTGGCCGATCCGGCCTGCTTTGAGCCCGTTGTCGGGACCGCCTCCCGACCAGACGGAAACGAAGCGGCCACCTGCGGCGACTGCGAGGAATGGCGCCGATCCCCTCATGGGCGTCGGCGGGAAGACTGCGAAGCATACCGGCTTTGCTCCAAAGGCGGCAGGCTCGTTTGCCGCACCATGCGCGCCGATCCCTTCTGCTTCGTTCACCGGGCGGCATGTGCCATGTAAAGGCCGATGGGGCGCATTGCGAACCAGCGGTTCCCGCCGGCAAAAAATGCCTTTTGGGCTTTTCCCGCACAACCTGCCTGCTTCCTCGCAAACATCTTGGACAATTCCGATGTATTTCGTATGATGTTGCGCATAAAGCAGGAGGAAGCATGTCCGACAACGCGACTGCCATGGTTTTGGCCTCTTTTATCGGCGATGCTCTGGCCCTTGGCCCGCACTGGGAATATGATCCCGAGGCGCTCGCCAAGCGATTCGGCCTGGTGACGGGCTACACCACCCCGGACCCCGACGGCTACCATGGCGGCAGGAAGGCCGGTGAGCTGACCCATTACGGCGATCAGACCCTTATATTGCTGCGTTCCCTGGCCGACCGGAAGGGGTTCGACATCGACGATTTCGCCGCCAAATGGCGGCAGCGGATGGCGTCCTATGACGGGTACATCGACGGCGCCACCCGCATGACGCTCAAGATTTTCGATTTCGGCGAGTCCCCCGAAAATTCGGGCTCCAATTCCAACGACCTGGCCGGCGCGAGCCGGGTGGCCCCCCTTGTCTTCGCCCTGCGCCACGACCTGCCCGCCCTGGTCGAGGCGGCGCGTGCGCAGACCAAGATGACCCACAACCATGCCCAGGTCATCGAGGCGGCCGAATTTTTCGCCCGCGCCGCCTGGGCGCTTTTGTCCGGAAAACCCCTCGACGCCGCTCTGGACAGCGCCGCCGAAGCCGGCTACGCCAGCGCCCCCGTCGAACGTTGGCTGGCGCTTGGGCGCGAGTCGGCCGGTGAGGAGACCGTGGCGGCCATCGGCCGTTTCGGCCGGTCCTGCCACATCGACGAAGCCATGCCCGGCGTGATCCATCTCCTCGTCCGTTACGGCGACGACCTGCGCACGGGCCTTGCGCAAAACGTCATGGCCGGCGGGGACAGCGCCGCCCGGGGCATGCTGGTCGGTATGCTGCTCGGCGCATCCCTGGGACGCGACGGGCTGCCCGAGGAGTGGGTCGGGGGACTCGCCGCCCGCGAAACCATCGAGCGGGATCTGGCGGCCATCGGAGCGTAGGGGCGCCGCCGGGAAAAGAGGGCGTGTTCCTTTCGACGCCAACACGCGTAAATAGCAAATTATTTATTCCAACGCGCGGTTGCGTTTTGCAAGCGACGCCAGAGAACGCCGGCGCTTCACCGGATTTTACACCCGTTCCCTTCTGGGGTATGCAGTAAAAGATTGCGCCAAGTCCGCCGGCCCAGGCCGGAGCAAAAGGCCGTCTGCCCCGACGGGCGGCCAGGGGGGGAACATGGAAAGCACCAAGGCGTGTTTGCCCGACATGTTTCAAAACCGGATCGAAGACCTGGTCAACGTCCAGACCACGGACGAGGAGATGACGGCCCACATGAAGGAGCTTACCTGCCGCATCCGCGAGCTGGAAGCCCTGGCCGGCGGCAGCGAGGATGATCAGGTGCGCCAGCTCGGCGAGGACATCCAGCGCCTGTGCGACCGCATCCGCCGGGACTACGTGGCCATGGCCTACCACCAGGGATTCGTCGATGGGGCGCGCTTCAAGCAGATCGTCGATGACCCGGAGGCATGATTTCAAAACCGTTTTGCCGGCCCACCCGCCGTCAATACCTTGAGATGCTATCACCTCTATGCCGCACAAGGATATCCAGGACATCGCCCACTGCGTCTACATGATCGATCTGGTGCTGCGCGAGATCATGAATTCGCCGCATATCACCAACAAGGCTTTCGCCACCCAGTGTATTATCGAAAGCTTTGTGCGCATTCTCCGCGAGGAAGGCTATAGCCTCACGGAAAACCGCCTCAAAAAGATGCTCGCCTACGCGCACTGATTGTCCGCGTCGGGTGTGTTCCAGAGGCGGACAGGCGCCGGTCGGCACAGCCTGCCCTTGATTGCGGCCTGCACCACGGGCCTGGCTGGACAAGATGAAGCACGCCGGATAGTAGCTCTTTTTTTCAACAGCACGGAGGTCCAGCCTGGACGCCACACGAAGGTGGGCGCGGTCGCTTGCGGCCTGCCCAGGGGACGCCCCGGCGAAACGCCATGCCAAGCCCAGTCCATCTGGGTATCTTCCATGAAATAGGCGAGCGGCCGCCGGCTGGCGGTCCCAACCATGCCCGCCCGCCATGGCGGCGACAGGCCGCTTTGCATCCGCCACCGACCGGGAGTTTTTCGTGAGTACAGCCGTCAAACCCGCCTGGATGCTCGGGCCGGTCCGGGAACCCATCACCCCGGAAGTCTCCAAACGCATTGATGTCCTGCGCATTTTGCTCATGTTTCTGATCGTCCTCAACCATGGAGCCAAGGGCGTGACCGTGCGCATTGGCGACCCCGGGCCGCTCACGACCCTGATGGTGACGCTTTTCAACGACCATATCATCCTGGTGACCGTACCGCTTTTTTTCGCCATCTCCGGATTCTTGTTCCTGCGCAAGTTCGAGTTGTCCCTGGCCGCCTACGGCGAGATGCTGCGCAAGAAATTCTTCTCACTGTTCATTCCCTATGTGCTGTTCAATATTTGGATCGTCGCCTGGTTCTATTTCGTCGGCAGCATCGAGACGATGGGCTCCTGGAACTACTTTGTACAGCACGGCCTTTGGGCCAAGATATTCGGCGTCGGCGGCTATGCCACGCCCGTCAACTATCCCTTGTGGTTTTTGCGCGACCTGATGCTGGTGTTCGTCCTCTCGCCCGTCCTGCTCCTGTTTCTCAAGGAAGCCCCGGGGGTGGGACTGGTCACCCTCTTTGTCCTCTGGACAGGGCTTGACCACGATCCCTACTCATACCACAGCTACTTCTTCATGTTCTACCTCGGCGGCTTTGTGGCCCGCTCCCGTCTGACCTTGTCCGGACGATCCTGGTGGCAGCGCTGGGCGGCACTCGTTTTCATCGTGCTGACTGTCGTACTGGTCGCCCAAACTTCCTTTGGCATTACCGACCCAGTGGTGCAGCGCTTTGTTTTCAAGTGCTACCTCGTGATCGGAGTGGCCTTTTTCTGGTATGTCTCGTCGTTTCCCCGCATCCGGGACAGCGCCATGCTGCACCGCATGGCCCGGTTCAGCTTTTTCATTTATCTGGCCCATGAGCCCACGGTTTCCATTTTTCAGACGAGGCTCCTTTCCGTATGGGTGCCTGCGAGCGATGTGCAGCAAACCATATTTTACTTTCTCACGGGAGTGGCCGTGACCTTCTTTTTATGGGGCGTGGGCGAAGTCTTTTCCCGGCTTCTGCCGCGCGTGTATGCTGTGGCCACGGGGGCGCGTCTGCCCAGGCGCAAACCGCTGCCAGCCGCCCTTGCGCCGCAAGGGCATTGATCGATTTTCCTGTTTTACGGGAAAAGAGGATATTCGGACAGCTGGTATCATCCGTATTCATATTGGAATCATTGAAGAAAAAATAGAGAATATAACCAATTTGCACGGCACGGAACATGCTTGGTCTCGCCAAGGGAGGAACGACGCTCTATGTTGCGTATCCTGCTTGCCGAGGATGATGCCAACCATGCCACCCTGGCCCGCCAGGCGCTGGAGGAAGAGGGACATGTCGTCACGACTGTTCCCGATGGCCGCGTTGCCTTGGAAACCATCGCCAAAGAGCCTTTCGACCTCATTTTGCTCGACATGCGCCTGCCGCAAGTGGACGGCCGCGAATTTATCGGCCAAGTGCGGGCCGAGAAGACCCGTCTGGCCGATATTCCCATCGTGGTCCTGACCGGCTACGGCCTGCGCCAGCACCTGGACTTTTTCAACCGCTTCGGCGTGCGCGACTATCTAGCCAAGCCGTACGACTGCGACGAACTCACAACCATCATCCGCGCCTACGACCACCCCGCGCCAAGCGGCGCTCCCAACACGCCGTCGGTGTCCTGAAAAGAAACCGCCGTCCTCGAAATTCGCCTGTACGAATCTCGGGGCACGACACGGGAAGCTCGTTGCCACTCGAGCCGCGCGCTCCCGGCTTCCCTACCGGGGCAGTGGACTTTCCCCGACTTTTTCCGTAGACCGCTCGGGTGACACTCACGCCATCCGGCGGCAACAAGCGAGGAAACCATGCTTCGCATCGAAGACCTGCATGTGAAAATCGGCGACCGGGAAGTCCTCTCGGGCATCAACCTGCACATCGCCGAAAACGAGACGTTCATCCTGTTCGGCCCCAACGGCTCGGGCAAGACCACATTGCTCATGACGCTCATGGGCTTCGGCAACTACGAGATCACCAAAGGCCGCATCCTTTTTCGCGGTCATGATATCACCAACGCAACCATCTACGAGCGGGCGCGTCTGGGCATCGGCATGTCCTTCCAGCGACCGCCCACCATCCATGGCCTGAAGACGCGCCATCTGGTCACCATGTGCGCCCGGGGCGACGAAATCGACGTGGAAGAGCTGGCCAAGAAGGTCAACATGGACGAATTTCTCGACCGCGACATCAATGCCGGCTTCTCCGGCGGCGAGATCAAGCGGTCGGAATTGCTCCAGCTCATGGCCCAAAAACCTTACCTGCTGCTTTTCGACGAGCCGGAATCGGGCGTGGACCTGGAAAATATGAAGCTGATCGGCTCGACCGTGCGCGAAGTCCTCACCGGAGGCATCGAGCCCCGGCCCGGGAGCAGCATGAAGCAGCAGCGGGTGACCAAGCGTCCCGTGTCCGGGCTCATCATCACCCACACCGGCTACATTCTCGAATACGTCAACGCCGACCGGGGGCAGGTGCTCTATAACGGCCACCTGTGCTGCGAGGCCAATCCGCGCGACATCCTGGACCACATCAGCCAGTACGGCTACCAGGAATGCGTGCGCTGCCTCAATTAGCCCAAGGAGCCTGCGTCATGGAAAAGATCGATCTGCACGACTTTCGTTTCAGCGGTTCCACATTGGGCCAGATCCCCGATCTGCGCAATCTCGACCCGGCGGACAAGGCCGAGATGCTCATGTCCGGCGTGGATGTCGAGGAACATCAACGCGCCGGCACCTATTTGCAGGTGGACCACGGCAGCGTTCACTGCAAGAGCCTGCAAAAGGGCGTGGAAATCCTCGACATCAAGGACGCCCTGAAAAAATACGACGGCCTGCCCGGCCACTTCTGGACACAGGTGGACAAGGACAAGGACGAGTTCACCCGGGCCGCGGCCGAGAATCTGCACGGCGGCTATTTCGTGCGCACCGAGAAGGGCGCCAAGATCACCGAGCCAGTGCAGTCCTGCCTGTTCCTCAAGTCCGACATGGTCGGCCAGAACGTCCACAACGTGGTCATCGTGGCGGACGATTCCGAACTGCATATCATCACCGGCTGCTCGGTGGCCCATGGCTCGAAGGGCGCGGCCCACTTCGGCATCTCGGAATTCTTCGTGGGCAAGAACGCCAAACTGACCTTCACCATGATCCACAACTGGGCCGACTCCACGGTGGTGCGGCCGCGCACCGGCGGTGTGGTGGAAGAGGGCGGGGCATTCATCAACAACTACGTGCTGCTCAAGCCCGTCAAGGACCTGCAGTCCTATCCGGCCATCCGTTTGAACGGCCGGGGGGCGGTGGCGCGGTTCAATTCCGTCATCGTCGCGCCCAAGGGGTCCTATGTCGACTCCGGCAGCCGTATCGAATTAAACGCTCCGGACACCCGGGGCGAGATCATCGCCCGCACCATCGCCTCGGGCGGCACCATCGTGTCGCGGGGCTTTATCGGCGGCAACTCCGTGCCGGCCAAGGGCCATCTCGAATGCAAGGGGCTCATTCTCGGCGGCGGCGTCATCCATGCCGTGCCCGAGCTGCTCGGCACCATGGACGGCGTGGAGCTGTCCCATGAGGCGGCCGTGGGCAAGATCGACCAGGAAGAGATCGAATACCTCATGGCCCGGGGCCTGGACGAGGATGAGGCGACCTCCACCATCGTGCGCGGTTTCCTCAACGTGGACATTATGGGCCTGCCCCAGGAGCTCCACGACGTCATCGAAAAGACCATCGCCGAGTCCCAAAAGGACATGTTCTAGTTACACCCGCCTTCCCCAAGACTTGGCCAATGACACGAATGCCTCATTGGCCCCGTAAAAGTTTTGGGGAGGGGAGAGCGCGAGAGGGGGACCCTTTTTTCAAAAAGGGTCCCCCTCTCGCATTTCTTTTCCCGCCGCCCGCCCTTGCCAGACGCGACCGGGTGGGGTAAGCACCGCAGCTGCGGTCGGCAGTTCACCCAGGCGTCGCCGCCCCGTACGGGGAGCTAAACCTGCCATTTCCTTTTTCCGCGCTGACACCTTATCCGTGCCGCGTCGGAAGCCGGCGACCACCGACATCCTTTTTACGGACAGGCACGCTTGATAAGGATAAGCGATGTCCAGGACCGCCTTGCCTTTGGCTGTCGGCGACATAGCGGCCTTTGCCCGCGTGTTGCGCGTCAGAATCATGGAAAGCGAGACCGCGCCGAGCCATTTGGAACTTCTCAACTGGCTGGCCCGGGCCGCAGGCTACAAGAACTTCCAGCATTTCCGGGCGACTGCCGCGCCCGCAGCCGTGCCGGTTTCCGAACCGCGCACGCCCCGGCTCGAACCGGTTGACGAAAACCGGCTCAAGCGCCTTGTCCGCCTTTACGACGCCGACGGACGGCTGGCGCGTTGGCCATCCAAGCGCGGCATGCAGCTGACCTGTCTGTGGACGCTGTGGGCCGCCTTGCCGCCCAGACGTGTTTTCGACGAACCGACCGTCACCGGGATTCTGGGTGCGGCGCACGGGTTCGGCGATCCGGTGCTTCTGCGCCGCGAGTTGTGCGACATGGGGCTTCTCTGGCGCACGCCCGATTGCCGGGCCTATCGCCGCATCGAGCGCCGTCCGCCGCCCGAGGCCCTGGAACTCATCCGCCGGGTGCGCGGCGGACGCGGCCTTGCCCCGGCACTCTCCCAAGCATGATCCTCCGGAGGGAGGCGTCGTATCCGCAGCGCGTCCTTCCTTCCCCGGCCTTCCATGAAAAGCGCCCGGGACCGGCAACATGAACCGGTTCCGGGCGTTTTAACGTCCGTTGCGCATGACTTCAGGGTTTTGGGAGCTCGAAATAATCGGTCCGGTCGATGCCGGGAAATGTGAGCAGCACCGGGGTGCAGGTCCCCTGGCGAATGACGCGAAGCCGGCACGGGAAGACCTTGCCCGGTGCGATGCCGTATTTTTGCAGGAACCTCGAGCCGGGAGCCATGCCGTTTATGAGCGTCAGCGTGTACGTCCGGCCGGGCGTATAGAGCGATTCGCCGGCAATCGGCGTGTCCGGGGTAAACGTGTACGTCACGTCGAAGGCGGGATAGGGCGTGGGGATGGCTCTGGTCGCCGGCGTGTCCAGCGGTCGCGGCGTCACGGCGACGATGACCGCCTTGCCGGGAAAGTCCGCATAGGTACAGGGACCGCCGACGCGGGTGGCGGCAACGCCGGCCAGGGCGGTTGTCGGTTCGAAACACGGGGTGGCGAGCCAGGCGAAGGTCAAGGCAAAGGCCAAGGCCAGGGGCGGGATGACCAGGGGCGTAGGTGTCCGCGCCATTGTTCCCCTCCTCAAGGTTTTCAAGAAAATGAAGGGTTGAATAAAGCAGTATCGGCTGGTTGGTGAGCCGGTTCATTGGATGGTTCGGCTGGATTGTTGGATGTGGGGGCTGGATGGATGTTTGGGTTGGTGGGCCGGCGGGGGCAGGGCGGCCGCATGCGGCGCATATTTGAAGAATACGCCTTCGCGTCCGACCTGCCTCCCGCCGGCCCTGGCCATACGGTCCATGCCCGGAAGCGATTTCAACTCCGGTCACGCGGTTTGGCCGCGCTGTCGCAACAGCAATTTCTCTCTTTTCTTTTGTTGAAACGACTGGCCTCCTGTTTCTCCCAACATAAAGAAACGTTCCAGGAGGGTTGGGATGGAACTCCCCCTTTAAAGTTTTTGAAGGGGGTCCCGGGGGAAACTTTTTTCAAAAAGTTTCCCCCGGGCCGCCGGAGGCTCCCAAATCCTCTTCCTATTTCCTATTTGGCCAGCAGCCGCAGGTACAGGTCGCCGCGCATGGGGCCGATGCGCCGGCCCATGCCTTTGAGCCGTATGGGCCGGCCGACCACGAAATCCGGGGGCAGGGTCACTTCCACCATGGTGGGCTTGCTGTTGCCCAGGCCATGGCGGATGCCCACCCGGATGCGGGTGCCTGGAAAAAGGCTTGTCGTCGGCAGATGCACGGTCTGTTCGTCGTCGAGTTGTTTTTGAAAGTATCCCTTGAGGGATCCCCAAAAACCTTTGGTAATATCGAGCGATAGCGCCTTGTCTCCCCAGTGGAAGGAGACCTTGCGCGGTCCTTTGGCCGTGACCGGGCCGCTGCCGGCGGCGGACTTGTTGCGCACCTGCTGGTAGATGTCCTGGAACACCTGCCGGGCGAACGGGTCCTTGAGCAGGTCCTGGAGCACTTCCTCGCGGCGAAAATAGAATCCGGCATCGGCGTTTTGCTTGGACGCCTGGGTATAGGCGGCCTTGGCCTGACGCTGGCGGTGGGCCTGACCGGCGGTCGGGTCCGGGCGCGGGCCGGTGCCGGCTTTTGTCGTGGTCTTTTGCCCGGGCTTGGGCCTGGGGCCGGTCTGGGAACCGGGCTCACGGTCGCGATTGGCATGGAAATGCCGCAGCAGCAGATAGGCTTCGTTTAAACGCTGGAATTTGCGCTTGGCGCCGGGGTCGTCGGGATGCAGGTCGGGATGCAGGGAAAAGGCCAGCTTGCGGTACGCGGATTTGATGGCTTCGAGCTCGTCCGTTCCCGAAACGCCAAGCAGGGCGCGCGCTTCGTCAAGACGCATCGCATCCGCAGGGGCCATGCTCCGTCTCCTCGGCTGGCTGTGGCGGCATGACGGCCAGGGCCTCGGGCGCTCCCACACCCTGGATCCGGGCCAGCCCATGGCGGCACAGGTATTCCATACCCTGGCGGGCGAATTCCGCGTGGTCCACTTCGGTATTTATGCCCGGGCAATCCTCGGCGGCCATGGCGTGGCTGGCGGCGTCGATGATGTTGCCCCGGAAATACGGCCAGGCCCGGCACACGTCGGGACGGGCCGGATGCACCGAGCACCCTTCGTCGTAGAAGATGCAGTAACCGTCTTTGCCCGTGGCCAGACGGTCCTTGCCGCCGACATGTTCGGCGAACCGCGCGAGCATCGCCTCCGGTGCGAGTTCCAGATGCGCGGCAAGGCGCGTGATGTCACTTTGGGCCAGCATGATGCCGCCCACTCCCTGGCAACAATGGCCGCAACGGCGGCAGATGAAAGCGGCGACTTGCGGCATTGCGACTACCTACCCCCAAAGACGCCGGTGTTCAACCATGATGCAACGATCTTCCACCACAACCATGCCGCTTGGCTGCAAAAGTGTCCGGGCCTCGGGACTGGCGATGCCGGACTGCATCCAAAAGCAGCGCGGCCTATGCGGCAGGGCCAGCGTTTCGGCGGCATGGGCCGGACAATGTTGCGCCGCCCGAAACAGGTTGACGATGTCCACCGGGACATCGATTTCGGCCAGGGTCTTGCGGGCGGGCAACCCCCAGACCACACTCCTGGCCGGATGCACCGGAATGACGGTAAAGCCCGCCTCGAGCAGATAGCGCCCGACCATGTCCACTTCGGTGCCGAGACGGTCCTTGGCCCCGAGAAGGGCAATGGTCGCGCCCGGGGCGAGAAGTTCCTTGAGCGGCGCATCGGCGTACAGCACTGCCTGCCTCCGAGAGGTTTTCGTTTGCCGGAAAAAGGTGTATCCGCTTGGCGGCATTCATGCCCGGAGGTTTCGCGCGCATGTCCGTTTCCGCCATTGATCGTATAAGCACTGCCCAGGCTCGGGCCTTGTGGGAGGACGCCGACGTTTTCGCCATCGGCAAAATGGCCCACACCGCGAGGCTGGCCCTCCATCCCGAGCCGGTCGTCACCTACATTGTCGACCGCAACATCAATTATACCAACATTTGCGCCTGCGGCTGCCGCTTTTGCGCCTTTTTCCGCCCGCCAGGACACGCGGAGGGCTATGTCCTTTCGCGGGAGGAGCTTGCGGCCAAAGTGGGCGAAACCGTGGCGCTCGGCGGCTGGCAGATCTTGCTGCAGGGCGGCATGCACCCGGACCTGCATCTCGATTTCTACACCGGCATGCTGGCCTTCTTGCGCGACCGCTTCCCGGAAGTGGCCGTGCACGGCTTCTCGCCGCCGGAGATTGCCTTCCTGGCCAAAATGGAAGGGCTCTCCATAGCCGAGGTGCTGACCGAACTCAAGGCGGCCGGACTGGCCTCGCTGCCCGGTGGCGGGGCGGAAATCCTGTCCGATCCCATCCGGAGCAGCGTCTCGCCCAACAAGTGCCCGGCCGACGACTGGATCGAGGTCATGCGCCAGGCCCACGCCTTGGGCCTTCGCACCACGGCCACCATGGTCATCGGCCTTGGCGAGACCATCGACCACCGCCTGGAGCACCTGTCGCGCATCCGCGACCTGCAGGACGAAACCGGCGGGTTCACGGCCTTTATTCCCTGGACCTTCCAGCCCGGCAACACCGGGCTCACCGTCTCCGAGGCCTCGTCCTGGGAATATCTGCGCTGGCTGGCCCTTTCCCGCCTTTTTCTCGACAACGTGCCCAACGTCCAGGCCTCCTGGGTGACCCAGGGCCCCATGGTCGGCCAGATGGCGCTTTTTTTCGGCGCCAACGACCTCGGCTCGACCATGATTGAGGAAAACGTGGTGGCCGCGGCCGGGGTGCATTTCCGCATGGAGGAAGAGGAGCTTCGCCGGTTGGCCGTCCGGGCCGGATTCACTCCCGTGCGGCGCAACATGGACTATTCCCGGCGCGAGGATTGATTGTCCCGGCCGGAACGGGTGCTTAAGGCCACGCCGCCAAGGGCCAGTCCCCCACCGGTCCACTGGGCCGGGGTGAGGGTTTCATCCAGCATGAAGTAGGACAACAGGCAGGCGAAGACCGGAATGAGGTTGAGAAACGCCGCCGCCTTGTTGGCCGGGACCAGACTCACGCCGTAGTTGTAGAGCCCGTAGGCCACGAAGGTGACGCCAAGGCCGAGAAAGACCACGGCCAGGGTCGGTCCGAGCTCGATGTGTTCGGGAAAGGGCGTAAAAAGAAGTACGGGCGCGAAAAAGACCGTTCCGGTAAAGGCCTGCATGGCCGTGAGGTAGAGCGGCCTGTGCCGGGCGGCCAACCGCCTGGCCGTGACGATGTAGCCCACGGCGCAGCACATGGCGATAAATTCCAGAAAGTTGCCGAGCACGGGTCGGGGCGCGTCCCCGGTCGCCCCGCCGGACGCGCTCATGATCACCACCCCGCCCACTGCCAGCAGCAGCCCGATGCCCGCTTTTTTCTCAAGCTTTTCTTTAAGGAATAGCGCGGCGGCCACGGCGGTCAACAGCGGCAGCATGGCCGTGACCATGGCCGCTTGCGAGACCTGGGTGAGTGTGAGCGCCTTGGCCTCGAACACGAAATACAGGCACGGTTCGCAAAGGGCCATGAAGAGCATCCCCGGCCAGTCGCCCTTGGCCGCCCTGAATCCGCCCATGCGCCGCCAGATGAGCCCGAAGACCAGCGAGGCCAGGGCCATGCGGCAAAAGACCACCAGCAAGGGCGCGTAACCGCGCATGGCGATCTTCATGGCGATAAACGAGCCGCCCCATAAGAGCGTGCCCGCCGTGAGGGCGAGAACGGCCCGCCAGGGTGGTCTGTCGTTGGCCATGCACCATATCCGGGGGAAGGTTGTGCGGCGCTATATCACTTCGACCGACAATCGGTCGCATTCGTGCGTCGCGACGGAGCGCCGCTATACCGTGTCGGGTCGTAAAAGAAAACACAAAGGGAGTTGTGATGTTTGAAGCCCTGGAACGTTTGCCCGAAGAGGAAATGACGTCCCGCCTGGCCAAGTGCCGGGCCGCATTGGCCAAGGTCGCGCCCGAAGCCGGCGGATTGCTCGTTTTTTCGAGGCTGGCCATCTACTATTTGACCGGAACCTGGGCCAACGGCGTGCTGTGGCTGCCGGCCACCGGCAAGCCGGTCCTGGCCTGCCGCAAAGGCCGGGAGCGGGCGCTGCTCGAAAGCCCGCTGGAAACGATCGTCGGCTTCCGGTCCTACGGCGACCTCATGCCGCTTTGCGAAAAGGCCGGCAGCCCCATAACGCCCCTTTGCGCCGCCGAGCAGTCGGGGCTGTCCTGGAATCTGGCCGGACTTTTAACCTCGCGGCTCCCCGGCGTCAGTTTCGTACCCGGCGACGCGGCCCTGGCCATGGCCCAGGCGCAGAAATCGGCCTGGGAACTCGCCAAGATCCGCCTGTGCGGCGCGCGCCACGCCGAAGGCCTCATGGAACGCCTGCCGGCCGTGATGCGTCCCGGCATGAGCGAGCGCGAGATCGCCTGCAAGTGCTGGGACGTCTTTTTCGACCTCGGGCACCAGGGGCAGCTTCGCATGACAAACGGCGACGAAATCTTTCTCGGCCATATCGCGGCCGGGGACAGCGGCAACTACCCGAGCGTTTTCAACGGCCCGGTAGGACTGCGTGGCGAGCATCCGGCCCTGCCTTTTTCCGGTTACGCTGGCGCGATCTGGAAAAAGGGCGGCGTGCTCACCATCGACAACGGCTTTACCATCGAAGGCTACGTCACGGACAAGACGCAGGTCTATTTTGCCGGCAAGGCGGCCGATATTCCGGACAGCGTCCGGCGCGGCCACGACCTGTGCATGCGGGTGCAGCAGACCGTGGCCGCGGCGCTCAAGCCCGGCGCGAAGCCGAGCGAGCTTTACGCCCTGGCCCTGTCCATCGTCGCGCAGGCCGGCATGGACGAGGGATTCATGGGACTTGGCGAAAACAAGGTGCGCTTTCTGGGCCACGGCATAGGACTTGCCATCGACGCCTGGCCTGTGATCGCCAAGGGCTTCGACGAGCCCCTCGAAGCGGGCATGACCCTGGCCCTCGAACCCAAGTTCGGCATCCCCGACGTCGGCATGGTGGGGGTGGAGAACACCTTCGAGGTGACCGAACAGGGCGGAAAATGCCTGACCGGCGACAGTTACGACATCATCTGCGTCGAGTAGGGAGGGAAGAAGCTGGGGGAAACTTTGTCTTACGAAAAGTTTCCCCCAGGCCCCCTTCAAAAGACTTTTAATAGAACGGGTTGGCTGTTGGAGGGGACTTTGAGAGGGAAGAGGGCACTCGTCAGATTTTCTGCTCCACGGCCATAAAGCAGGGGATGCACAGGGTCTTGCCGGCAAAGCGCCGAGAGCGCGACTCCATCACGGATTCGCCGCAGGCCTCGCAGACGAGGCTCGACAGGATGGCCGCCCGCCTGGGGGCCACCCCGGCCGGCTCGGTGCGCGTGAAAAAGGTTTCGGGATCGCTTTCGAGAATCCGTTTGGCGCAGCGTAAGGCCAGCGCCGGCAGTTCGGCCTTGGCCTTGGCATTTTGGGGGTCGGCGTTGAGCGTCTCGCGCACGGCCGCGAACTCCGGGTCCACCAGCTTGTGCAGGTCCGGCCGGGCAAGCAAACGCACGGCTGCGCCGTCGCGACGACGGTGGAAGGTGAAGGCGTTTTTGCCGTAATCACGGTGGATCAGGTTGCCCTTGCCGTAGGTGCAGCCCATCAAAGCCTGGATGGCGTCCACGGCGCACATGTCCGTTTCGACCACGGCCACCACGTCCTCGTCGCCGTCATGGCCGCAGACGGCGAGGCCAATGCGCGCCGCCTGGATGCCGATGGCCAGCCCCGGACACATATGCCCGTGGTAATCCACCGCCCGGGTCGTCAAGGCCGCCACATCGTCTCTTGCTCTTTCCGTTTCCATGTCTGTCCCCACTTTACGGCTGGGTGTTTTTGAAAAATGCCGGCTTTTGGCCAAGCGGCCCGAAATCGTGGGTCATTTCCGCGTAAACGGGCTTGCCGAGCAGAAACCGGTAGATTTCGTCGGCTTTGGCCACTGGATCGATGTCGGCGAAGGCTTGTGGATAGAGGATTTTCCCGGCCGCGTAGGCGTCGACCACGATGGTGTCCAGGTTGGTCAGATACATGACGAAAGGATAGAGCACAAAGACCTTCCCGTCCTTCACCGCGCGCAGGGACCCGACGAATTCGGGCTGCTGGCTGTATTCGTCGGCAACCAGCGGCAAGCCGCCGGCGTCGACGAAAAGGACATCCGGATTGAAGGCCAGGAGCTGTTCCTTGTCGATGAAGGCATGGCCGTCTTTCGTGACGCGGCTGGCCAGATTGTCGGCCGAAAGCCACTCCAGGGGGGCATACGGGTTGTCGGTGCTGGTAAGCCCATGCGTGCCGCGAAGGCCGGTGCCGCCGACGTAGACCGTGGGCTTGACGTAACCCGGCGCGGCCAGTCCTTTTTGCGCCCGGGCCCGCACGTCGGCCTCGGCCTTTTTCATGAAATCCGCCACCGCCGCCGCGCGGTCCGGGCAGCCGAGAATGTCTCCGGCCAGGGCCAGACTGTCCAGGACCTTGGGATCGTAGCGGGCGAACTGGCCATAGCTCAAAACCACCACGGGAATGCGCAGCTTGGCCTGCATGGCCTCGGCCACGGCGGCGTCCATGGCGGTTACGAAGATGATTTGCGGCGCGACGCCCAGCACGGCTTCCAGGTCAGGCTCCTGGTTGAGGCTTTTGGGGCCGCCCGGACCGATGACGGGGAGCTTGAGGAGCTCCGGATGGGCCAGGCTGTAAGGGCGGCCGGTACGCCTGTCCTTTTCGAAGCGCTCGATGCCGACCACCCGGTCCGTGGCGTCGAGATAGGCGATAAGCCGCAGCGTGCCCGGTCCGAGGCAGATGATGCGCCGGGGATTTTCCGGCACCGTGACCTGGCGTCCGGCTGCGTCGGTTACCTGCCGCGACCCGGCGGGCGTGTCCGGCGCTGCGGGTGCAAGGCCGGCGACCAGAAGGAGCAGGGCGCAACACAGGAAAAAAACGCGAAACGGGTGCGGCATGGCGGGTTCCTTTTGCGGTCGGGTTAGGCGGCGTCGGCAACGCCCAGGGGCGCGGCCACGGGATGGCCACCCACCTCGCCAAAGGCCACGTCCACGCCGTAGACCGCGCGCACGATCTCGGGCGTCAGTCCCTTGGCGTCGACCCGGGCCAGGACCGCGCCCCGGGAAAGCAGCACGAAATCGTCGGCAAAGCGCATGGCCTGGGACAGGTCGTGGAGCACGGCGGCGGCGGCGACGCCCTGGCCGGCCACGGCCTGCCGGACGATGGCAAAGACTTCCAGCATGTTTTTGAGGTCCAGGCTGGCTGTGGGTTCGTCGAGGAGCAGCACGTCCGGCTCCTGGACCAGGGCCCGGGCAATGGCGGTCTTTTGCATCTCGCCGCCGGAGAGCGCGTCGAGGCGACGAAAGGCCAGGGCGGAAAGCCCCAGCCTTGTGAGCACGCCTTCCACGATGCCCATGTCCCGTCTCGATGGACGAAGCCCCATGTGGGGGCGGCGGCCGAGCAGCACGGCCTCGAACACGGTCAGGCTTTCGGCCAGCTGGGACTGGGGCACATAGGCGATGCGCCGGGCCGCCTCGCGTCGGGACAAACGAGGCAGTTCCGCCTCGCCGAGGCACACCGCGCCCCGGTGAGGGCGGATCAGGCCGCCCAGGCACTTGAGCAGGGTGGATTTGCCCGCGCCGTTGACGCCGAGAATGGCGGTGACGCGCCCGGGCGCAAGCCGCAGGCTCACATCCGTAAGCACGGCCGCGCCGTTGTAGGCAAAGGAAAGATTTCGCGCCGACAGGCTCATGTCCGACCTCCTCCCCGCAGCAAGAGAAATAAAAACAGCGGCGCGCCCATAAAGGACGTGAGCACGCCCACGGGCAACGCGCCCGTCCCGGCCAGCAGCCGGCCGGCCGTATCGGCCCCGAGCAAAAGAAGCGCGCCCCAAAGCCCCGCATGGATGGCGAGGGGGCCGTGATCGCAGCCCACGGAACGTCTGGCGATGTGCGGGGCAAGCAGGCCCAGAAAGGCGATCACCCCGCATACGGCCACCACCACCCCGGAACAAAGCGCCGCCAGCCCCATGCCGACAAGGCGCAGGAGCTTGGTGTTGACGCCCACACTCTTGGCCACGTCGTCGCCGGCCAGCAGGGCGTTTAAGTCCTGGCGGGCGTAGAGGCAAAATCCGCCGGTAACGGCGGCGGCAAGGCCCATGACGATAATTTGCGCGCCTCTGGCCCGGGACACATCTCCGAAGCTCCAGAAGACGATGGCCGCGAGCTGGAGTTCGTCGGCGTAGAACTGGATAAGGATGGTGCCGGCGGTGAAAAGCGAGGAGAGCGCTACGCCGCAAAGGATGATCGCCTGGGGCCCGAGCCGCTTGACCAGGGCAAGCCCGGTCACCAGGGCCGTGGTGCCGATGGCCCCGGCAAAGGCGCACAGGGACATGGTGAACACGCCGCCGATCCGGGCGAATTCGGCGCTGGACGTGGCCAGGGCGTTGCCGGAAAACGCGCCGGCTCCCAGGAAAACGATGCCGCAGGCCGCGCCAAAGGCCGCGCCGTGGCTGATGCCGAGGGTGAAAGGCGAGGCCAGCGGGTTGGACAGCAGGCTTTGGGTCAAAACGCCCGAAACGGCCAGACCGAAGCCGCCGGCGATGGCGGCCAGGATGCGCGGCAGCCGGATGCCCGTGACCACCACCGCGCCCGGTCCCTGCCGGTTGCCGGCCAAAACGGCCAGGATGTCGGACAGGCCGAGGTCGTAGCTGCCGGCGGCCAGGGCATAAAGGGCAAGGGCGAGAAGGGCGGCGCACAGGACGAGCGCCTTGACCTGCTTGGCTTTCTGGCGGGCCAGGTGCCCGCCGGCCAGGGACGTCGTGGGGGCCATGCAGGAAGACGGCATGGAAGATGCGTAATACGAAATTAAATATTTTACAACACAGAGTGAACGATTTTCTATTTTCTATCCGCTTGGTCGGAAAGGAACGCGCGCCATCACCGTAGCGCGGGGGCCAAGAAAAAAATCAGATGCGGCCGATCAAAAGGCTTGGCCTGGGAATAGAGCCCGAGCCGCGCCAAGCCGACCCGGAACCGCTCACACGCGCCGCCCCGGCGGCAAGAGCCAAGGCAAAAAGAAGCAACCGCGGGTAAACCCGAAGCCGCCAGGGCGTCAGCAGCGCGTTTTTCACCGAGAGAATCCGGTCCGTCCACGATGCCGGGGCGCTCCGTTTCGTCGTGCCCGCCTACATGGAGTCCATTTTGAAGGTTATCAGTGACAGAAAAGCGCCCTGGGGGTCGCCTATCACGCAAAAGCGCCCGACGCCCGGGATGTCGGTCGGCTCCTTGTAGACGGTGCCGCCAAGCTCCACGGTTTTTTTCGCCGCCGCGTCCACGTCGTCCACGGAAACGTACGAGCCCCACACCGGCGGCATTTTCGCCGCTTCGGGCGGTATGGGCATGATGCCGCCGACCGCCGTGTCTCCGGCCTTGACGATGGTGTAGGTCATGCCCATTTCCGGCATGGGCTTATCCTCGGTGGTCCAGCCGAGCAGCTTGGCGTAAAAGGCCTTGGCCCCTTCCACATCGGTGGTCATCAGCTCGTTCCAGCTGAAAACGCCCTGCCTGGTGAAGTCCTCTCCCATGATCGCACCTCCCGTTTTTTCGGGATGACCGCCAATCGGCATTCCCGCATGATTTCCCTACGAAAAAGGGGGCGGACTGGCAAGAAGGCGGGGGGTAGCGCCAAAGCACGATCCTCTCGGGCCGGATGTCGCATCGCCCATAAAAAAAGCCCCCGCAAAAGCGGGGGCTTTGTCGGCGGAGCCTTGTGAACCCTGCGTTACTTCTGGGCGACGTGGTGGCAGCCGTTGTTGGAACAGGGGGACACGGAAAGGGGCTTTTCACCCTTTTCCTTGCGGGCGATGTTGGTCTTCATGTGGCAGCCGAGGCAGCTGTTGGCGGCGTTCTTGTCGTGGAAGGCCCGGAAGTAGGACATGGGGTCCTGACGTTCCTTGAGGTTGTCGTGGCAACCCTCGGTGGCGCAGCCTTCGATCTTGCTCTTGCCGTCCCACATGTGGTGGCAGGTGACGCAGGGAATATTGCCGTGCTGGCCGTGGGAAAAAGTGACGGGCGCAAAGCTGGTCTTCAGCACCCCGGCCGGGCGCTTGAAGGTCAATTCCAGGGGATAGCAGACAGTGGACTTGGCATCGACGATCGCACTGAATTTGCCGCCCTCGCTGTAGGCCGCCGAGGCCAGCGCCAGGGTGAACACGAAAAGGACCAACATGGAAAACATGACCTTGGAACGCATCCGACTCCCTCCTTAAAAACTCCAACAAACGGTGAATGGATCTTGCCGCTGCGAATACACAGGCGGCCGTCGCAGGCGTGAGCCCCGCCGCCGTAATTCAAGTGAAAAGCGTAAAATTTCACAAGTCGGAAGTCAACAGATTTTCCAAAAATACCGTTGTCCCAAAGCGGATGCGTTCGGTCGGCCAGAGGCCGTCTCAGCGCCTCTTACCGGTCATCCGCGTCGGACGCATCATCGAGGTCATCGCCATCCAATTTTTCACTGGCTTCCAGGGCGTCCATGAGGTCGAGGCTTAAGCGGATGAAATCCGAGGCGGTGATGATGCCGACCAGCTTGCCGCTTTCGACCACCGGCAGACAGCCGTATTTCTGGGTCAGGAGCACCTCGGCCGCCTGGCGCAGGGGGAGTTCCGGCGTGGCCATGGCCACGTCGGCGCGCATGACCTCGGCAATGGGGATGCCGCCGTAGATTTCGTCCTCGGTGGTCTGGTCGATTTCGGCCAGCCGGGACACCGAGGCGGCCAGGATGTCGCGGTGGGTGAGCAACCCCACGAAGGCGCCGGCGACATCGATGATGGGAAGATGGCGGATGCGGGCATCTTCCATGGTCGTTTTGGCCGCAAGCAGGCTGTCGGTATCGCGCAGGGCAATGAGGTCCTCGGTCATGAGGTCGCGGGTGAGCAGCATGGAATCCTCCTTGTCTGCCGGAGATGGCATTGCCGGCTTGCCCTGTCAAGCCGGTCCGCGTTGACTTGAGGCGGAAATTCTGTTTTCCAAATAAGATCGCGCCGGCGCGCGGGATGGCCTGACATCGGGTCGGGCAGAGGGCGGAGGATGAACGGGGCGGAGCCGACAATCGATTTGAAGCGCAATCGGGACCGCATGGTCCGGGACCAGATCGAGGCCCGGGGCGTGTCCGATCCCGAAGTGCTGCGGGCCATGCGCAAGGTGCCCCGGCACTTGTTCGTGGAAGAGGCGCTCATCCCGCAAGCCTACGAGGATCATCCCCTGCCGCTCGGCCATGGCCAGACCATCTCCCAGCCCTATGTCGTCGCCTGGATGACGGAACTGCTGGAGGTGAAACCCGGACTCCGCGTGCTGGAGATCGGCACGGGCTCGGGGTATCAGGCCGCGGTCCTGGCGGAGATGGGCGCGTACGTGTTCACCGTGGAGCGGGTGCGTCCCCTCCAGGCGGCCGCCCGCAAGCGTCTGGAGGGACTGCGCTACCTCAAGGTGTGCTTCAAGCTCGACGACGGCACGTTGGGCTGGCCCGATGCGGCCCCGTTCGACCGCATCCTGGTCACGGCCGGCGGCCCCAAGGTGCCGGAGCCGCTCATCGAACAGCTCGCCGATCCGGGCCGCATGGTCATTCCCGTGGGCGAGACCAGACGCAGCCAGCGGTTGCACGTGGTGCGCAAGGAAAACGGCCGGGTCATAGCCCGAAGGCTCGGCGAGGTGACGTTCGTGGACCTGGTCGGGGCCCACGGCTGGTAGCCGCAAGGGAGAAGGCGCATGGCGCAAGGAAGTTCCTGCCGGTCCTGTTCCGGCAAGCCCGAAGCCCCGGGACGGGACGCCACCCGCGAGGGACGCATCGGCGAGACCCTGGCCAGAATCCGCTACAAGATTTTCGTCATGAGCGGCAAGGGCGGGGTGGGCAAGAGTTCGGTGGCCGTCAACGTGGCCTGCTCCCTGGCCGACGAAGGCGCCAGGGTGGGGCTTTTGGACGTGGACCTCCACGGCCCCAACGTCACCCGCATGCTGGGCATTTCCGGAGCCATGGAAGCCCGGGGCGCGGCGGCCATCGCCCCCAAGCGCCTGGGCGACAATCTGCTCGTGGTCTCCATGCAGTCCCTGCTGACGGACCCGGACCAGGCGGTGCTGTGGCGCGGCCCCATGAAGACCACGGCCATTCGCCAGTTCATCGCCGACGTCGACTGGGGCGAACTCGACTACCTGGTCATCGACTCCCCGCCCGGGACCGGCGACGAGCATCTGGCAGTGCTCAAAACCGTGCGCGACGCCCTGTGCGTGCTGGTGACCACGCCCCAGGAAATCTCCCTGGACGACGTGCGCAAGACCGTCAATTTTCTCCAGTACGCCAACGCCAACATTCTGGGCGTGGTGGAAAATATGAGTGGGCTCGTGTGCCCGTATTGCCACAAGGAAATCGAGCTCTTCAAAAAAGGCGGCGGCGAGACCCTGGCCCGGGCCTACGGCCTGGAGTTTCTCGGGGCCGTGCCGCTTGATCCGGCCACGGTGGTGGCCGGGGACCTGGGGCGGCCGGTGGTGCGCCTGGAAGAGGACTTCCCGGCCAAGCGGGCCTTTGTCGCCCTGGCCCGGTCCATTGCCGCCGCCTGCCACTCGAGTCTCGAAGCCGCCGCGTCGCCCTGTACCTGAGACGGGACGGGCCGGCATTTTTCCAGGCCGCAACCGCCCCGGTCGTGCCGCGCGCGCCTGCCGCCGCCGGACCGAATGCCGCCCGAGGCTTTACGCCGGCCGATGATTGCTTTATTTGCCTGCGAGCCGTCCTTTTTAACACCAAAGGCCAATCCCCATGTTCAATCTCGCCAACAACCTGACCCTCGCCCGTATCGCGGCCGTGCCTATCCTGGTGATTCTGCTGTATTTCCCAGGAAGGATCACCTGCCTTGTGGCCTTGCTCTTTTTCATCGCCGCCTCGGTGACCGACATCATGGACGGGATGGTGGCCAGGCAGCGCAACCTCGTGACCACCTTTGGCAAATTTCTCGACCCGCTGGCCGACAAGCTGCTCGTGAGCTCCCTGCTCATCATGCTGACGAAGCTCGGCTGGGTGGAAGCCTGGATTTCGGTCATCATCATCGGCCGGGAAATCGCCGTGACCGGGCTTCGGGCCATGGCCATCGACCATGGCGTGGTCATCGCTGCCGACCGGTTCGGCAAGCTCAAGACCATATTGCAGATGCTGGCGCTGTGCCCGCTGGTGCTGCATTACCCCTGGTTCGGCTTCAATCCCGTGCCGCTGGGAAATATTCTTTTGTATCTGGCCGTGGTATTGACCCTTGTATCCGGGGGCAATTACTTTTATGGATTCGGGAAAAAAGTGATCTGGGCCAAAGACGCCCCCCGGTAGGGCGACGGCCCGCCCGGACGGAAAAAGCAAGTACGACGCTATGAAAGCCAAAAACATTTCCAAGCTGGCCAGACGCCGGGTCCGCGTGGCGCGGCCGGCCGGCGGTCGAGGGGCGCGCGGCGCGCATCGACGCGACGAGAACCTGTCGGCCCGCATCGAAAACTGCCTGCATACCATTCTGGAACTCGAGCCGGACCTGGAGCGCCTCCAGTTCGGCCACTACCTGCTGCGCGACTTCAACATCCTCAAGATGTTCCTTTCCCATGTCGAGGAAATCGAGGTACAGGAGCAGGACGTGGCCCGCATCGAGGCGGCCACGGAAAATTTCCTGAAGGAGCTCAAGGAACCCTTGGAGCAAAACGAGTACAAACGTTCGAAAAAGTACGTCGTGCAATGATATGATCTGGCGACGGTTCCTGCTGACGGGCCTTATCTTCTTCAATATCTTTCTGCTCTATAATCTTATATGGAGTGATAACGGTATTTTTGCCTATCTGGAACTCAAGACCCGCCATCAGCAACTCAAGGAACGCCTGGAAGCCATCAACGACCATTCCCTGGACCTCAGTCAGGAAATCCGCTGGCTCAAGACGGATCGCGCCTTTACCGAAAAGATGGCCCGATCCCAGATGAATTACCTCAAGGGAAACGAAATCCTCTACCAATTTCCCAAAGACTCCCCCGCACCCGAGCAACAGGAGGGGCAGAGGACCGATGGTCAATAAAATCGATTTTTACCGGGAAGTTCTGGAGATCGAACCCAATTCCAAGATCTTCTTTCCCCTGGCCCGCAAGCTGGCCGAGCAGGGCCAAACCGATGAGGCGGCGGCCGTGCTCGCCAAGGGCATCACCTTTCATCCCGATCATCTCGAGGCCAAATTTTTCCTGATCGAACTGCTTACCGGACTTGACCGGCAGGGGGAGGCGGACGCGGTCTTTGCCGACGTCGGCAAGATGCTCTCCAACTACCCCTCGGTCTGGCTGCTGTGGTCCCGCGAGGCCGCCGCCCGGGCCAAGGACCCGTCGTTGGCCATGCTTTTTCTGGCCAACTATTTTCAAAACCAGACCCTTACCTGGTCCGAGGTCATGGAGCGGGGGCTCAAGAGCCTGCGCCGCAGCGCGCCGGGGGCGGCGCCCGGGCATACCCCGGACGAAGCCGCGACTTCGGAGCCGCCGGCCGCGATGCCCGAGCCTGCGCCGGTCGCGCAGTCCCGGGAGGCCATAGCGCCCAAGGAACCCAAGGAATCCAAGCCGGCCTCGTCGGCGGTCGCGCCAGCGCCCGCCGAGGGAGGCGACGAGGCCCCGCAACTGCGCGGCGCCAGGGAAGTGATGGAACTGGCCGAGATTCTGGAACCGCCCGCGGAGGTCGGTGACAAAGGCAAGGCGCGTTCCGGCAAGAGTCGCGACACCGCCGTGCGCACCAAGACCATGGCCGCCGTGCTGGCCGAGCAGGGCGACACGTCCGGGGCGCTTGGCATTTACGAAGAGTTGCTTCGCAGCGCCCCATCCGAAACCGAACGCCAGGATATCGAGGCCCGCATGGCCGCGCTTGCGCCCGGCAAGGGGGGAGCGACGTCCGATGCCCCGGCGGTGACCGACGTCGCCGACGACACGGCCGGCAAGCCCAAAAGCGCCGCCAAGCTCGTCAGTTTTCTGGAGGCCCTGGCCGGACGCCTGGACGCCCGGGCCGAAAGCTGACGCCGTAGGACGATTCCGGCGACCGCCTGATCCCGTACAATCTGGAACTTCAAGAGGAAATGGCCTTGAAACGCACTGTAAGCGCGGCCCTTGCGGCCTTGTGTTGCCTTCTTTTTCTCAGCGGTTGCGGCTCGATCAAGACCTCGTGGCGCGACACCAAGAAACTGTACCGCGAGTACATCAATACCGACCCGACCATCGATTTCTCCGCCCAGGGCATCACCGACAAGGGACTGCAACGCCTTGCCGCCCTCATGATGCCCGTGGATGAGCGCCTCATGGCCATGCTGCGCGCCCTGGGCAGCCAGGACACGCCCCCGGAAAACGAATGGTGCCAGCAGTTTTTGACCAACCATTCCTGGATTTCGGCCGTGTCCGTGCTCGACGCCTCCGGCGCGGTGCAGTTCCAGGCCCCGTCGGTATCCATGCGGCCCCTCGATTTTGCCGGGCTGTTGGAATTCGGCGACCGCTACAAGGTCCGCAAGATGGGAGCCCAGGTCAAAACCGACGAATTCGGCACCGTGGTCATGGTGGCCGCACCGTATTTCAAGAACAACGAGTGGGCCGGCCTCGTGGTCGCAAGCTTCGATCCGCGCAATCTGGCCAAATTCTCGCCCCAACCCGACGCGCTGTCCATCCTGTCCACCGAAGGCGTGGTCTGGGCCGGCGGCGGCCAGGGCGAAGCCCTTGCCGGGCTCAAATGGGACGAGATCCTCAAGAGCTCGGTTAACGGTGAAATCACCTCCGGCGGCGCGGAGTATCTCTGGCAGGCCCGCTATGTCGGCCAGCTTGAATTCATCTACGTCACCGACGCCCGGGAAGCGCGGGCCACGAAGCCAGAGCCGGCCAAGGCGAAGGAAGCGCCCAAGGCCGATGCGCCCGACGCCGCGACTCCGAAAACAGGCGCGCCGCAAACGCCCGAGTCCAGGGCTTCGCAAGGGGTGCCGGTAAGCCCTCCCGCCATTCCCTAGACGTCGCCGCGACACGTTCTCATGGCCGGCGGCTCGGGCCGCCGGCTTTTTTTTATTTGTGACAACCCCTGGAAAATCTTGTGGGAACCGCCCGGCCATTGTAAAAAGACCGACACCGCACGCACCGTCAGCCGTTTCGCACCCGGCGGAAACCATGACGGCGGGAGGAATAAAGCATGCCCCAAGTTACCGTGACCGAACATCTGCTGTTGCACCAGAAGGAATCCCCCATGGCCTCCGGCCGGTTCACCCGGCTTTTAAACGAGCTCATTTTGGCGGCCAAGATCATTTCCCGGGAAGTCCGCAAAGCCGGCTTGGTCGATGTTTTGGGATTTACGGGCGAGATCAACGTCCAGGGTGAGCAGGTCCAGAAGCTCGACGAATACGCCAACAAGGTGCTCATCCACCGCATGGAGCGTTCCGGCGTGCTGTGCGCCATCGCCTCCGAGGAAAACGCCGATTTGGTCCGCATTCCGGATCAGTTTCCCAAGGGCGATTACTTCCTCATCTTCGACCCGCTCGACGGTTCGTCGAACATCGACGCCAACGTCAATGTGGGCACCATCTTTTCCATCTACCGCACCAAGAGCGAATGCGGCGGCGACAAGCTGTGCGACCTGCTCCAGCGCGGTTCCGAACAGGTGGCCGCCGGCTATTTCCTGTACGGCACCTCCACCATGATGGTGTACACCACCGGTCGGGGCGTCAACGGCTTCACCCTGGACCCGAGTGTGGGCGAATTTCTGCTGTCCCATCCCGACATCAAGATTCCGGAAACCGGCCGGGTCTATTCGGTCAACGAGGCCTACTGGGACTACTGGGACGAACCGACCAAGGAGATCGTCCGCTACTTCAAGGGATCGGACAACCTGCGCGGCCAGCCCTACGCCGGGCGTTACATCGGGTCGCTGGTGGCCGACTTCCACCGCAACCTGCTTTACGGCGGCGTTTTCCTCTATCCGGCCGACCATCGCGATCCCAAAAAGCCCAAGGGCAAGCTGCGGCTTTTGTGCGAAGCCTCGCCGCTTTCATTTGTGTGCGAACAGGCTGGCGGCCTGGGCAGCGACGGCGTGCGTGACATCCTGTCCATCGACCCCGAGGAATTGCACCAGCGGGTGCCGCTTTTCATCGGCAGCAAAAACGACGTGGCCAAGGTGGTGGAAATATACGCCAAGGCGCGCCAGTCGTAAGACGCCCATGCTTTGTCTTGGCCTCGAGACCTCCTGCGACGAGACGGCCGTGGCCCTTTGCGAGGACGGCCGTCCCGTGGCGGAAAAGCTCGCTTCCCAGATCGATGTGCACGCGCTTTTCGGCGGTGTGGTGCCGGAGTTGGCCTCGCGGGAGCATCTGCGCCGCATGGGGCCGCTTCTGCGCGCGCTTTTCGCCGATTCGGGCCTGACCCTGGCCGATGTCGACGCCGTGGCCGTGGCCCGGGGCCCGGGGCTTCTGGGCAGCCTGCTCATCGGTCTGGCCACGGCCAAGGGACTCGCCCTCGGAGCCGGCAAGCCGCTTATCGGCGTGGACCATCTCCATGCCCACCTCATGGCCGCGACCATCGGCCGGGAGGTGCCGTATCCGGCCCTGGGGTTGCTCGTTTCCGGCGGGCATACCCAGATCATGCTGCTGCGTTCGGCTCTCGATATCGCGGTTATGGGGCGCACCGTCGACGACGCCGCCGGCGAGGCCTTCGACAAGGCGGCCAAGTCCCTGAATCTCCCGTACCCGGGCGGGATCTATATCGATGTCCTCGGCCGGGACATCGAAGCCGACCACACGCTTTTTCCCAGGCCCTTTCTCGACAACCACCATCTCGATTTCAGCTTCAGCGGCCTCAAAACCGCCGTGGCCACCTACGTCGCCGCCCACGGCGAGCTGCGCCTGCCCGTGATGCCGTCCCCGGGCGGGGCCATCGACCCAAACGTCTGGCCCATGCCCATGCGGCGTGTCTGTGCCGCGCTCAATTTCGCCATCGCGGATACGCTTCGCGTCAAGATGGAGCGGGCGCTGGACTCCCGGGACACCGGGCCGGTACGCGCGCTTCTGGCCGCCGGCGGCGTGGCCGCCAACAGCCGCATCCGGGAAATGCTCACGGATCTGGCGGCGCGCCGGGGGCTGCCTCTTTTCCTCCCCCGGCGGGAGCTTTGCGCCGACAACGCCACCATGATAGCGGCCACGGGCTGCCTGCTCGGGCGGGCCGGCCTGACCCATGGCCTCGATTGCGACGCCGTGCCCCGCGGCCGGCGGGTGCCCTGGGATTACCGGGAGGGGCCTCCCCTTGGGCGGGCATCGGTTGACAGGCGGCCCGCGCCGCAATAGATTTGCAAAGTTGCAGACTGCGTAACGGTCAGGCGGCGGAGCATTCTCCGCCGCATCCCAATTCGGATAAAACCCGGCCGCCAGGCGGCCGGCCAAGCCACAAAAGGAGTATGCAACCATGGCCATTCAACTTAGCGACGCGAATTTTGAGGCCGAAGCCCTGCAGTGCGATCTGCCGGTCCTGGTGGATTTCTGGGCTCCGTGGTGCGGGCCGTGCCGGGCCATGGGTCCCGTCATCGACGAACTGGCCAACGAGTACACCGGCCAGGTCAAGGTGGCCAAGATGAACGTGGACGAAAACCCGAGCACCCCCAGCAAGTACGGCATCCGCGCCATCCCCACCCTGATCCTTTTCAAGGGCGGCGAAGTGGTCGAGCAGATCACCGGCGCCGTGTCCAAAAGCAGCATCAAGGAAATGCTCACCCAAAAGGCTTTGTAGTTCATGAAACGTTATGACGCCGTGGTGATCGGGGGCGGTCCGGCCGGTATGACGGCCGCCCTGTATCTGGCCCGTTCCGACGTATCCGTGGCCATGGTGGAGAAGCTGGCCCCGGGCGGTCAGATGCTCATGACGCATCTGATCGAGAATTATCCCGGCTTTCCGGACGGCATCGAGGGCTGGAAGCTGGCCGACCTCATGGCCGCCCATCTCGGCCATTACGCCGTGGACCGCGTCGGCGACGAGGTCCGATCCATCGAATCGGTCGACGGCGTCCACCGCATCACGGTCGGCGACGAGACCATCGAGGCCACGGCCGTGGTCCTTTGCACCGGCGCCCGCTACAAACGGGTGGGCATCCCCGGGGAAAAGGAATTCGTGGGCAAGGGCGTGTCCTACTGCGCCCTTTGCGACGGGAACTTCTTCCGGGGCCAGACCGTGGCCGTCATCGGCGGCGGCAATTCGGCCCTTGAGGAATCCCTTTACCTGTCCCGGCTGGTTAAAAAGCTCTACCTCATCCACCGGCGCGACGATTTCCGGGGGCAGAAATGCTACCAGGACCGCTGCACGGTGAGTCCCGTCATCGAAATCCTGCGCTCGACCATTGTGTGCTCCATTATGGGCGGGGAGAGCGTGACCGGCATCGAGGTGCGTAACGTCAAGGATGGCAACTGCCACGTCATCCCGGTTGACGGCGTGTTTGTCTTCGTCGGCTTCGAGCCCCAGGGGGACTTCTATCCCGAGGGACTTGCCCGCGACGACAAGGGATTCATTGCGACCGACGCGGAAATGCGCACCAATATCGAGGGCATTTTCGCCGCCGGCGACATCCGATCCAAATCCTGCAGGCAGGTGGCCACGGCCGTCGGCGATGGCGCCAACGCCGCCCATGCCGCCTACGCCTACATCAGTTCGCGCTTCTCGCAAGGCTGACGGCCGGACCCGGACGGACGCCGTTGCGAGACGGAGGCGGACGGACGGGTTCGGTTTTTTCCATTGTGCGCCCTCGACCCATCTGGTAAGAGGACGCGCATCAAAACGCCGGACGCGACGCCGACATGTGGGGGCGTCGCGTCCGGCGCAATGCGCCCGGACCCCTCCGGGCCGTATTTGGGAATGTACCATGAATGCGATGATGCGCCGCTTTCTGCCGTTGACCTGCCTGCTGCTGTTTCTTGGCGGTTGTGCCGGGCTCATGGACTATTATTTTCTTCCGCCGCCGGAGGATACCGCCCAGGAACTTTATGAAGCCGGGCGGCAGTCTATGTCGGAAAAGGACTACTACGGGGCCATTAAATATTTTATCAAGCTCAAGGACCGCTACCCCTTCAGCCCTTACACCCCGATGGGCACCATCGCCCTGGCCGACGCCTACTTCCTGACCGAGGATTACGGCCCGGCCGCCGAAAC
The DNA here is from genome assembly GCA_021730285.1 of Desulfovibrio sp. JY. Taxonomy (NCBI): domain Bacteria; kingdom Pseudomonadati; phylum Thermodesulfobacteriota; class Desulfovibrionia; order Desulfovibrionales; family Desulfovibrionaceae; genus Desulfovibrio; species Desulfovibrio sp. JY. Next base: position 3,675,712 of record CP082962.1, read on the forward strand.
CTACAAGGAATTCGAATCCGTTCATCCGCGTAGCGAAGAAATTCCCTACGTCCTCTACCAGATCGGCGTCTCCAACTTCAAGCGCTCCGAATCCATCGACATGCCGCAGGGCAATCTCCAGGAAGCCTTGCAGTACTTCTACCTGCTGCAGCAGACGTTCCCGGACACCGACTACGGCAAGGAGGCGGCGGAATATATCCGGCGCTGCCGGAAGCGCCTGGCCGAGCACGAGCTGTTCGTGGCCGACTTCTACTGGCGTACCGACCAGTACGGCGCGGCCTGGAAGCGCTACATGTACACGGTGGAGAACTTCAAGGACCTGGAGGAAGTGGAGGCTTACGCCAAGCTGCGGGCCGAACTTTCCTACCTCGAATACCAGAAGACCTTAAGCGAAGCCGAGCGCCGCAAGATCGAAGGCAGCTGGCACAACTGGCTCAAGCGCTGGTTGTAACGCAGGCATGCGGGCGGGGCCATTGCCGGTCCCGCCCGTTTGTGCGTCCCATCCCCCTCATCCCCGAGATCCAGATCCCATGACGCCGGAACAGGAAACGGAGCAGTGTGACGCGCCGGCCGCTTTCTGGCCGCCGTCCATGGAGCGCGGCCGCGTGGCCGATGCCGCTTTTGCCAAGGCCTACGCCCGGGTCACGGACCGGCAGCGTTCGCTGCTCAAAACCGGTATCGCCGCCATCTACGCCGCCTGCGGCGGTCCCATGCCCCCGTATCGCCGCCAAAGCGTGGGGCTTGGCCACGATCTGACCCTTGACCGGTTGGATGTGCCGCTCGATTTCGCCGTGGTTTTGTGCGGCGCGGGCTTCACCTCGCCGGCAAGGCTCGCCGCCGCCGTCATCCCGGCCCTGTGCGCCCGGGTGCCGGAAGTCGCGGCCGTGCGGGTGGGCGGGGGAAGCTGGCCCCAGCCGCTTTTGACCACCCTGGAGCTTTGCGGCGTGGAGGCAGCCTGCCGCCTCGGGGTGCGTTCCCTGTCCGGGTTGTGGGCGGAACTGGCGCCAAAGGGCAGGGGAGCCGTCGTGCTCCTGGACGGCGTGCCGTTTCCGAGCGAAAGCCTCGCTGGCGGCCTGCGGCTGTTGTCGGCCAAGACCTCGGGTCGATGCGGTATCCTGTGCGGCCCGGACGACGACCTGGACCACGAGGCCTTGCTGTTCGCCCAACCGGACATGGTCTTTGGCGTCCATGGCCGGGACGAAAATTGTTCCGCGCCGTTTGTCCCTGCCCCGGGCGGGCTGGCCGAAGCGGCCGATTGCGGCTATGATGCCCTTTGCGTCGCGCGTGAAGCGGTGCCCAGCGCCCTTGGCGCGGCGCCGCTGGTCCTTGCTCCCGGCCGGGAAATTTTCTGGCTGTGGCCGCAACTTATGCCCGACGCCTTTCGCCGCGTGGCTACCGCCGCCGCTGTCGACGACAGAGCCGTAAGCGGCTGCTAGCCCACGGCCATCACGTGCCAACCCCGACGGAGCGTTCATGAGCGCCAAGAAGGGAGCCGGCAAAAGCAGGCTCCAAAGCCTCCGCAACATCGGCATCATCGCCCACATCGACGCCGGCAAGACCACCTTGACCGAGCGCATCCTCTTTTACACCGGCAAGATCCACCGCATGGGCGAGGTGCACGACGGCACGGCCACCATGGATTTCATGCCCGAGGAGCAGGAGCGGGGCATCACCATCACCTCGGCCTGCACCACCTGCGCCTGGAATAACGCCGTCATCAACATCATCGACACCCCCGGGCACGTGGATTTCACCATCGAGGTCCAGCGTTCCCTGCGTGTCCTCGACGGCGTGGTGGGCGTCTTTTGCGCCGTGGCCGGGGTCGAGCCCCAATCCGAAACGGTCTGGCGACAGTCCGTGGCCTACGGCGTGCCCAAGCTCGCCTGCGTGAACAAGCTCGACCGGCTCGGCGCGGATTTCGAGGCGGTGCTTACCGCCATGCGGGAAAAACTCGGCGCGAATCCCGTGGCCGTGACCATTCCCGTGGGCCAGGGGGCGGAGCTTGCCGGGCTGATCGACCTGATCGGCATGGAACGCCTGGATTTCGACCAGGCAAGCCAGGGCGGGGAGATCACCCGCCGTGCGCTGTCCCAGCAAGAGGCGGATATGGCCGCGCCCTGGCGCGAGGCGCTTGTGGAGGCGGCCTGCGAGCACGACGAAGGGCTCATGGATGCCTATCTTTCCGGGGAACCCATCGACCGGGCGGTCCTCATGGCGGCCCTTCGCGCCGGCACGCTCTCCCATGCCCTGGTCCCGGTCTATGCCGCCTCGGCGCTCAAAAACATCGGTGTCCAACCGCTGCTCGACGGTGTGCTGGCCTTTTTGCCGAGTCCCCTGGACCGGGGCGAGGTGACGGGCCTTGATCCCCGCACCAAAAGCGAAAAACGCTTGGCCCCGGACCCCGATGCGCCCCTTTCCGCGCTGGCCTTCAAGGTCAGCATGGAAACCGGGCGCAAGCAGGTTTTCGCCCGCATCTATTCCGGCCGCCTCGAAGCCGGCAAGGACGTCTACAACGCCACCCGGGACTGTATCGAACGGCCGGCCCGGCTTTTTCGGCTCCACGCCGGGCACCGGGAAAAGCTCGAATCCGCCGGCCCGGGCGAGATCGTGGCCGTGGCCGGACTGCGCCAGACCGTCACCGGCGACACCCTGTGCGATCAGGGCGACCCCATCGTGCTCGAGTCCATCGCCGGCTACAAACCCGTCATCAGCCTGGCCCTCGAACCCCGAAACGCCGAGGAGTCCGACCGGCTCAAGGAAGTCCTCGACAAACTGCTCCAGGAAGACCCGACCCTGACCCTGGTCCACGACGCGGACACCGACCAGCTGATCCTTTCCGGCATGGGCGAACTGCACCTCGACGTGGTGCTCGAGCGGGTGCGTCGCGAATACGGCGTCTCCCCCCGGGTCGGCAAACCGCAAGTCGTCTACCAGGAAACGGTCACGACCCAGGGCGTCGGTGACGGGCTGTTCGACCGGGAGCTTGGCGACAAGCGCCAGCATGGCCAGGTGGCCCTGGCCGTCTCGCCGCTGCCCCGTGGAGCGGGGCGGGACATCGCCTTTGCCATCGACACCCAACCCTATCCCCAGGCCTGGATCACGGCCATGGAGGAGGGGCTGGTCGACGGTTTGCAAAGCGGGCCCATAAAGGGGTATCCGGTCCAGGACGTGCGGGTGCGGGTAACGGGCATCGGCACGGTCGAGGGGGTAACCTCGGCGGTCGGCTGCCGCCTGGCCGCAAGTCAGGCGCTCAAGGCCGCTCTGACCGCCGCCAAGCCGGCCCTGCTCGAACCCATCATGGAGTTGGAGATCAGCGTGCCCGACGCCTTTGTCGGCGACGTGGTCGGGCTTCTCGGCTCCAAGGGGGCCAAGATCGAGAACATGGTCGATCGCGGCGGGCACAAACTCGTCGAGTCGCTGGCGGCTCTGCGACAGATGTTCGGTTTTTCCACGGAGTTGCGTTCGGCCACCCAGGGCCGGGCGGCCATGACCATGCGCTTTTCAAAATTCGACCTGCTGGCCTGAGCGCCGCGCCATCTACCATTCATGTCCACACGCGCCCTGGTTCCCCCGGAGATTTCCCGACGTTTTGACGTGCTGCGCACGCTGCTCGTCGTTTTCATCGTCGGCGTGCATGCGGAAAAAGGCATCCAGGCCTATTACACCCAGGTGCCCGATGGGCTGCGCGCCTATCTGGTCGTTTTCCCACACAATATCTTCCGGCTGTGCGTGCCGATTTTCTTCAGCATCTCCGGCTACCTTTTCTATCTGACCTACAAGCCGACGGTGGAGGCCTATGGCCGGATGCTGGTCAAAAAGGCCCGTACCATCCTTGTCCCGTACCTGCTTTTCAACGCCATCAGTATTGCACTGATCCTTATATTCAACAAAATCCCCTACATCGGCGACTTCAACGACCTACACCGTGACGGCATCCTCAAATACCTGCTCGGTGTCTACCGGTTTCCGGCCGTTTATACGCTGTGGTTCCTGCGCGACCTCTATGTCTTTTTCCTGCTGGCCCCGGTCTTTTATGTCGTGTCCGTGGAGATTCCCCTGCTCGGGCTGGTGGTCTTCTGGGCCATCTGGATGTTTATTCCCCAGCACGGGCTTCCGGTGGAATTAAGCGGCATGTTCTTTTTCTACCTGGGCTGCCTGCTCTCCCGGACCAGGGCCGACCTCGATGGGGCCAGGCGCTTCACCGTCCCGGCCTGCGTCCTCTATTTGGCCGTACTGCTGGCCGTCAGCTTCGTGGAATATACCCAGGGAACGGGCACCGAGATCTATCAGACGCTTTATCGGCACAACCTGATCTTCGGCACGGTGTGCCTGTGGCTCTTGACCGGTTACTCCCGGTTCGGCGATTCGCAATTTTTGCTGCGCTTCTCCGGCGTCTCCTTTTTCGTCTATTTGACCCATGAACCGGTGCTGTCCTACCTGATCTACGGAACACGGTTCATTTTCCATCCCTCGGGATCGGCGGCGGGCATAGGGTATATGGTGCTGCTGACGACCCTGCCCTTTGCCCTGTGCGTGGGCCTGGGGAACCTTCTTTTGCGCTATGCCCCGGCTGTCTATGCCGTGGCCACGGGGGCGCGGCAACGATGAGCATGCGGGTCATTGCCGGCCGTTTCGGCGGACGGCGCATCCAGGTCGTGGACGCCGTGGGGCTGCGGCCGGCCACGGGCCGGGTGCGGGAAGCGCTTTTTTCCATGCTGGCGGCCCGGGAGGCGATTTTCCCCGGGGCCAGGGTGCTGGATCTCTTCGCCGGGGCAGGGAGCGTGGGCATCGAGGCCCTCTCACGCGGCGCGGGATACGGCCTTTTCGTGGAGAAAAATCCGGCCGTAGCCAAGATGCTGCGCGAGAACCTGCGCGGCCTGGGACTGGCCTCCGGCGAAGCCAAAGTGGTGGAGGCGGACGTGGCCCGGGCACTCCCCCGGCTGGCCGAAACGCCTTTCGATATCGTGGCCATCGACCCGCCCTATGGCCACGACCTGCTCCCGCCAACCCTGGCCGCCCTTGTCGGAAGCGGCCTGCTGGCCCCGGACGGGGTCATTGCGGCGGAAATCGAGGCCGGCGCGCGTCTTGCTCCCGCGGACGTCCCGGAGTCGCTCGCCTGCCTGACCGACCGGACTTACGGTCAAACGAGGATCATCCTATGGACGCCACACAAAACTGCATCGCCGTCTACCCCGGAACCTTCGACCCCCTGACCAACGGGCACGTGTCCCTGGTGCGCCGGGCGGCCAAGGTTTTCGGAGCGATTATCGTGGCCGTGGCCGGCGACTCCCACAAAACGCCGCTTTTTTCCCTCGACGAACGCGTGGCCATTGCCGACGCGGTGTTCGACCATGACGCTTCCGTCATGGTCGAGGGGTTTAACGGCCTGCTCGTGGACTACGTCAAGCGCCGCCGGGCCAATGTCATCCTGCGCGGCATGCGGGCTGTTTCCGATTTCGAATTCGAGTTCCAGATGGCGCTCATGAACCGCAAGCTCGACCGCAGCATCGAAACCGTCTTCATCATGACCGACTACAAGTGGCTCTACATCAGTTCCACCATCGTCAAGGAAGTCTGCAAGCACGGCGGCGAGATACGCGGCATGGTCCCGGAACTGGTGCGGGAACGGATGCGGGAAAAATACGGCCTGGCCGATCCCAAAAAGGGAGCGTGAACGTGGCGGCGACGCGCATCGTCTGCCTGCTCGGGGCCACGGGCACGGGCAAGACAGCCGTGGCCTTGGCCCTGGCCGAGGCTTACGGCGGGGCAGTGGTCAACGTCGACTCCCGGCAGGTCTACGCCGGGCTTTCGGTGCTGACCGCCCAGCCAACGGCCGCAGAGCAGGGCAGATGTCCCCATTTCCTTTACGGCGACACGCCGCTCGACACGGCCGTCAATGCCGGCTCCTTCGCCAAACGCGCCCGGGGTGTGGTCGCCTCCATCACCACGCGTGGCCTGCTTCCGCTGCTCGTCGGCGGCACGGGGCTCTATTTCCGGGCCATTCGCGGCGGGCTGGCCCCCATTCCGCCCGTGCCGCCGGCCGTTCGCGCCGCAGTCGCCGCTCGCTACGACGCCACCGGTGCCCGGGCCATGCACGAGGTCCTGGCCGCCGTGGACCCGGCCGCCGCCGGCCGCATCGCCCCGGCCGACCGCCAGCGCGTGACCCGGGCTCTGGAAGTGCATGCCGCGACCGGCCGGGCCCTGTCCGACTGGCAGGCCGCCGGCGATCCGGATGCGCCGGAGTACGACGCGCTGGTCATCGGCCTGTCCCTCCCTCTGGACGCGCTGACGCCGCGTCTGGCCCGCCGCATCGAGGCCATGGCGCGCGAGGGCGCGGTGGAGGAGGTGCGCGAGGCGCTGACGCGCTATCGGCCCGACGCGCCGGGACTTACCGGCATCGGTGGCCCGGAGATCGTCGGCTACCTCTCCGGCGCGTGCAGCCTGGAGGAAGCCAAGGCCAAATGGCTGGCCAACACCCGGGCCTACGCCAAGCGCCAGATGACCTGGTTTCGCAAGGAGCCGGAGGTGCGCTGGTTCGCGCCCGGCGATACGGCCGGGGTGTGCGAAGCGGCCGGGCGCTGGCTTGAAGGGGGGACGGCATGAACCGTCGGCAAATCCTGCGCCTTCTGGGCCTGTCGGGGCTCCTTGTGGTCGGTGCGCCGAGCGTCTCCCGGGCCGCGTCGTCCGACGAACTGGCTCGAAGCGCCCAGGATGCTTTGGAATCCGGCGATACGGACAAGGCCCTGTCCCTGCTTAACGAGGCTATGGCCAAGGACCCGCGAAACGACCGCGTCCAGGCCCTGCTCGGGCGGACCTATTTCCAACGCGGCGACGCACGCACGGCCCTGGCCCATTTCACCCTGGCCGTGCGCCTCAACCCCGAGGACACGCTGTCGCGCATCATGGTCGAGACCATAAGCCAGTTCCCCTTGCCGCCGGGCGGCGACAAGCCCGGCGATACGCCGCCCCGGCGCGCCATGGCCACGGACAAGGCGGCCATGGCTGAGCGCGAGGCGCTCAGCCATCCGACGGCGGAGGGGGCGCGGAACACGCCGATGCGCCTGCTCATCGATGCGGGCCATGGCGGGATGGATGTCGGCGCGCCGGGGGATGGGCTTCGCGAATCCGACGTGACGCTCGATATCGCCCTGCGTCTGGCCCGGATTCTGGCCGCTTCCCCGCAACAGGTGGCCTTGTCGCTTTCGCGCACGGCCGATGTGTCCCTGCCCGATTGGGCACGGGCGGCCCTGGCCGGTTTTTACGGCGCGGACCTGCTCGTCTCGCTGCATGCCGCCCGTGTGCCCAGACCCGAGGCGGCCGGGATCGCGGTGTATGCCTATGCCCTCACGTCGTCCGACGCCCTGGCCGGGGAAGTGGTCCGGGTGGAGGGAAGGGGGCGGGGACGCCGACCAGCCGAAGCAAGCCGGGCCGGGCGGGACATTTTCCTCACCGCTGCCCGGCGCGCCGCCGGTACCGGACGCATGGAGGCCGGGAAGCGTCTGGCCGGGCAGCTGACCGCCGCCCTGCGCCAGGGCGCGTCGCCGCTCCCCGTGGCGAGTGGCGGGGCGGGGGCGTTTCCGCTTCTGGCCGCGTCCGATGCCCCGGCCGTGCTCGTGGAGACCGGTTTCCTGTCCCATCCGCAAGACGCCGCCGCCCTGGCCGTGCCGGAAAAACGTCAGGCCGTGGCCGATGCCCTGGCCCGGGCCATCCTGGCCGTGGCCGGGCGCGAAAAGGTCGGTGCGCCATAAAAAAGGCCCCGGAAGGCATGCTTCCGGGGCCTTGTCGGCAATTCCGGCCCAGGCTATTTCTTGTCGGCGTCGTCCTTGCTCTTGCCCGGGGTCACGTCGATTTCGTCCGGCTCGTTGGTGGCCTTCTTGAAATTTTTGATGGCCTTGCCCATGCCGGCTCCGATCTCGGGAAGCTTGTTGGCTCCGAAAATGATGAGCACGATGACCAGAATGATGATAAGCTCCGGAAATCCGATTCCAAACATGTCATGCCTCCGCGAGTGGGTTGGCCGAGGCTATACACGCCGCCTAGGGGCAGGTCAAGAAAGCCTGGGCCGCATGGAAAAACCGTCATGTCGGCCGTGGTGACATGCCTGCCGGGTCTTGGCTGCCGGCATTACCTTCTCGGCCGCTGCCTCTACGAGGAACATGTGAACCCCGGCCTCGACCAGGGATTTCGCTGCCGGGTTCTGACGCGCCTTGGCCGTGCCTTCGACGATTTCCTGGTTCGGGCCGAGGCCATGGGCTTGACCGAGGAGCAGGCCGGACGGGTCTGGCGGAGCCGTTTTCCGGAAACCCTGACCAGAGAGGGCTCTTGTCGGGATTACCTGCCCGGTGATACGACTTCTTTCCCGGATTGCGCCAATGCAGCCGGTGAACTGTGCCTGCTCGCCCTGCCGGCCTGTCCGGGCCGGTGTCGGCGCTTTTTCAAACGCCAAGCTCCCTAACGCCGCAAATAAAGGATTGCCCATGAACGGCCTGCTCTTTTTCCCGGGACTGCATCCCGGCCTGACCCGGGACCTTCCCGTCGGCGTGCGGCTGCTCGATCCCGGCCTCGGCGAGGCGGACGAGGCGCGGCTGCGGCCGACCGTGTTGCCGCTTCGCGCCGAGGAACTCGACGCTTGCCTGCGCGAATGCGACCGGTTGCGCCGGGAAGTAAGGGACCCCAAGGATCTAGCCTTGCTCGCCGGCTATGGTTCGGGACATTTCTTCGCCGACACGTCTTTTGCCGCCCGGGAAGAACTCGAAGACCATATGCACCCCGAACGCGTGGTCGACCGCCGGCGACGCGCCGCCCAGCTGGCCCTGTGCCTGGCCTACCGGATCGAGGAAAGCCTGCTCGACCTTGTCGACGCGGGCGAATGCGACGCGCGCTTCGCCTCGGCCATGGCCGAAAGCCTGGGAATGACCGAGGACGACACCGACGAGGAGCTGATTGCCGCCCTGGCGGCCACGGGTATCCCCACCCAGGCCGCCCTGGCCGAAGAGTTCCGGCCGCCCTGGCGACAGCTGTTGCAGCCTTTCTGGGCCATCGCGCCGGAAGACGCCGGGCTTTTCATCGCCGATCCCGAGATCGCCGACAGCCTTCTCGATGCCGGCCTGCCTTTCGCGCCGCTTGGCGCCGGGGATTTGGCCGCGCTCTTTCCTCAGGGCGGGCCCGAAACGCCGTTGCTCGCGGCAACGCTTCCCGGCTGGCGGCTTCGCGGCAACACCCGTCCCGATCCCGAGGCCCCCTGGCTCGATGTCCCCCGGACCATCGTCATCCCAAAACCGTAAGGAGCGCCCGGTGTACGTGTGCGATACCAAGTCCCCCCCCGCATTTCTCGAACGGGTTCGGGGCGTCATCTTCGACTGCGACGGCGTGCTGGTCGATTCCCGCGACGCCAACCGCATGTACTACAACCTCATCCGCGAGGGCGTCGGCATGCTGTCGCTCACGCCGGAGGAGGAAGACTATGTGCACATGCATTCCGTCAAGGAATGCCTGGCCCACATCATCCCGGCCGACCGCCTGGAGGAAGCCCTGGAAGTCCAGCGCAACCTCGATTATGCCGAGGACATTTTTCCTTTTATCTATCTGGAGGACGGCCTGGTCGAACTGCTGGAAACCCTGGCCAAGCGGGAGGTGCATATGGCCGTGCACACCAACCGCACCAACACCGTCGAAATCCTGTTGCGCCACTTCGAGATCGACCAGTACTTCGCTCCGGTCATAAGCGCCGGCCGGCTCAAGCGGCCCAAGCCGGATCCCGAGGGCGTATTCACGATTCTCGACGCCTGGAAGCTGCCGGCCGAATCCGTGGCCTACATCGGCGACTCGGCCCTAGACGAGCGCTCGGCCAGGGCGGCGGCCGTGCCTTTCTGGTCGTACAAGAACCCGGCGCTGTCCGCAGTCATGTACATCCCGGACTTCGACACCTTGCGCGGCTGCCTTGCCGGAGAGTCGGAAACCAAGGACGCATAGCATCGCGTTGCCCATAGGGAGAGCTCGTTTTCAAGACCCTGTTTTTTCGCCCAGGAAAGTGCTCGTTTTCCCAGGCGTGGGCAGGGCCATGGCGTCCCGGATTCGCACCGGGGCCCAAGGCGTGGCGACCCGTTTTTTCCAGGGCGAAAGGACCGGCAGCCGGGCCGGGAGGCCCCGCCGGGCCTTGGCTGGCGGGAATTGTCTTGATTAATGGCCGCCGCTGTGCCATTTTTACGTTACGGCGCGTTTGCGTAAGCGCTGCATGCGAAAGGAAGATACATGGATATCATTGGATATTTTTTGGTTGCGGTGGCCAGGGTTCTGGACATCGTCCTCTCCCTCTACTTCTGGATTATCGTGATCGCCGCGCTCATGTCCTGGGTACGTCCCGATCCGTACAATCCCATTGTCCGATTCCTGCGGGCCATGACCGATCCGGTATTCTACCGCCTTCGGCGCTGGCTGCCCTTTCTGTCCATAGGCGGTTTCGACCTTTCGCCCATTGTGGCCATCCTGGCCGTGCAGTTTCTGCAGTGGTTCCTGGTGCCCACCCTGATGCGGCTGGGCGGCATTGGCCTGGGGCGTATGTAACACGGAGCCGGAGTTCGCGCATGCGCGTGTCTATGCCCCAAATGACGCCAACCGGGCGGCCTGCCGAAGGCCGCCTGCAGTCCGGGCGCGATAGCCGTGATCGTTGAGACGCGAAGCGTAACGAATCGGATGTTTTCCTTCAGCCAGTCCGGAAACAGCCGGCGCAATGCGGTCCGTCCGTTGGTCGGGGCGTCTGCGCGCGTGGCCACGGCCTTTGGCCCGACGATGGCGGGGTCCTGATATGGCCGCGTCGACGAAAATCCGGACCGCAACCCCGGCGATGCCCGTCTTCGCCGCGGCGGACGGGGAGGGCGGCTGGACGCTGCGGGTGGCCGTCACTCCCGGCGGCAGTCGGGATGCCCTGGCCGGACTGGCCGAGGACAGGCTGCGGGTGCGGCTGCGAGCCAAGGCCGTCGAAGGCCAGGCCAATGCCGCGCTCACCGCGTTTCTGGCAGAGTGCTTCGGGGTGCGCCCCCGGCAGGTCCGTATCGTGTCCGGGGAAAAATCCCGGAAAAAGATTGTGCGTATCATCGCCGAGTCCGAACCCGATTGGTCCATCGCGACCGAGACGGGATGTGACTAGAACCGTCAACAAGGAGTCTTTGCCATGGACCAACGCGATCTGGATCTCATTGCCAAGTACGGCGAGGCGGACCCGGAACTCAAAAGCCTGTACGAGGAGCATATCGCGTTCGAGAAGATCCTGAATAAGATGGAAGGCAAACCCTTCCTGAATCCCGCTGAAGAGACCGAGCTTAAGGAAATCAAGAAGAAAAAGCTGTCCGGAAAGACTCGCATCGAAACGCTCCTCAGAAAATACCGCAAGGCGGAGGACCAGTAGACATGGAACTCACCGGGGCCCAGATCCTCCTCGAATCCTTGCGCCGCGAGGACGTGGAAGTCGTTTTCGGCTTCCCTGGAGGAGCGGTCATCGACATTTACGACCAGCTTCCCAACTACCCCCTGCTGCAACACGTGCTGGCGCGCCATGAGCAGGGAGCCATCCACGCCGCGGACGGTTATGCCCGGGCCACGGGCAGGGTAGGCGTATGCCTGGTGACCTCGGGCCCCGGAGCCACCAATGCCGTAACCGGCATTGCCACCGCCTATATGGATTCCGTGCCGGTGGTCATCATCACCGGCCAGGTCCCGACCCCTCTTATCGGTAACGACGCCTTCCAGGAAGTGGACATCGTCGGCATCACGCGTCCCTGCACCAAGCACAATTTCCTGGTCAAGGACGTGCGCGACCTGCCCAAGGTCATCAAGGAGGCCTTCTATCTGGCCGCGACCGGCCGGCCGGGGCCCGTGCTCATCGACCTGCCCAAGGACGTGCAGCAGGCCAAGTGCGTCTACAACTACCCCAAGCAGATCAAGATGCGCAGCTACAACCCCACCTACGCCCCCAACCCCAAGCAGGTGGCCAAGGTCGCGGACGTGGTGCGCAAGGCCAAAAAGCCCATCATCTACGCCGGCGGCGGCGTCATCGCCTCCAATGCCTCCGAGGACCTGACCTGGCTGGCCCGCACCTTCAACATCCCGGTCACGGCCACGCTCATGGCCTTGGGCTGCTTTCCGGCCGACGATCCGCTGTGGCTCGGCATGCTCGGCATGCACGGCACCTACGCCGCCAACATGGCGATAAGCGGTGCCGACCTGATCCTGGCCGTGGGCAGCCGCTTCGACGACCGGGTCACGGGCAAGCTCAGCGAATTCGCCAAAAACGCCAAGATCGTGCACATCGACATCGACCCCACCTCGATCCAGAAAAACGTGGCCGCTGGCATTCCGGTGGTGGCCGACTGCAAGAGCTTCCTCATGGCGCTGCGCCAGACGCTGGAGGCCGATGTTTCCGACGCCTCTGCCGCTCCGGTCCGCGACACTCCCTGGCTCGCCCGTCTGGCAAGCTGGAAGGAGGAAAAGCCGCTGGCTTACGAGCAGGGCACGGACGTCATCAAGCCGCAGTACGTGGTGGAGATCATTTCCCGCCTGACCAAGGGCGAGGCCATCATCACCACCGAGGTCGGCCAGCACCAGATGTGGGCCGCCCAGTTCTACCAGTTCACCAAGCCCCGGTCGTTTATCAGCTCCGGCGGGCTCGGCACCATGGGCTTCGGCTTCCCAGCCGCCATCGGGGCCCAGGTGGCCTTTCCCGACCGTCTCGTCATCGACGTGGCCGGAGACGGCTCCATCCAGATGTGCATCCAGGAACTGGCCACGGCCGTCTGCTACGGCCTGCCGGTCAAGATCGTCATCCTGAATAACGGCTACCTCGGCATGGTTCGCCAGTGGCAGGAGCTTTTCTACGCGAAAAACTACTGTTCCACCTGTCTCGACGTGGCCCCGGACTTCGTCAAGCTGGCCGAGGCGTACGGCGCGGCCGGCTTCCGCGTGTCCGACCCGGGGCAAGTCGAATCCGTGCTGACCGAGGCCTTCGCCCTGCCCAAGACCGTCATCGTGGACGTCGTCGTCGATCGCGAGGAGAACGTTGCGCCCATGGTCCCGGCCGGCAAGTCCATAACCGAGATGATTCTCGTCTAGGAGCCGCCCATGCGCCACATTCTTTCCATTCTGGTCGAAGACGAACCCGGGGTGCTCTCCAGGGTGGCCGGGCTTTTCAGCGGTCGCGGCTACAACATCGAAACGCTCAACGTGGCCCCGACCCTGACCGAGGGCCTTTCCATGATGACCATCACCACCGAAGGCGACGAAGCCATCGTGGAACAGATCATCAAGCAGTTGCGAAAACTCGTCACCACGCTCAAGGTCGTGGACCTGACCGACGTCAAGTCCGTGGAACGCGAAATGATGTTGCTGCGGGTGGACGCCGAGGGCGCCAAGCGGGCAGAAGTGCTGCGCATCGTGGACATCTTCCGCTGCAAGGTGGTGGACGTGAGTCTCGACGAGCTCATCCTCGAGGTCACGGGAACCCAGGACAAGCTCGGCGCGCTGATCAATCTGTTGCAGCGTTTCGGCATCAAGGAAATCGCCCGCACCGGCGCCGTGGCCATGCGGCGCGGCATGCAGGAATAAAAAAGGAGCTACAATGAAGATTTATTACGACCAGGACGCCGACCTTTCCCTGCTGGCGGACAAGACCGTCGCCATCATCGGCTACGGCAGCCAGGGGCACGCCCATGCCCAGAATCTGCGCGATTCCGGCGTCAAGGTGGTTATCGGCCAGCGTCCCGGCGGGCCCAATTGGGATCTGGCCAAGGAGCACGGTTTCGTTCCCATGTCCGCCGCCGAGGCTGCCGCCGCTGCGGACGTCATCATGATCCTGGTTCCGGACCAGACCCAGCGGTCGCTGTACGAAAAAGACATCCTGCCGAACCTCAAGGCCGGCAAGATGCTCATGTTCGCCCACGGCTTCAACATCCACTACCAGCAGATCGTGCCCCCGGCCGACGTGGACGTGACCATGATCGCGCCCAAGGGCCCGGGCCATCTGGTGCGCCGCGTCTACACCGAGGGCGGCGGCGTGCCCTGCCTGGTGGCCGTGCACCAGAACGCCAGCGGCAAGGCGTTGGAATTGGCCCTGGCCTACGCCAAGGGCATCGGCGGCACCCGCAGCGGCGTGCTCACCACGACCTACC